>NZ_JBPWGY010000005.1:0-353277 GCF_051780025.1 Bacillus cereus group sp. BceL062 | reverse complement strand
GGCGCGAAAAAAGATAATGTAGTAGACGCTGAATTTGAAGAAGTAAAAGAAGACAAGTAATTTAAGTACAAACATAATAAGTAAGATGACAAAAAGTCAAAGTCAAGCGTGCCTTGGCTTTGGCTTTTTTCATAAATGAGGAGAAATGTGTGAGGATCTTAAGTTTTTTAGCTTGCATACTGTAAGTGAGGAAACTTTGTTGCAAAGCACTTTCTTTCGGTGTTAAAATTACGTTTATGTGAAAGATTCGGGGGTTGCAAATTTATGAGTAAACGAGACTATTATGAGGTCCTTGGACTTAGCCAGGGCGCTTCAAAAGATGAAATTAAAAAAGCGTATCGTCGTTTGGCTAAAAAATACCATCCAGACGTAAGTAAAGAAGAAAATGCAATTGAAAAGTTTAAAGAAGTACAAGAGGCATACGAAGTGTTGAGCGATGATCAAAAGCGTGCGCAGTACGATCAATTTGGTCATGCTGGTGCAAATCAAGGCTTCGGTGGCGGAGGAGACTTCGGCGGTGGCTTTGGTTTTGAAGATATCTTTAGTTCGTTCTTTGGCGGCGGTGGCGGCAGACGTCGTGATCCAAATGCTCCGCGCCAAGGTGCTGACTTACAATATCAAGTCACTTTAGACTTTGAAGAAGCTATTTTTGGTAAAGAGTTAAACGTTGAAATTCCAGTAGAAGATCCATGTGATACTTGTAAAGGTAGCGGGGCAAAACCAGGAACTTCAAAAGAAACATGTAAACATTGTTCAGGATCAGGTCAAGTAAGTGTAGAACAAAATACACCGTTTGGTCGTATTGTAAACCGTCAAGCTTGTGGTCATTGTTCAGGAACTGGTCAAATGATTAAAGAAAAATGTACGACATGTCACGGTTCAGGTAAAGTACGTAAGCGTAAAAAAATTAACGTTAAGATTCCAGCTGGTATTGATAATGGCCAACAAATTCGTGTATCTGGAAAAGGTGAAGCGGGCGTAAATGGTGGACCGGCAGGAGATTTATATGTAGTTGTTCATGTAAGAAATCATGAATTCTTCGAGCGTGAAGGTGATCATATTATTTGCGAAATGCCATTAACATTTGCGCAAATGGCACTTGGTGCTGAAGTAGAAGTTCCTACTGTTCATGGGAAAGTGAAGCTGAAAATTCCAGCAGGAACACAAACAGGAACAGAATTCCGCTTAAAAGGAAAAGGTGCTCCAAACGTACGTGGATACGGTCAAGGAGATCAATATGTAGTCGTTCGTGTTGTTGTACCAACAAAATTAAATTCACATCAAAAAGATTTATTACGTGAATTTGCAGGGCAAGAAGAGCAGGATGATAGTTTATTCGGAAAGCTTAAACGTGCTTTCAAAGGGGAATAATGGAAATAAAAAATGGAGTTGGTAAATTGTGAAATGGTCAGAAGTTAGTATTCATACAACAGAAGAAGCAGTAGAAGCTGTCTCTCATATTTTACATGAAGCTGGTGCTAGTGGAGTTGCAATTGAGGATCCAGCAGAGTTGACGAAAGAGCGCGAGCAACAATATGGTGAAATTTATGCATTGAACCCAGATGAATACCCGGCAGAGGGTGTATTAGTAAAAGCATATTTCCCACAAACGGATTCTTTACAGGAAACGATTGCGGGTGTAAAATCATCTATTGATGTGCTTCCATCTTACGACATTGAAATTGGTACTGGAAATATTACCATTAACGAAGTCAATGAAGAAGATTGGGCTACTGCTTGGAAAAAGTATTACCATCCAGTACAAATTTCTGATACATTCACAATCGTACCGACATGGGAAGAATACACACCATCTTCTCTGGATGAAAAAATCATTGAATTAGACCCGGGTATGGCGTTTGGTACAGGAACTCATCCAACAACAACGATGTGTATTCGTGCTTTAGAAAAAACAGTTCAATCAGGTGATACTGTCATTGATGTAGGAACGGGTTCAGGTGTACTTAGTATTGCAGCGGCAAAATTGGGTGCGTCTTCTGTTCAAGCATACGATTTAGATCCAGTTGCAGTGGAAAGTGCGGAAATGAATGTACGTTTAAATAAAACAGATGATATCGTATCTGTTGGACAAAATAGTCTTTTAGAAGGTATTGAAGGACCTGTTGATTTAATCGTAGCGAATTTATTAGCAGAAATTATTCTTCTATTCCCTGAAGATGCAGCACGAGTTGTAAAATCAGGTGGATTATTCATTACATCTGGTATTATTGCAGCGAAAGAAAAAGTAATTTCTGAGGCGTTAGAAAAAGCTGGATTTACAATTGAAGAAGTATTACGAATGGATGATTGGGTAGCAATTATTGCACGAAATGCGTAATATAGATTTTAGTTTATAATGAAAAGGGGAGTCTCTCACTATAAGGTGAGGGACTTGCCGTTTGTTATATGAAAAATGATAACGTTTCGTTCTTTTCGTAAGTGTTGACTTACGAAAGGAACGAAACTCTACTAAGGTGATTATATGCAACGTTATTTTGTAGAAGAAAAACATGTAAGTGAAGCAAAGATTCGCATTGTAGGTGATGATGTACATCACATTGCGAGAGTAATGCGTATGTCAGCTGGTGATCACATTTATTGCTGTGTAAACGGAAAAACAGCAGTATGTTCAATTGATGAAATTACCAGTGAATTTGTTGAGACAGCTATTGTAGAATGGGTAGAGGCATCAAGTGAACTTCCTGTGTTCGTGACGATTGCAAGTGGACTGCCAAAAGGAGACAAGCTAGAGTTAATTTTTCAAAAAGGAACCGAGCTTGGGGCAGCCGCATTTTTACCATTTCAAGCATCTCGCTCTATCGTAAAATGGGATGCGAAAAAAGCTGATAAAAAAGTTGAGCGTTTAAGAAAAATTGTGAAAGAAGCTGCGGAACAATCGCATAGAAGTGAAGTTCCAGAAGTACATGCTCCAGCATCGTTTAAGCAATTGCTTTCAATGAGTGGTGAGTATGATGTTTGTCTTGTTGCGTATGAAGAAGAAGCAAAACAAGGCGAGAAATCTAATTTTGCGAAAGCTTTAACGACAATGAAACCAGGTCAAAAGCTATTAATTGTATTTGGCCCAGAAGGCGGTTTAGCTGAGGAAGAGATTACAGCGCTTCGTGAACATAAATTTGTACTATGTAGTTTAGGACCAAGGATTTTAAGAACGGAAACGGCACCGCTTTATGCGTTAAGTGCTGCTTCTTATCATTTTGAATTGATGGGGTGATGATCAATGTCAACTGTTGCGTTCCACACGTTAGGTTGTAAAGTAAACCACTATGAAACAGAAGCTATTTGGCAATTGTTTAAACAAGGTGGTTATGAAAGAACTGAATATGAAAAGAAATCTGATGTATATGTTATTAATACATGTACAGTAACAAATACTGGAGATAAAAAAAGCCGTCAAGTAATTAGACGTGCTGTGCGTCAAAATCCAGATGCGGTTATTTGTGTAACGGGATGTTATGCGCAAACATCTCCAGCTGAAATTATGGCAATTCCAGGTGTAGATATTGTAGTTGGTACACAAGATCGTGAAAAGATGTTAGGATACATCGAAGAATTCCGTAAAGAGCGTCAACCAATTAATGCTGTCCGTAACATTATGAAAACACGTGTATACGAAGAACTTGATGTACCATATTTCACGGATCGTACACGTGCTTCATTAAAAATACAAGAAGGTTGTAATAACTTCTGTACGTTCTGTATTATTCCTTGGGCGCGTGGTTTAATGCGTTCTCGTGATGGAAAAGAAGTTATTAAACAAGCGCAGCAATTAGTGGATGCAGGCTATAAAGAAATCGTATTAACTGGTATTCATACAGGTGGATACGGTGAAGATATTAAAGATTATAACTTAGCTGGATTACTTCGTGATATGGAAGCAGAAGTAGGTGGATTAAAACGTCTTCGTATTTCTTCTATTGAAGCGAGTCAAATTTCAGATGAAGTAATTGAAGTGTTAGACAAATCTGAAGTAGTTGTACGCCACTTGCACATTCCGTTGCAATCAGGATCTAATACTGTATTAAAACGTATGCGTCGTAAGTATACAATGGAATTTTTCCAAGAGCGTTTAGATCGTTTGAAAGAAGCGTTACCAGGTCTTGCGATTACATCAGACGTAATTGTTGGCTTCCCGGGTGAAACAGAAGAAGAATTTATGGAAACGTACAATTTCATTAAAGAGAATCGCTTCTCTGAGTTACACGTATTCCCTTATTCAAAACGTACGGGAACACCTGCAGCGCGTATGGAAGATCAAGTTCCTGAAGATGTGAAGAATGATCGTGTTCACCGTCTAATTGAACTATCTAATCAATTAGCGAAAGAGTATGCTTCACAGTTTGAAGGAGAAGTACTTGAAATTATCCCGGAAGAGCAATTTAAAGATGGCGACCGTGAAGGGTTATATGTAGGTTATACAGATAACTATTTGAAAATTGTCTTTGAAGGGTCAGAAGAATTAATTGGTAAGCTAGTGAAAGTGAAAATTACGAAAGCTGGTTATCCATATAACGAAGCGCAATTTGTTCGTGTTATTGAAGATGATGTGAAAAAAGAATCAGCGAGCGCGTAAAAAAAGCATGCAAACGGAAACGGTTTGCATGCTTTCTTTTTTCATGGAAAAGTTAAGTGTTGAAAAGGTGCAATGATAAAAATATAGTTGTCTTCAGTGGAAAAGGATGATAGCTATTTGCATAGCTTTAAAAAAGGAAGAGCATCTATTCCTCTTTTATTCTGTCAAATAGTTGACCTGAAGTGATAAAATGTATTATAATCGTAAAAGACATGCTGAAGAAGTGTTTCTTTTTGCATGCTGAAGTTAGTATGTAAGTGTGATGTTTCGGAGGGAGGGAAAGAGAATGTCAAAAACAGTCGTTCGTAAAAACGAGTCTTTGGAGGATGCACTTCGCCGTTTTAAAAGATCGGTTTCTAAAACTGGTACACTTGCTGAAGCAAGAAAGCGCGAGTTTTATGAAAAACCAAGTGTAAAACGTAAGAAGAAATCTGAAGCGGCAAGAAAGCGTAAATTCTAAGAGAGGGTGTAAGTTATGAGTCTTCTCGGTCGTTTAAACGATGATATGAAACAAGCGATGAAGAATAAACAAAAAGAAAAATTAACCGTTATTCGTATGGTTAAGGCTGCTTTACAAAATGAAGGTATTAAACTGCAACATACTCTTACTGAAGAAGAGGAATTAACAGTTTTAGCTCGTGAAGTAAAACAGTATAAGGACTCCCTCCTTGAATTTAAAAAAGCTGGTCGTGAAGACCTTGTTGATAAACTGCAAAGTGAAATTCAGATTTTAAGCGCATATTTGCCGGAGCAATTAACTGAAGAAGACCTGATTGATGTAATCAAGCAAGTTATTTCTGAAGTTGGTGCGACATCAAAAGCAGATATGGGTAAGGTGATGACTGCTGTTATGCCGAAAGTAAAAGGTAAAACAGACGGATCACTTGTGAATAAGCTGGTTATCCAGCTATTAGCATAAAAAAACGTCTCATTTCGTATGAGACGTTTTTTTATGCTTTTTTTCAGTTTGGACGTGATATTACAAGCTCTTTTTTCATACATATGGGATGAGAGGAGGTCTTTTAAGATGAAAAAATTAGAACAAATGAAGAATTGGTTAACGAAGCAAATAGACCTGCCAGTGGATGTGCTAATGGATCTACCTCGGATCACGCTTGTTGGGCAAGTGCATATCTATATAGAAAATCATCAAGGTTTATTAGTGTTTTCAGATAAAGAAGTAAGATTGTTGCTAAAACATGGTCAATTATTAATTAAGGGGCAATCCTTCGTTATTAAAACAATCCTTCCAGAGGAGCTTTTGCTTGAAGGGATCATTGAGCAAGTGATGTTTTTAGAAAGTGAAAAGCAAAAAGAGTGAGGGAAACTTCCGTATGTGAAGTTTTTCTTCTTTATTCTCGTGATTCGACCTTACTATTCAGTTATCTCGCTATTTATGGGCAGTAAAACTCTTTATTTCATTTTCGTACGAGCTATTTTGCTAATTAAAGTGAAAAGTAGTATGTCTACTTTTGGGAAAGGTAGTGGAGGTAGTAGATGAAAAATAAATGGTTTATAAAGTGGCTTGGATATGTAAAAGTACGAATTGAAGGTAGAGGAGCGGAACGGTTCGTTAATGAATGCGTACGTAGAAAATTATTAGTTTGGGATGTTAAGAAGATTGCTGATGAAACGTTAGTTTTTTGTATGTTGTTACGCGATGTGAAAAAATTAAAACCAATTTATAGAAAAAATGAATGCAAATTATATTTCATTGGACGCTACGGTTTTCCTTTTTGGAATAAGCGTTTAATTAAAAATAGTGGGTTTTTAATCGGTTTTTTAATTTTCTTTTTTGGTATGATTGCAATGTCAAATATGGTTTGGAAAATTGAGATTACAGGAGCGAAACCTGAAACAGAATATATATTGATGAAAGAATTGGATAAAATGGGTATTAAGAAAGGAAAACTACAGTTTCAAATGCCTAGTGTAGAAGATGTGCAACGCCATTTGACGGACAATATTAATGCGATTACTTGGGCGGGGCTGGAAGTAAGAGGGACCACCTATCATTTTAAAATTGTGGAAAAAAACGAGCCGAAAAAAGAAAAGGAACAACATCCGCAAAATTTAGTGGCAAAAAAAGAAGCAATTATTACAAAAACGTTTGTAGAGGTTGGGAAACCAGTCGTTATGAAAAATGACCATGTTGAAAAAGGACAACTTCTTGTATCAGGTATATATGGTAATGAGGAAAACCCGTCAGTTGTTTCGGCGAAAGGTATTGTATATGGAGAAACTTGGTATACATCCGAGGTGAGTGTGCCGCTGAAAACACAATTTCAAGTGTATACTGGTAATGCGTATAATGAATACTTTCTTAAGTTTGGGAGTGCAAAAATAAAAATATGGGGATTTCAACATGATAAGTATAAACGCTCTCGTACTGAACATGTAAAACATGATGTGAAATTATTTGGTTTTACATTACCGATTGCATATGAAAAAGATATTGTACGAGAAGAGGAAGAAGCGAATCGAGAATACACAGAAAAACAGGCATTGAAAGTAGCGAAAGAGATGGCTGAAAAAGAACTAAAGAAAAAATTGGATGAACATGCTATGATTGTAAGTGATAAGATTTTGAGTAAAGAGGTTGAGGCGGATCAACTAAAAGTTACATTGCATTATACTGTAATTGAAAATATTGCAGAGTCACAACCGATATCCGAATCCGATATTCAAGGAGACTGAGTAATGGCAGAACAATTAGTAGAAATGAACCAACAATTGGAAAATACTAACGAAGCAATCGCTCTTTTTGGAGTCAATGATGCTCATTTAAAAGTAATGGAACGAGAACTTAATGTATCTATCGTAACTAGAGGTGAAACAGTTCATGTGTCTGGGGCAGATGAAAACGTGACACTCGTAGAAAAAATCTTACAGCAATTACTTGTTGTTATTCGTAAAAGTGTATCCATTACAGAAAGAGATGTTGCGTATGCAATTCAGCTCGCACAACAAGGGAAAATTGCTCAATTTGAAGAGTTATATGAAGAAGAAATTTTTAAAACGGCAAAGGGTAAATCTATTCGTGTAAAAACAATGGGACAAAGACGATATATTCATGCGATGAAGAAGAATGATATTGTATTTGGGATAGGACCTGCTGGAACTGGAAAAACGTACTTAGCTGTAGTAATGGCTGTAAGAGCGTTAAAACAAGGGTATGTAAAGAAAATTATTCTAACAAGGCCTGCTGTAGAAGCTGGAGAGAGTTTAGGTTTTTTACCAGGGGATTTAAAAGAGAAGGTAGATCCATATTTACGTCCATTGTATGATGCACTGCACGATATTCTTGGACAAGAATATACGCAGCGTATGATGGAGCGAGGTGTAATTGAAATTGCGCCTCTTGCTTATATGAGAGGGCGTACGCTTGATGATTCATTTGTTATTTTAGATGAAGCGCAAAATACAACTGGTGTCCAAATAAAAATGTTTTTAACAAGATTAGGTTTTAGTTCTAAAATGGTTATAACAGGGGATCCTTCGCAGGTAGATTTGCCAAAAGGGGCAAAATCAGGTCTTTCTATTGCTACAAATGTTTTATCTGGTGTATCGGGACTTTCGTTCATTACATTAGAGCAAAGCGACGTTGTGAGACATCCGTTAGTGCAACGTATTATTGAGGCGTATGATAAAATGGAATGATCCTATTTGTCAGGATCATTTCTTTTTGTATGATAAGGTTGGCGAATAGCAATTTTTTTACTATCATGAAAGAAGAAGAGTATAAGCGATAAATGACGTATGATTCTAAAAGTGTCGCTTGTTAGAAGAAACGAAAGCTATAAATAGTTTCACTTTATTTCTGGAGAGGAGAAGGTATTGAAATCATGTCAAGATCTCAAGAAATTTCTAAGTGGTTTCGTAATTTACAACATTCGAAAAAACTAAGTTGGATTTCTTACGTTTTATTAGGAGCAGTGCTGTTTTTTGCACTTATGAATAATGTAAAACCAGAGCAATTAGATGTTACAACATATTCTATTGCGAAAAAAACAATCCATTCTCCTATTAAAATTGAAGATAAAGTTACAACGGACAAAAAGAAAAAAGAAGCCGCTACAAAAGTTGAAGATCAATATACATATAAAAGTGAGTATAAACAAAATAAAGTGGATATTGTGAATGACGTCTTTGCTAAAGTAGATGAAGTGATACAAGAGATTAAAGCGGTTGGGCCGGATGAGCAAAAAAAGATTACTGATGCTGAAAAAGTGGACAAGTTGAAAAAAAAATTGCCCACTGATTTAACGAAAGAATTATCTGATTTAAACTTACTAAACTTAATTAATGCAGATTCGAACCAATTAGTATTAGCAAAAGATGCAGCAGTTACAGCTATTAATAGTATCATGACTGAGCATATTAAAATGGACGAATTGAAGGATGCGAAGGAACGATATGTAAGTGAGATGAATAGTGTTAATGTTGATAATGGTTTAAAGGAATCTATTAAGGCGTTAGGGAAATATGCGATTTCTGCAAACTATTTTTATGATCCGACCTTAACAAAAGAGAAGAGAAAAGCGGAAGAAGATTTAGTTCCACCTGTTTATATTCTTCAAGGGCAAGTCCTTGTTAGAGAAGGTGAAACGATTTCAAGTGATATGTACAATCAGTTGAAATTAGTTGGTCTGTTAGAAAAAGGGAACAGTTTTCAACCCTATGTTGGATTAGCGGTACTCATTGGTGTGCTATTGTACTTTATGCATAAGCAATTTGAAGTATTTTTACAACGGAAAAGGGAAGATAGACCGTATATTTTAGCGTACATTACCATTTTGTCGATCACGATCGTTTTAATGAAAATCATTAGCTTGTTCCAAAAGCTTGAATATGCAGGGATCGCGTATGTCGTTCCAGTTGCAATGGGAACAATACTTGTAAAACTAATGATTGGTGATCGATTTGTTTTTTTAACAAGCATGATTTTTTCTGTATGCGGAAGCATTATGTTTAATGAAGGAGTAACGAGCACCCTGAATTATAGTGTGGGAATCTATGTGTTACTAAGTTCACTATCAGTTAGTATTTTCTTGAGAGAAAAAAATCGTCGTACGATGATTTTACAAGCGGGTATACTCGTTTCTGTGTTAAATGTGGTCGTATTGGCAGCGTTATTATTGTTGCGTAATGGGAATTTTTCGCCTCTTGAAATTGGTACACAATTATTGATGGCTTCTGTTTCAGGGATTATCTCTTCGGTGTTAGCTATGGGGATTTTACCATATTTAGAGAGTGGACTTGGCATTGTATCAAGTATGAAGCTTATGGAACTATCAAGTCCAAATCATCCGCTTTTGCGTAAGATTTTGCTAGAAGCGCCAGGGACATATCACCATAGTGTAATGGTAGCGAATCTTTCTGAAGCTGCTTGTGAAGCAGTCGGGGCAAATGGTGTATTAGCCCGTGTAGGGGCGTATTATCATGATGTAGGAAAAACGGTACAACCACAGTTCTTTATTGAAAATCAGATGGGGATTGAAAACCCACATGATAAACTCGCCCCTGTAACGAGTAAAGATATTATTATCGCTCATGTAACGGACGGGGTGAGGATGCTAGAAGAGTACCATATTCCGCAAGAAATTATTGATATTGCTGGACAACATCATGGTACAACGTTACTTAAATATTTTTACTATAAGGCGATTAAAGAAGATAAAGAAAAATATACAGAAGAGATGTTCCGTTATCCAGGATCCAAAGCAACTTCTAAAGAGTCGGCGATTGTTGGTATTGCTGATAGTGTAGAGGCCGCGGTGCGTTCTATGAATCATCCAACGCCAGATCAAATTAATAATTTAGTGCAAAGTATTATTAAAGATCGTTTGCAAGATGGACAATTTAGTGAATGTGATTTGACATTTAAAGAGCTACAAATCGTTGGAAAAACGTTATGCGAGACGTTAAATGGTATTTTCCATTCGCGTATTACATATCCGGAACTACCGGAAGAGAAGGAGAAAGAATGAGTTTATTAATTGATTTTATTGATGAAACAGAAGAAGTGAAAGACGATTATATAAGTTTGATTCGAGAGCTGGTAGAGAAAGCAGCTCAAATGGAAAACATAGAAGAAGGGGCAGAATTATCGGTTACGTTTGTAGATAATGAACGTATTCGTGAAATAAACCGTGATTACCGAGATAAGGATCAGCCTACGGATGTTATTTCTTTCGCTATGGAAGAAATGGGAGAAGGTGAAATGGAAATTGTCGGTGCGGAGATGCCGCGTATGTTAGGAGATCTTATTATTTCTATTCCAAGAGCGAAAGAGCAAGCTGAAGAATATGGACACTCTTTTGATAGGGAACTTGGGTTTTTAGCGTTACATGGCTTTTTACATTTGCTTGGTTATGATCACATGACAGAAGAAGATGAAAAAGAAATGTTTGGAAGACAAAAAGAAATTTTAGAAGCATTTGGATTAGGACGATGAAAAAAGGAAAACTTTTAGATAGTTTTGGATATGCTATAGCTGGTATATTCTTTTGTCTTCGTCATGAAAGAAATATGAGAATTCATTATTTAGCCGCAGTCATTGTTATATGCTGCGGCTTTTATTTCCATATTACGAAAATAGAGTGGGTGGTATTACTTATTGTGATAGGGATTGTAATGGGTTTAGAGATGGTAAATACGGCTGTGGAAAAAACAGTAGACTTAGTGACTGCTGATATACATCCATTTGCGAAAATTGCAAAGGATGTCGCAGCAGGAGCGGTTTTACTCTTTGCAGTTATAGCCGTTATAATTGGTGCTATTATCTTTGTACCGTATGTGGTATAGTTGCATTCCGAAGCTTTTATTAAGTCTTGGAAGTGCTATAAAGGCCTTTAGTGAGAGAGTGTATCTATTCACAGCTGTGAACAGGAAGGATGCGGGATATGAATAGTAAACAATTAATTCAAGAAGCAATCGAAGCGCGTAAACAAGCGTACGTACCATATTCAAAATTTCAAGTAGGTGCAGCATTATTAACGCACGATGGAAAAGTATATCGTGGCTGTAATGTTGAGAATGCATCATATGGCTTATGCAACTGTGCAGAAAGAACTGCTTTATTTAAGGCAGTTTCTGAAGGGGATAAAGAGTTTGTAGCTATTGCGGTTGTAGCAGATACAAAACGCCCAGTACCTCCTTGTGGAGCATGTCGACAAGTTATGGTAGAATTATGTAAACAGGATACGAAAGTATACCTATCAAATTTACATGGTGACGTTCAAGAGACGACAGTCGGAGAATTGTTACCAGGAGCATTTTTAGCGGAGGATTTACATGAATAGAAAAGGTTATAAATCAGGTTTTGTCTCTATTATTGGTAGACCGAATGTTGGGAAATCTACATTTTTAAATCGTATTATCGGCCAAAAAATTGCCATTATGAGTGACAAGCCACAAACGACTCGTAATAAAATTCAAGGCGTATATACAGAAAATGATTCACAAGTAATTTTCATTGATACACCAGGAATACATAAACCGAAACATAAACTAGGTGACTTCATGGTGAAGATGGCTCAAACGACATTGAAAGAAGTTGATATTGTTCTGTTTATGGTCAATGCAACTGAAGGATTTGGTCGTGGTGAGGAATTCATTATTGAGAAATTACAAGAAACGAAACAACCGGTATTTTTGGTAATTAATAAAATTGACCAAGTTCATCCAGAGCAATTATTAGAGTTAATTGATCAATATCGTAAACTACATGAGTTTGCAGAGAGTGTACCAATTTCTGCATTAGACGGTAATAATGTAGAAGCGTTAATTGGAGCAATTAAAAAATATTTACCAGAAGGACCGCAATACTACCCAGATAATCAAGTAACGGATCATCCGGAGCGATTTATTATTGCAGAGCTTATTCGTGAAAAAGTACTACATTTAACACGTGAAGAAGTGCCACATTCTGTAGCGGTTGTTATTGATGCAATTCAGAAGCGTGAGGGCGGTGCAGTTTATATAAATGCAACAATTGTTGTTGAACGTGCGTCACAAAAAGGAATTATTATTGGGAAACAAGGGAAGATGTTAAAAGAAGTCGGGAAACGAGCTCGTTTTGATATTGAAGCACTTCTTGGTTCTAAAGTATTTTTAGAGGTATGGGTAAAAGTACAAAAAGATTGGCGCAATAAGATGTCTCAGCTTCGTGATCTTGGTTTCCGCGAAGACGAGTACTAAAATAAAGTAAGGCTGTAATCAGTGGATGTTTGCTCATCCGCTGATTATTGGTTTTTGTAAACTTTAATAAATTAGGAAAAATTTTTCTCACATGAAAATGGACAAAATGGGTCAATTTAATAACAAAGGAAATTGGTTTATAGGCTACGCTTATTGAGAAAGGTGGATTCTTATGCTAGATTTTACCTGGAAGTTTTTCTCCAAAACAGGAAGCATTGAAACGTATTTGCTTTTAAAAGAGATGGAAAAAGACGTAAACGATGAGATGGATCAACATGATGAGGAGCTAGCGCATCTAGACTCTCCAATTTCTTGACCCGTTTTGTTCAAACCTTGGATGGTGACGAACATGTTTCAAAAAGTTGAGGGCATCGTTATCCGTACGACAGATTACGGAGAAACGAATAAGATTGTTACAATATTCTCAAGAGAATTCGGTAAGATAAGTGCAATGGCAAGAGGAGCGAAAAAACCGAAAAGTCGGTTAGCATCTGTTTCGCAACTTATGACACATGGGCATTTTCTTATTCAAGTGGGATCTGGGCTTGGAACTTTGCAACAAGGCGAGATTATTTCAACTATGAAAGAAATTCGCGAGGATATATTTTTAACTGCTTATGCATCATTTGTTGTTGAGTTAACTGATAAAGCAACAGAAGATAAAAAACATAATCCGTACTTATTTGAAATGTTATATCAAACGTTGCATTATATGTGTGAGGGTGTTGATCCAGAAGTATTATCATTAATTTATCAAACGAAAATGCTTCCTGTATTAGGGATGCGCCCGTATTTTGATACATGTGCGATTTGTCATCAAGAAACAGATTTTGTCGCCTTCTCTGTCAGGGAAGGCGGTTTTCTGTGCTCACGTCATGCGGAGCAAGATCCGTATCGTATACCGGTGGGAGAAGCTGTACATAAATTGTTACGTCTTTTCTTCCATTTCGATTTACATAGGCTCGGCAATGTATCAGTGAAGGATAGCACAAAAAAACAAATGCGCTTAGTATTGAATACATATTATGATGAATATTGCGGAATTTATTTGAAATCAAGACGTTTCCTAGAGCAACTTGATAAGTTTCAAATATAATTTGGGGCCGTATACGGTCCTTTTTACATACTTTCTTTTTCGAATAGCATATTTAGTATATAATATTTAAGAGATAGTATAACTTTTTTCGTTGTGCATTAAAGGTGGTGATTATCATAGAGCTGAATAAACGGCAAGAACATATCATTCAGATTGTAAAAGATCACGGTCCTATTACAGGGGAGTCAATTGCTGCGCAATTGGGTTTAACACGTGCAACGCTAAGACCAGACTTAGCAATTTTAACGATGGCTGGTTATTTAGAAGCGCGTCCACGCGTAGGTTATTTTTATACGGGGAAAACTGGGGGGCAGCTATTATCTGAAGCTGTTAAGAAAATTAAAGTGCAAGATTATCAATCTAGACCGGCTGTAATTGATAAAAATGTATCAGTATACGATGCAATTTGTACAATGTTTTTAGAGGATGTTGGTACATTGTTTGTTGTAGATCAATCTACACTATTAGTTGGTGTTGTGTCTCGAAAAGATCTATTAAGAGCTAGCTTAGGGAAGCAGGATTTAACCTCTCTTCCGGTTAATATTATCATGACAAGGATGCCAAACATTGCCATGTGTCGTAGAGAAGATTCTTTATATGATATTGCGATGGAATTAATAGAAAGACAGATTGATGCGATGCCGGTTGTGAAAGATACGAAGCAAGGTTTAGAAGTAATTGGACGAATTACAAAAACAAATATTACACGTGCGTTTGTAAACCTAGTAAATAACGAATAAGTGTAATTTGTTTAAAGTGAGGTAATGTAATGGATAATAAAATCGTATATGTCGTATCTGACTCTGTAGGAGAAACGGCTGATTTAGTTGTTCGAGCAGCAATGGGGCAATTCCCATTTGCTCCTGATATTAGACGTGTACCGTATGTAGAAGATACAGGGACATTAAAAGAAGTGATTTCTATTGCTAAGAGTAATCAAGCGCTTATTTGTTTTACGTTAGTAAAGCCGGAAATGCGCCAGTATTTAGTGAAAGAGGCTGCAAAAGAAGGGGTAGAGGCATACGATATTATCGGACCTCTTATCGATCAAATTGAAGAAATTACAGGGCAAGTGCCGAGATATGAGCCGGGTGTTGTTCGTAGATTAGATGAAGAGTACTTTAAAAAGATTGAAGCAATTGAGTTTGCTGTAAAGTACGATGATGGTAGAGATGCACGAGGTATTTTAAAAGCGGATATCGTGTTAATTGGAATTTCACGTACATCAAAAACACCACTTTCTCAATACTTAGCTCATAACAAACGGTTGAAAGTTGCCAATGTGCCGCTTGTACCAGAAGTGGATCCACCTGAGGAATTATATCAAGTGGCAAAAGAGAAATGTTTCGGTTTGAAAATTACACCGGATAAGTTAAATCATATTCGAAAAGAACGATTAAAATCACTTGGATTAAGTGACGGCGCAACATATGCCAATATTAATCGTATTCAAGAAGAGATTGATCACTTTGAAGCAGTAATTAGTAAAATAAATTGTCAAGTAATTGATGTATCGAATAAAGCGATTGAAGAAACAGCAAATATTATTGTGAATGCAGTGCAAAACCAAAAAATGTTTTAGCACATTTACCGAAGGTGAATGTGCTTTTTTCGCTCATATGAAATACGATACTTGTTGGATTAGTAATAGATTATAGCGGAGTGGTTATACTTATATTCTTCTGTTTTTTTATTATGTGAAAAGCATGGTTTAGTTATCCTAAAGTAGAAGACGAAAAAATAAAGGGATATGTAGCGTAGTTGAAGAAAATATATTATAATAAAAAATTGTGATAAAAACCTATATTTTACGTTTAGACTTTAATTTTTCAGAATAAACTAGGGATAGGATTTACAAAAAAGACATGTAATTACATTAAATCGACAAAATCTATACAAGAAAACGCACATTATGGAAGGATTCACAGAAGGGATGTAGAATACAGAAATATGCAAAACATCAATAACGTATTAGTTGATGCAGATGCATATCCCGTGAAGGATGAGATTGTGCAAGTTGGAACTGAATTTCATGTCGAAATTGTGTTTGTCGCATCGTATACTCATCGTTCAAGAAAACAGCAAGGCAATTGGATTTATGTAGATTCTGGACAAGATGAAGTTGATTTATATATATCAACTTGCAAAGGTAACAGATCTCATGATCATACAGTATATGAGGCTTGCTAGTCTTCTTGTAAAAAAGGTGTATATGTATTGTCTTCAAGAGGTGCATTTGTAATAGATGAGCATATGAATACAATTTTATATAGTAGTATGTATCTGCGAAGTTACGCAGACAAAGGGCCTATAGAAGAGGTCCGAAGTCGTTTACACAATGTGATCGACAATACTTTCTAACAAGTTTAGAAAAAATATTGTCGAATTATAAAGGAATTTTTTAATTTATATCGAATACAAAATACGACACGGAGATGGAGTTATGGGCAACAGAATTCCCGAAGAAGTTGTTGAACAGATTCGGACGTCATCCGATATTGTAGAAGTGATTGGTGAATACGTTCAACTTAGAAAGCAGGGACGTAACTATTTCGGCCTTTGTCCATTTCATGGTGAGAATTCTCCTTCATTCTCTGTTTCATCTGATAAGCAAATTTTTCATTGCTTCGGATGTGGAGAAGGTGGAAATGTATTTTCCTTTCTAATGAAAATGGAAGGACTTGCTTTTACCGAGGCTGTTCAAAAGTTAGGTGAAAGAAATGGAATTGCGGTTGCAGAGTATACATCAGGGCAAGTACAACAAGAAGACATATCTGATGACACTGTCATCATGCAACAGGCTCACGAACTTTTGAAAAAGTATTATCATCATTTATTAGTAAATACGGAAGAGGGAAATGAAGCACTTTCATATTTATTAAACCGTGGTATTACGAAAGAGATGATTGAGAAGTTTGAAATTGGTTATGCATCACTTGCTTGGGATGCTGCAACGAAAATTTTACAAAAAAGAGGTTTATCGCTGTCTAGTATGGAACAAGCCGGTCTTCTAATAAGAAGTGAGAAGGATGGTAGTCATTATGATCGCTTCCGTGGAAGAGTTATGTTTCCAATCCATACGTTACAAGGTAAGGTGATAGCGTTTAGTGGAAGGGCTTTAGGAGATGACACTCCGAAATATTTAAATAGCCCTGAAACACCGATTTTTCACAAAAGTAAATTGTTGTATAACTTCCACCAAGCAAGGCCGTTTATTAGAAAGCGTGGGCAAGTAGTCCTTTTTGAAGGGTATGCCGATGTACTAGCTGCGGTAAAGAGTGGTGTGGAAGAAGCTGTTGCGACAATGGGAACAGCTTTAACTGAAGAACAAGCAAAACTTCTGCGACGTAACGTTGAAACTGTTGTTCTTTGCTATGATGGTGATAAAGCAGGACGAGAAGCGACGATGAAAGCAGGGCAATTACTGTTAAAAGTTGGTTGCCAAGTGAAAGTCACATCCTTGCCAGATAAGCTTGATCCTGATGAATATGTGCAACAATATGGGACAACCGCTTTTGAAAATCTTGTGAAATCAAGTATAAGTTTTGTTGGTTTTAAAATAAATTATTTGCGTTTAGGGAAAAATTTGCAAGATGAGTCTGGCAAAGAAGAATATGTGAAAAGTGTTTTAAAAGAGTTGTCGTTGTTACAAGACGCGATGCAGGCAGAATCATATTTGAAGTCGTTATCGCAAGAGTTTTCTTATTCAATGGAAACACTTTTGAATCAATTGCACCAATATCGCAAAGAACAAAAGGTACAGCAAAAACAAATAAAGCAGGTTTCTAAGCCGTCTCAAGTTGTTCAAACAAAACCGAAGTTAACAGGTTTTGAAAGGGCAGAAAGAGAAATTATTTATCATATGTTGCAAAGTGCAGAAGTAGCCGTTCGCATGGAATCCCATATAGAAGATTTTCATACAGAAGAACATAAAGGGATTTTATATGAACTATACGCATATTATGAAAAGGGAAATGAACCTTCAGTCGGAACATTTTTAAGTTGGCTCTCTGATGAAAAGTTGAAAAACATTATCACTGATATTTCGACGGATGAATTTATTAATCCAGAATACACAGAAGAAGTGTTACAAGGCCATTTAGAGACGCTTAGACGTCATAAGGAAAAACTTGTAAAGATGGAAATCATCTTTAAAGTAAAACAGATGGAAAAAACAGATCCTGTAGAGGCTGCTAAATATTATGTAGCATATTTACAAAATCAAAAAGCGAGAAAATAGCTTTTTTGGTAAAGATTTAGTATAATGAATGTTTGTATCTCGCGTAAGGAGGGGAACAGATGGCTGACAAACCAGCTCGTTCTAAACAAATTGAAACTGAAATGACCCTTGAGCAAGTGAAAGAACAACTCACTGAGGTCGGAAAAAAACGTGGCGTTCTTACATATGAAGAGATCGCAGAACGCATGAATGGATTTGAAATTGAATCCGATCAAATGGATGAATACTATGAATATTTAGGTGAACAAGGGATTGACTTAGTTGGCGATAACGACAACGAAGAAGGTCCTAATAATCGCCAAATTACAAAAACGGAAGAAGAATTCGACCTTAATGATTTAAGTGTGCCACCAGGTGTGAAAATCAATGATCCTGTTCGTATGTACTTAAAAGAAATTGGTCGCGTTGACTTACTATCCGCTGAAGAAGAAATTCGACTTGCGACGCGTATTGAAGAAGGCGATGAAGAAGCAAAACGCCGTCTTGCGGAAGCGAACTTACGTCTTGTAGTAAGTATTGCAAAGCGTTACGTGGGCCGTGGTATGCTTTTCTTAGACTTAATCCAAGAAGGAAATATGGGTCTAATTAAAGCGGTTGAAAAGTTCGATTATCGTAAAGGTTTCAAATTTAGTACGTATGCAACTTGGTGGATTCGCCAAGCAATTACACGTGCGATTGCAGACCAAGCGCGAACAATTCGTATTCCAGTTCATATGGTTGAAACGATTAATAAGTTAATTCGTGTACAACGTCAATTGTTACAAGATTTAGGACGTGAACCATCTCCTGAAGAGATTGGTGAAGAAATGGATCTTGCGCCAGAAAAAGTACGCGAAATCTTAAAAATTGCACAGGAGCCAGTTTCTCTTGAAACACCAATTGGTGAAGAAGACGACTCCCATTTAGGTGACTTTATTGAAGACCAAGAAGCAACATCGCCTGCGGACCATGCAGCGTATGAATTGCTAAAAGAACAATTAGAAGATGTGTTAGATACACTAACAGATCGTGAAGAAAATGTTCTACGTCTTCGTTTCGGTTTAGATGATGGACGAACTCGTACGCTAGAAGAAGTTGGGAAAGTATTCGGCGTAACGAGAGAACGTATCCGTCAAATTGAAGCGAAAGCACTTCGCAAATTAAGACATCCAAGTCGTAGTAAGCGTCTTAAGGATTTCTTAGAATAGGCTAACTTTAAGTTTACTTCACTTTTGTGAAGTAAACTTTTTTATTTTGTTAATTTTTGTTAAAATTTAGCTATCGGCAACGATTACAATTTCTTGTAATTTATTTTACAGAATTGTCTTTTGATTTGCAAATGCTCATTTTTCGATTTTTCGATTAATTTTGTTTATTCTATACAAAAAAATATGTAGAAAAGCGAAAAATATGATGAGAAACGTTAATAATTATCGAAATAATAAGCGATATAACAATAAAAAACAATAAACTGAATTTATGGAATATTTTCAACAAGTGATAGTTTACTCTTTTCTGATAGAGCGTTTTCAAGTACAATGGAAATGACTGAATCATCTAACTATTTAGAGGTATAGAGGGGGGAGAAGAGATATGAAACGTAATCCGCTGATTCCGTTCGCTCTTATTGCAGCATTAGGTATTATCGTTATGTTTGTATTTTCATTTCAGGGGCTAAATAAATCTAAAGAGTTAGCTGATGCAAAAAATGGCGGGAAGCCAGCGCAAACAGCATCAAAGCCAGAGGATATTGTGAAGCAAAGCTGTACGAGCTGTCATGGTGATCAGTTACAAGGGGCGGTAGGGCCTAATTTACAAAAAATTGGTGGAAAACTTTCAAAGGATGAAATTAAAGAAATTCTTTCGAAAGGAAAAGGTAACATGCCGGCCAATTTAGTACCAGCTGATCAAGCGGCTAAAGTAGCTGATTGGCTATCTAAGAAAAAATAAGGTTCCATAAAACAAGCCTTTTGCTTTTGCAAAAGGCTTGTTTTTCTATACTTTCTAAAATACGATGAGTAATAGAGAATGGAATTGTTGTTATGGGCTTGCAACAACTACTATAAATTCATTATCATGGAGACAGACTGACAAGAGAAGGAGTAATGGAAATACATGAATGAAGTAAAGCTTTCAAAACGATTAGAAGAAGTTGTGCGCGAGATTCCAGTAGGATCTACAGTAGCTGATATTGGGTCGGATCATGCGTATTTACCGTGTTATACAATTATAAATAATATTGCTACAAAAGCAGTTGCAGGAGAAGTTGTAGATGGGCCGTTTCGTTCTGCGCAAGCAACTGTAGCTGAAAGTGGCTTACAAGATAAAGTGGACGTTCGTAAAGGGAATGGATTAGAAGTAATTACACCAGGGGAAGTAGATGTAATTACAGTTGCTGGTATGGGTGGAGCACTAATTCGTGACATTTTAGAAAGTGGTAAAGAAAAGTTAGAAGGTGTAACACGTTTAATTTTACAGCCGAACATTGCAGCACATCACATACGTGAATGGTTTATTGAAAATGGCTGGGAGCTTATCCGTGAGAAAATCGTAAAAGAAGACGGGAAAATTTACGAAATTTTAGTTGGGGAACGAGGAAATATTGCAGCACCTTACTCGGATAATAAACAAGCTGAATTATTTATGGGTCCATTTTTAATAAAAGAAAAAGGTGAGGCTTTTGTTGAAAAGTGGGAAGGAGAATTGAAAAACTTCCAAAATATCTTAAAACAATTAGAACGTGCAGCAGATTCTGAAGAGACAAAAACGAAACGTGTAGAAGTAGAAGCGAAAATGAAAATGATAGGGGAGATTTTATCATGAGTAAAATTCCAAATGGCCATGAGGTTATTTCTTTATTTGAAAGTATGTACCCGAAGCATTTAGCGATGGAAGGGGATAAGATTGGCCTGCAGATCGGGGCGCTTAATAAACCCGTGCAGCACGTATTGATTGCTTTAGATGTAACGGAGGAGGTTGTAGATGAAGCAATTCAATTAGGAGCGAATGTCATTATTGCGCATCACCCTTTAATTTTTAATCCGTTAAAAGCGATTCATACAGAGAAAGCGTATGGGAAAATTATTGAAAAGTGTATTAAGAATGATATTGCCGTTTATGCCGCTCATACAAATGTAGACGTTGCTAAAGGTGGAGTAAACGATTTACTCGCTGATGCGTTAGGATTACAAAATACAGAAGTATTAGCTCCAACATACGCAGAAGAAATGAAAAAAATTGTTGTGTTTGTGCCAGTAACTCATGCAGAAGAGGTTCGTAAAGCATTAGGAGACGCAGGTGCGGGTCATATCGGCAATTATAGCCACTGTACGTTCAGTAGTGAGGGAGCAGGCGCGTTTGTACCTCAGGAGGGAACAAATCCTTATATCGGGGAAACTGGGCGGTTAGAACGTGTGGAAGAGGTACGTATCGAAACGATAATTCCAGCTTCACTACAAAGAAAAGTTATGAAAGAGATGTTGGCAGCTCATCCATACGAAGAAGTGGCATATGATGTATATCCTCTTGATAATAAAGGTGAAACGTTAGGGCTTGGAAAAATAGGCTATTTACAAGAAGAAATGACACTTGGACAGTTTGCTGAACATGTGAAACAATCATTAGACGTGAAGGGCGCAAGAGTTGTCGGCAAGTTAGGTGATAAAGTGCGTAAAGTTGCTGTACTTGGTGGGGATGGTAATAAATATATAAACCAAGCGAAATTTAAAGGGGCAGATGTATATGTAACAGGTGACATGTATTATCATGTCGCTCATGATGCGATGATGCTCGGTTTAAATATAGTTGATCCAGGACATAACGTTGAAAAGGTAATGAAGCAAGGTGTGCAAAAGCAACTGCAAGAAAAAGTAGATGCGAAAAAATTCAATGTACAAATTCATGCTTCGCAGTTACATACAGATCCATTCACATTTGTATAAGAAAAATAAAAACCGTTGCTCATGTAGGCAACGGTTTTTATTATTGTTCTTTTTTCACTTTTACACGAGGTAAGATTTTTTGAAGTGGTACTTTTCGAATTCTTTCCCACGTAGCCGGATTCATTGGGTCATATTGATCTAAGAAAGCGATAACCTCTTTTGTAATTGGTGTTGGAGTAGAAGCACCTGCTGTAACAGCTACGTTTTCTACACCTTGTAGCCATTCTAATTGAATTTCACTTACATCCGCAACACGGTAAGCTTTCGTACCAGCAATTTCTTGTGATACTTGCGCTAAGCGATTCGAATTGTTACTTTTTGGATCACCAACAACGATTGTTAAATCTGCAACATCCGCTTGTTTAGCTACAGCTTCTTGACGAACTTGAGTTGCTAAACAAATTTCCTTATGGAATTCTGCTGTTGGAAATTTTTTCTGAATGTCCTCCATTAAATGTTGAACATCCCATTGACTCATCGTTGTTTGATTCGTAACTAAAATTTTATCCGTTGGGATTTCTAATGTTTCTAAATCATCCGCTCTTTCGATAAGGTGAACGATATCAGGTGCAATACCAACCGCGCCTTCTGGTTCTGGATGGTTTTTTTTGCCGATATAAATGACATGATATCCTTCAGCTTTTTTTGCTTCAATAAGGTCATGTGTTTTTGTAACATCTGGACAAGTTGCATCGATTGTCGTTAAACCTTTTTCTTTTGCACGTTGTTTAACTTCAGGAGAAACACCGTGAGCAGTAAATATAACAGTACCAGAATCGATTTGATCTAAAATATCTAAGCGACTTGGTCCGTCTAACGTAATGATTCCATCTTCTTCAAAAGCGTCTGTAACATGTTTATTGTGAACAATCATACCTAAAATATAAATAGGTCTCGGTAATGATTTATCTAATGCAGCGTTACGTGCAATTACCATTGCATCGACAACACCGTAGCAATAACCACGAGGGGAAATTTTAACAATTTTCATATGAGTAATCCTCTCCTTCTAAACAAGGGATACTTTTGTGCATAGTCCTTTACATTATAAAGGAGGAGAGGATAGAAAACAAAGGATTGTTACACATATAGTTTTGGTTTTGTTGCTATTTTTTGAACAGGCTCCTCTCGTACTTCTGTTTCTATGGCTGGCTCAATCACTATTTTTTTTCTTTTTCTTTTTTTTTGTGGAGGAGGGGGAGTTGCTACCTCAACCTTTTCTGTTAGATCTTCAGTTTGATCTTCTTCCGTACTTTTTCCAGAGGTGAGGATTTTAACAATGCTTGGTAGGTTACGCATAATGGGACCGTACTGTTCGACGACAGGGCTTACAGATTGAACGACTTGTGATACTTTTTCGATATTGTTTATCATATTAGTTGGATTCGAAATTAAATTCGAAAAAAAACTGCCGATGCCGCTGCTAGATGCTGCTGTAGTGGCTGCACCGCCGCGCGTTTCGTTTGATTCATACATTTGAGGGGGAATCATTTGCTCTGGATACTGCTGCATGTATGGTTGATATTGCTGTGAGTATTGATGCGGGTATTGTTGTTGGTATTGTTGTTGGTATTGTTGTTGATATTGTTGTTGATATTGGGGTGGCTGTTGTTGGTGCATCATTGGCGGCTGTCCTTCTATTTGTCGATAAGGCGGAACCATTTGCATGAAAGGTTCGGTGGGATCGTGTTTTTTAAAGAGTTTAGCAAGGAACCCTTTCTTTTTTTGTGCCATCGGTGGTAGTTGTGGAATGGGGTATGGTGTATAAGGTTGTTGGCCTGGATGTGGATACATTTGCCTTACGGGAGATTTTGGAAACATGTGAGAAATCCTCCTTTCTTCAGTTAGGTATATACACATACAATATGCAATAAGAGTGAAGAAGGTTAGTTTTTGAAGTAAAAACCTAAACTAAAGATGGATTTTACTTGTAGATTTCGATATAATGTAGACTTGACTGATTTGTGCGCGCAGTAGAAATTTAGAAAGAAGGTGTAACTTATGGCACAACAAACTTTTACACAGTATGATTTTAAACCATTTTTAATAGATGCAATTCGTGAACTACGCTTTACAGAGCCGACAGGAATTCAACAGAAAATTTTCCCGGTCGTGAAAAAAGGTGTAAGTGTAATTGGACAATCCCAAACAGGTTCTGGGAAAACACATGCATACTTACTTCCTACATTAAACAGAATTAATCCAAGTCGTGAAGAAGTACAGCTTGTTATTACAGCGCCTACTCGTGAGTTAGCACAACAAATTTACGAAGAAATCGTGAAATTAACAAAGTTCTGTGCAGAAGATCAAATGATTACAGCACGTTGTTTAATTGGTGGAACTGATAAACAACGATCGATTGAAAAGTTGAAAAAACAACCTCATATTGTAGTTGGAACACCAGGACGTATTAAAGACTTAGTAGAAGAAAAGGCGCTATTTGTTTATAAAGCGGATACTATTATCGTCGATGAAGCGGATTTAATGCTTGATATGGGATTCATTCAAGATGTAGATAAAATTGCAGCACGTATGCCTAAAAACTTGCAAATGCTAGTTTTCTCTGCAACAATTCCTCAAAAATTAAAACCATTTTTGAAGAAATATATGGAGAATCCAGAACATATTCATATTAATCCGAAACAAGTTGCAGCAGGAAATATTGAGCATTACCTTGTGCCTTCAAGACACCGTAATAAAATTGAATTAGTGAAAAATATGCTACTTCAATTTAAACCGTACTTAGCAATTGTGTTTACAAACACGAAGAAGAAGGCTGATGAAGTAGCCGATGGATTAGCTGAACGTGGGTTAAAAGTAGGGCGTATACACGGTGATTTATCACCACGTGATCGTAAAAAAATGATGAAACAAGTTCGTGATTTAGAGTTCCAATACATTGTCGCAACAGATTTAGCGGCACGCGGTATTGATATTGAAGGAATTAGCCATGTTATTAACTATGAACTTCCATCGGATTTAGATTTCTTTGTTCACCGCGTTGGAAGAACTGCACGTGCGGGTCATTCAGGGATTGCAGTGACAATTTATGATCCAGCAAATGAAGAAGCGTTAGATAGTTTGGAAAAACAACGTCATATCGAGTTTAAGCATGTAGATTTACGCGGAGATGAGTGGGCGGATTTAGGTGACCGTCGTCGTCGTAAGAGTCGTAAAAAACCAAATGATGGACTAGATGTTATGGCAACGAAAGTTGTTAAAAAGCCGAAAAAAGTAAAACCAAACTATAAGCGAAAACTTGCAACAGAACGTGACAAAGTGAAGAAAAAATATAGCAATAAAAAAAGATAAGGGATTTCCCTTATCTTTTTTTATCCAGCTATTTGTGAGATTCGTAATCAATATGGGTAGAAAAATATGGATTAAAGCTTCACTTAATCCAGTTCATTTAAATGAAGAGTATAGTCTGTTTAAATAGTCATATAAATTTGTGTAGTGCGTTTTTTGTGAACAAACAATTCACTACATATTTCTACAAATTATGCTATCATTATAACTATTGTATATTGAAGAGGTGATTGTATGTTAAAGATTGGATCTCATGTCTCAATGAGTGGTAAGAAAATGTTATTAGCAGCAAGTGAAGAGGCTGTTTCATACGGTGCAACGACGTTTATGATTTATACAGGTGCACCGCAAAATACACGAAGAAAACCAATTGAAGAATTGAACATAGAAGCAGGACGTAAACATATGGAACTGAATGGTATTAAGGAAATTATCGTCCATGCACCATATATTATTAACGTTGGTAATACGACGAAGCCAGAAACATTCCAATTAGGTGTAGACTTCCTGCGCATGGAAATTGAAAGAACAGCGGCATTAGGTGTTGCGAAACAAATTGTTCTTCACCCAGGAGCGCACGTTGGTGCTGGAGCAGATGCGGGTATTCAACAAATTATTAAAGGGCTTAATGAAGTAATAACGCCTGAACAGACGGTTAGCATTGCGCTAGAGACGATGGCTGGAAAAGGAACAGAGTGCGGTCGTAGCTTTGAGGAAATTGCAAAGATTATTGATGGTGTAAAATATAATGAGAAGCTATCTGTATGTTTTGATACGTGTCATACGCATGATGCGGGTTATGACATTGTAAATGATTTTGACGGTGTATTGAACGAATTTGACAAGATTGTTGGTGTAGATCGATTACAAGTGCTTCATATTAATGATAGTAAAAATGTGCGTGGGGCCGGAAAGGACCGTCACGAAAATATCGGTTTTGGTCATATCGGTTATAAAGCATTGCATCATATTGTACATCATCCGCAGTTAATGAACGTGCCAAAAATTCTTGAAACACCATATGTAGGTGAAGATAAAAAAGATAAGAAGCCACCATATAAATTAGAAATCGAAATGCTGAAAAACGGTACTTTCGATGAGGGGATTCTTGAAAAAATTAAAGCGCAATAAGGAGGGGGGTATCCCCTCCTTATTTTAGTAGTTGCTGAAATAAAGTGTTTACTTGTTGCGCGGTAGCAGGGGAAGTTACTTTTGCGATTTGTTTTAAGAGTTCTAGTCGCTCATTATTATCATAAATGTTAATATTCTTTCCTTTCATAAGTAAAACAATTTGATCAGCTTGTGCAGTTGTAATTGAAACTTCATATTCTTTACTATATTTCAATAACTCTTTTGTAGAAATATGATTTAATTTTTTATTCACAATTTGTTTAATGAGATTCATCGAGTTATCCTCCTTCATACGTTCTTCTATCGAAATATATGAGTGCGTAGCTTGTACATATTCTTATAGAGTTTCTTTTTTCATGAGGAAAAGAAGCGTATGTTATAATGTAAGGACAAAACTACAGAAAAAGAATATAAGGAGGACTTATGGAACAAAAGCAACATCGAAAAGAAAGCGTTATCCATCTCATTTATCGTTTAGTAATGATTATTTTTGGGGCAGCGTGCGCGGCGGTAGCGATTGAATTATTCTTAATGCCAAATAAAATTATTGATGGTGGAATTATTGGTATTTCTCTTATATTAGATTATCTTACTCCTAATATTTGGTGGTTAAGTTTTTCTACTTTAGTTGTTATCCTCAACATTCCGTTTATGTACTCTGGGTATAAGCAAATCGGAAAAACATTTATGTTATCCTCAGCATTTGGGATTGTAGCTTTAGCATTTATTGAATCGACATTACATGCTGTTCCACCATTTACAACTGAGCCCATTTTAGCAACAGTTTTTGGTGGCCTTATTTTGGGGCTTGGTGTAGGACTTGTTATACGTCATGGCGGATCAATGGACGGAACAGAAATTATGGGGATTTTATTAACGAAGAAATTACCGTTTTCTGTTGGTGAATTCGTAATGTTTGTGAACTTATTTATTTTTGCATGGGCAGCATTT
This sequence comes from Bacillus cereus group sp. BceL062, assembly GCF_051780025.1. Lineage (NCBI taxonomy): Bacteria > Bacillati > Bacillota > Bacilli > Caryophanales > Bacillaceae > Bacillus > Bacillus cereus group sp. BceL062. Next base: position 325,837 of record NZ_JBPWGY010000005.1, on the reverse strand, counting down.
GTATTTGGTGTCGAACAAGCTATGTATTCTGTTATGACGTACTATATTGCATTCAAAACAATTGATACGGTAATTCAAGGTTTAGATGAAACGAAAGCAGTTTTAATTGTATCAGATCAGTATGAGGAAGTATCAAATGCCATTTTGCATCGTCTCGGTCGTGGAACTACAAAGCTTGTAGCCAAAGGTGGTTACACGGATAAAGAAAAAGAAGTTATTTATGCAGTTGTAACGCGTTTGGAAGTGACGAAGTTAAAATCAATTGTGCATGAAATTGATGAAAATGCGTTTGTTACGATTATGAGTACACAAGAAACAAATGGTGGTAAGTTTAAATCAGCTATCCACTAAAAAGTTACTTGGAATATTTTTCGAAAGCAGAGAATTTTTCTCTGCTTTTTGTTATAATAGTAAGGTTTCTTGAAAAAATAGATATAATTTAGGCAGATTGGTTTACAACTATAATAAGCTGTACTATAATTCAAATAGATATAAATCGGAATCATTCTGAATTAAAATAGGTGAGATGCTATGAATAATATATTGGAAATAGAAGGATTAACGTTTCGATATGAAGATCGAAATGTGTTAGAAAATATTAATTTGCAAGTTCCGAAGGGAGCTTTTTTAGGTTTAGTTGGGCCAAATGGTTCTGGGAAATCCACTTTACTAAAATGTTTATTAGGCGTTTTAAAGCCTAAACAAGGGAGTATTCGCTTGTTTGGTGTTGATAGCAAGAAGTTTAAAGAATGGAACAAACTTGGCTATGTATCCCAAAAGGCAAATAGTTTCAACTCTGGTTTTCCAGCAACTGTTTTTGAAGTTGTGTCAATGGGGCTCGTTTCGAAAAAAGGTCTTTTTCGCTTTTTCACGAAAGACGACAAGGTGAAGGTAGAAAAGGCGATTGCTGATGTAGGGATGAGTGAATTTCAAGGTCGCAATATTGGAGAGCTTTCTGGTGGACAACAACAACGTGTATTTATTGCTCGTGCGCTCGTTAGTGATCCTGAATTACTTATTTTGGACGAGCCTACTGTTGGGATTGATGTGAAAAATGTGGAAAGTTTTTATGAGATATTAGAGGATTTAAACAAAAGGCTCGGGATCACATTGATTCTTGTTACTCATGATATGGGGGCTGTTACCGAGAAAGTAACACATGTTGCATGTCTAAACCAACATTTACATTTCCATGGGAATGTAAAGGAGTTCCGAGAGTTAGAAGATGCAGAAATGTCCGTCTTATATGGACATCATGTCCATCGTTTAAAACACGAGCATGAGCATCACGGGAGGATATAATGATACAAGATTTTTTACAATATGACTTTTTACGTAATTCTTTATATGCAGGTATTTTAATTGGACTTGTTGCACCGCTTATCGGTGTGTTTGTTGTTATTCGTCGTTTATCTCTTATTGCAGATGCATTAAGTCACGTGACGTTATCAGGTATTGCAGCAAGTTTACTACTTGAAAAAACAATTTTTACAGGTGGCTTTTTAAATCCCCTATATATGGGGATGATTTTCTCGATTGGGGGAGCGTTACTAATTGAAAAGTTACGAACTGTATATAAGCATTATCAAGAATTAGCAATTCCGATTATTCTTTCAGCAGGAATGGGAATTGGAGTTATTTTCATTTCACTTGCAAATGGATTTAACACAGACTTATTTAGTTATTTATTTGGTAGTGTAAGTGCTGTAACGAGTACGGATTTAATTATTATTGGGATTGTAGCAATTGTTGTTATTGCGACAATTATTTTATTATATAAAGAGCTGTTTTTATTATCATTTGATGAGGAATACGCAGTATCAACTGGTCTAAGGGCAAAGTGGATTCACTTTATCTTTATTATATTAGTTGCTCTTGTCATTGCAGTATCAATGCGTGTAGTAGGTGTTCTTCTCGTATCCTCATTAATGACGTTACCAGTTGCAGCAAGTATTCGTATTGCTAAAGGATTTAAACAAACAATTTTCTTTTCCATTTTATTTGGTGAAATTGCAGTAATTGGTGGAATGTTTGCTTCGTATCAACTTGATCTAGCACCAGGTGGTACAATTGTTATGATAGCAGTTCTTATTTTAATCGGTGCGATTTTATGGAAGAAGAAAAAAACTGCATAAAGTAGGGATAGGTATGAATCTAACAGAAGCTTTACGCCTAATGAAAGAAAAAGGATACAAACATACTGGGAAAAGGGAAGAGATGCTCAGATTATTTGCAGCTCACAATCGTTATTTAACAGCAAAAGACGTTTTAGAGCATATGAAGGATGATTATCCAGGTCTTAGTTTTGACACGATTTATCGTAACTTAACGGTTTTTGCTGAAATCGGCGTTTTAGAACAAACAGAATTAAATGGTGAAAAACATTTTCGTTTTACATGTTCCATTATGGAACATCATCATCATTTTATTTGTTTAGATTGCGGGGGAACGAAAGAGATTACTTCCTGTCCAATGGATTTTATGAATAAAGATTTTAACGGTTATGAAGTAACAGGGCATAAATTTGAAATATACGGCCGTTGTCCAAAATGTGCAAAATAAAAACTCGTCGGTTATATAACTGACGAGCTTTTTTGCATAAAAAAGAAGGTTGCTCACAAATATTGTGGGCAACCTTCTTTTTATTGTCCTTGTGTTTCTTTTTCTTTATCTCTTTCAGCAGCCATTTCAGCAGCAATTACATCGATTTCTTTTTTCAGTTCTTCTACCATTGTTTCTTCTGGTACTTTACGAACAACTTGCCCTTTACGGAATAATAATCCTTCTCCACGTGCACCGGCAATACCGATATCAGCTTCACGAGCTTCACCAGGGCCGTTTACAGCGCAACCAAGTACTGCAACTTTAATTGGTACTTGCAGTGTAGAAATATATTCTTCCACTTCGTTAGCGATGCTAATTAAATCAATTTCAATACGACCGCAAGTTGGACAAGAGATAAGTGTTGCTGCATTAGATGCAAGACCGAATGACTTTAATAGTTCACGTGCAACTTTTACTTCTTCAACTGGATCAGCACTTAATGAAATACGAAGTGTGTTTCCGATGCCTTTACTTAAAATTGCTCCAAGACCAGCGGCACTTTTTACAGTTCCAGCAAACAATGTGCCAGATTCTGTAATACCTAAATGTAATGGATAATCAAAAGCGCGAGCAGCTTTTTCATATGCTTCAATTGCTAAATTAACATCAGAGGCTTTCATAGATACGATAATATCGTGGAAATCTAAGTCCTCTAAAATTTTAATGTGATGTAGTGCGCTCTCAACCATGCCATCTGCAGTTGGGTATCCGTACTTTTCTAAAATGTGACGCTCTAATGAACCAGCGTTTACACCGATACGGATTGGAATGCCGCGCTCTTTTGCTGCATTTACAACAGCTTCTACTTTATGGCGACGACCAATGTTACCTGGATTGATACGTACTTTATCAATGCCACCTTCAATTGCTTTTAAAGCAAGGCGATAATCAAAATGAATATCAGCAACAAGTGGAATGTTGATTTGTTTTTTAATATCAGCAATAGCATTTGCTGCGCGTTCATCTGGAACGGCAACACGAACAACCTGACAACCAGCTTCTTCTAAACGTTTAATTTCAGCAACTGTTGCTTCAACATCATGTGTTTTTGTTGTTGTCATACTTTGTATAATTAATTCATTATTACCGCCAATTGTTAAATTACCGACTTTAACTGGACGTGTTTTTGTACGATGAGTCATTTCATTCACGAATAGATCGCTCTCCTTATAAAAGAAGTTTCTTATTTAGTCCCTCATATCAATGATAGTATACGTGATATAGGGCTATAGAAACCGAAGTGCTCGGTTTCACTTTTACTATTGTATCAGCGCCTTTATGTAATTGACAAGGATTAAGTGATCGCTTATTGATATAACGGGAATTTATAAGTCTTTCCAATTTGAATTTTTGTAGCAGATGTACTTTTATTTAATTGTTTAAAGTCATCAATTACCTTTTCAATAGAAGGGATTTTTTTCTTATTAATTTGTTCTGTAATCGAAAGAACGGTCTCACCAGTTTTTACTTCAATTGCTTTATAAGTAACATCTGTTTCTTCCTTTTTGCTTTGTTTTGTAGTTGTTTCTTCTTTTTTTATAGTTTGAGCAGCTGTTGTTTTTTTGTATGAACTTAACATCGGTAAAGTACCGATTTTTATATCGTAATAAAATATATAACCGAGAACAAGCACGAATAAGAATATACCTAATCTCTTCATATTCTTCACTCCTTTGCTAGGAATATATGCTTGTCCAAAAAAAAAATGCCTATTTAGGCATTTTTTATCGTTCTTATTTTTCTTTCGGTTGTGGAACTTCTTTAAGTGTTAAGTATAGAACAATTAAAACAACTGCGATATAAATGAATGTTGAACCAGGTACGACGATTTTAAATAAATCCATAATCATAAAGAAGATTGTTGGAATTGTGTAACTGTAAGCAGTTAATGTCCAAACTTGTTTGTAGGATAATTTACGTTGTCCGCTCATAGCAGAACCGATGAACGCAAGTAAAGTCACGCCTACAAAAGTAATGAATAATTGGAATAGGTACACTAAAAATCCGATAACAAATAATAAAATTGGATAGATACTATCGAATAGAGAAATAAAGTCTTGTAAATCTTTTTTCTCAAGAGATGCACCTAATAAGTCGTTATAGGAATACGTTTGTGTTTGACCATTTCCCATGGAGACTACTTTATCTTTTAAAACAAATAAACCCGTTTTATTTTGATATTTTTCTAAGTCTGTTGAATTTGGATCAAATACGAAAAGGGCATTGCCATCTTCTTTTTCGATAGGTTGATCAATATCTGCTGTTAGTTCGCCATTTTCAATTTTAAAATCAGGTAAATCTTTTTCGATTACTTTATTTACCATATTAACACCGTCTTGAATAACGCTACCGTACAAGAAAGTTCTTGGAATAGTAGTGATTAGGCAAAGAAGCATAATATACAAAATGGTTTTACCGATTTTTTGAAAACGGAAAAGCGCAATATCTTTAGGCGAATATACGCTTTTTGCTAGCTGTTTAAAAATGGACATAGATTCACTTCCTTTATGTATGTATAAAGTCATTGTAACGTAGGAATCTAGAGAATCTCAAGATATATTATATTTACATATAGTGGAGATAACTAAATTTCTTTTTAATAATTTTCTTCTTTTAAATGAGAAAAATACAATTGACACTTTTCTTTTTTATATGGTAAATTTATCTTACATTTCTTAAAGGATATATCCGATAGGAATTCAATTGTTTAATATGTTATTACATACATAATTATGGACCCTTAGCTCAGCTGGTTAGAGCAGACGGCTCATAACCGTCCGGTCGTAGGTTCGAGTCCTACAGGGTCCATACCCATTTCACATGTTTATTATGTCAGCAGGAAGCTTCCTTGTAGAAGGAAGCTTTTTTTACGGAATATATGAGCATTTTAATTGAAAAGAAGTGGGAATTTTGCTACTTTAATGATAGCAAGACAATGTGATTTATTTGTTTGCACCCTATGGCAATTAGGGTAGAATGAAGTTGTATGTCACACATATGGTGGCAATACATAAACTGGGAGGAATATAACAATGGCAAAACACGAATTACCAAACTTACCTTATGCGTATGATGCTTTAGAGCCTCACTTTGACAAAGAAACAATGAACATCCATCATACAAAACATCACAACACGTACATTACAAACTTAAACGCTGCTTTAGAAGGTCATGCAGAACTAGCTGACAAAAGCGTTGAAGAATTAGTTGCAAACTTAAACGAAGTACCAGAAGCAATCCGTACAGCAGTACGTAACAATGGTGGTGGACATGCTAACCATACATTCTTCTGGACAATTCTTTCTCCAAACGGCGGGGGACAACCAGTAGGCGAACTTGCAACTGCGATTGAAGCGAAATTCGGTAGCTTCGATGCATTCAAAGAAGAATTCGCAAAAGCTGGCGCAACTCGCTTCGGTTCTGGTTGGGCTTGGTTAGTAGTAAACAATGGTGAGTTAGAAGTAACAAGCACGCCAAACCAAGATTCTCCTCTAACTGAAGGTAAAACTCCAGTTATCGGTTTAGATGTTTGGGAGCATGCTTACTACTTAAATTACCAAAACCGTCGTCCAGACTACATCGGTGCATTCTGGAACGTTGTAGATTGGAACGCTGCTGAAAAACGTTACCAAGAAGCAAAATAATTATAATAATTATAGAAAAAAGCTAGGAGAATGCTCCTAGCTTTTTTCTATGCTTTCCTTTTACATAATTGGGCTTGTCTTTGGAAGACTAGAACATGAAGTAAAGGAGAGTTGTGTATGAAGTGGAAACATATAATTGGTGACGTTGAAGTGAATCGGGATTTAGTGTTATTGCTCCTTATTGGAGGTTTATACACGCTCGCAATTTCTTTATCGAATACGTTTGTTAATATTTATTTATGGAAACAAACACAAAATTATGTGAATCTTGGCTTGTATAATTTGGCCAGCGTTGTATTGCAGCCTCTCACATTTCTTATAGGTGGGAAATTAGCGAAACGTATTGACCGCTCAATCTTGTTACGAATAGGCGTAGGCACGTTAGCAATTTTTTTTATCGTTGTTTTAGTAGCGGGAAAAAGCGCTTCTCACTATATTTTATTAATGGGGGCTCTTTTAGGAGTCGGATATGGTTTTTATTGGCTCGCGTTTAACTTATTGACATTTGAGATTACAGAACCAGAAACAAGAGATTTCTTTAATGGGTTTCTTGGACTTCTTACATCCTTCTCTGGAATGATTGGACCGATAGCGGCAGGATACACAATTTCACGTATGGCAAAATGGAGTGGTTATACTGTCATATTCTTTCTTTCATTAGTGCTATTTGCAATTGCTGTCGTTTTAAGCTTTTTTTTATCTAAAAGAGAATGTGAAGGGCGTTATGAAATTACAAAAGTATTGAAAGAGCGACGGATTGATAAAAATTGGGGGAGAATTACACGTGCTCATTTTTTCCAAGGGTTGAGAGAGGGAACATTTATTTTTGTTATTTCAGTATATGTGTACTTAGCAACCGATAGTGAGCTCGCATTAGGGAAATATAGCTTAGTCAACTCCGCTGTATCATTTGTATGTTACTACTTAGTTGCTCGTATGTTAAAGAAAGAGTGGCGAAAAAAAGCGATTTTGCTTGGAGGCATTATTTTATATGCGGTCGTATTTTTAGTTATATTCAATGTTACATACACAAAATTACTTATTTATGCAGCATGTATCGCGATCGCATACCCTATTTTACTCGTTCCGTACGGGTCAATGACATATGACGTAATTGGTAGAGCGAAAAATGCGAGAGAGTGGCGTGTAGAGTATGTAGTTGTCCGGGAATTATGGTTAAATGCTGGAAGGATTTGTTCGGTTTTAAGTTTTTTATGTGCTGTGTTATTCTTTCCGCCTGAAAAAAGTTTACCTTTCTTACTATGTATTTTAGGTGCTGGACATTTTCTTATTTATTTTGCAGTTAAAAATGTCAAATATGATGAGGGGAATGTGGGGAAAACCAGCGTTGTAGCGCAAGAAACTACTCAGAATCAAACTGAACCAGAAGGTTAACTTATCGTTTGTTTTATGCTAAAATAGAAAAAGATGTAAGACAGCAGTGAGGACACCTGTATGAAGGTGTCCCTTTCACATTACATAGCTGTTGGTAGAGGGGGTTTGTATGAGCAAGAAGCAGAAACAACAAAAGAAAAAAACTCACGTTCCTTTTCGATTAAACGTGCTGTTTTTTTGCGTATTTTTAATGTTCTCCGCGGTTATTGTAAGGCTCGGATATGTACAAATTGTTCGTGGTGAGGAATATAAGAATGAAGTAGAGAAGAAAGAGAATTCAACGATAAGTAATCCTGTACCGCGCGGGAAAATCTTTGACCGCTATGGGCGACCTGTAGTAGATAATACAGCTGTTCGTACTATTACATTTACAAAAATGAAAGGATCAACTGCAGAAGATCGCTTAGAAACAGCGAAAAAATTAGCAGAGTTGATTGAAGTACCGACAGATAAATTAACAGATCGAGATAAAAAAGATTATTGGATTGCGATGCATAAAGAGGAAGCGAAAACAAAAATTACGAGTAAAGATCGTCAAGAATTGAAAGAGAACAAAATTGACGATAAAGAATTAGACGAGCGTCAACGAAGTCGTGTGACAGAAGAAGAGATTAATCAATTATCCGCAAAAGATTTAGAAATACTAGCGATTAAAAGTAAGATGGACGGCGGATATGCAATGACACCTCAAGTTATTAAAAAAGATGCTACAGAAAGAGAATATGCGATTATTAGCGAGAGCCTAGCAACATTACCAGGTGTAGATACGAATGTTGATTGGGATCGAAAATATACGTATGATGATTTATTCCGAAGTGTTCTTGGTGGGGTGTCGACGGCGGATGAAGGTTTACCGAGAGAAAGACTAGATTACTATCTTGTTCGTGATTATAATCGAAATGACCGAGTAGGGAAAAGTTATCTTGAACAGCAATATGAAGATAGCCTGCACGGTACGAAAGCAGAAGTGAAAAATATTACAGATAAAAATGGTAATATTTTGGAAACGATTAATGTATCGCAAGGACAAAGCGGTAATGACCTGAACTTAACAATTGATATGGAATTACAAAAGCGTGTGGAAGATATTCTTGCGAAAAACTTAATGAGATTTAAAGGAGCGGAACCTCTTTTAGATCGTGCTTTCGTTGTTATGACGAATCCGAAAAACGGTGAAGTGTTATCTATGGCTGGAAAACAGCTTGTTACGAATGATGAAGGAAAAACTGATGTGAAAGATTTCGCTTTAGGTACGATGACAAGCTCGTATCCTGTAGGTTCAACAGTAAAAGGTGCAACGATTCTGACAGGGTATCAAACAGGTGCAATTCAACCAGGATCGGTACAGTTAGATGAACCAATCAAATTAAAAGGTACACCGACGAAATCATCTTGGAAAACAATGGGGTATATTAATGATCTTACAGCGTTAAAAATGTCTTCTAACGTATATATGTTTAAAACAGCGATGAATATTGCTAATGTTCCATATGTGAGAGGTGGTACGTTAGATATAAAACAAAAATCATTTGATACGATGCGTTACTATTTCGGGCAGTTTGGATTAGGTGTAAAAACAGGAATTGATTTACCGAATGAATCTGCTGGTCAGATGGGTAGAACAGACAATATCCCAGGGTTTTTACTTGATTATGCAATCGGTCAATATGATACGTATACACCACTTCAATTAGCTCAGTATATTTCAACAATTGCCAATGGTGGATATCGTATGCAGCCGCAAGTTGTGAAAGAGATTCGTCAACCGGCAGTGAAACCGGAGGAAGTTGGAAAAGTTGTTCATTCGATGGAACCGAAAGTGCTAAATCGTATTGATATGCCTGAATCACAAATTAAACGTGTTCAAGAAGGATTTAGACAAGTATTTAACGATTCGGGTGGTACAGCTACAAAATACTTTACAGGTGCAAAATATAAAGCTGCAGGGAAAACCGGTACAGCTCAAACTGTGTATGGCGGAGATAAAGAGATTGGTAGAAATGCAAAAGGTGAGCGTGTTCAAGTTTATAACTTAACATTAGTAGGTTATGCGCCACTTGAAGACCCTGAAGTAGCATTTTCTGTTGTTGTTCCGTGGGTACATGATGATAAGACTGGTATTAATGGATATATTAGTCGTGAAATTATGGATGCTTACTTTGATTTGAAAAACCAAGAAATAAATGGTGAAGCTCCAAAAGATGCAAAAGATAATAAAAATGAAAAAGAAGATCAAGATGAGGAATAAAAAAGTTGTAAAAAAAGCACACTATCTGAAAAGATAGTGTGCTTTTTTTTATGGTTTATGCATATCGTGTAATAAATGTGGACAAGTATAAAATGTTGGAAAAAGCACGCGGTCTCACAAATGATAATTTTATATTGTGTATAGGGGGATAACTGTCTTATGGACTAATTAATTATCAGTGGAAATGAATAGCGGCTACTGATTAAACTTTTATCTTATGTTGATTCCTGTGGAACTTTACAAAACTTTTACAAACAATTAAAACCGAATTAATAGTTTAGCAGTATTCTTATATCTGTAATCCTGTTATTTCCGGTTACTTCTAGGAGGAAGAACACGTGAAATGGATGAGTGCATCGATTAAAGTTTTTATATTATCGACATGGTTCCTTTGTTTTGACATGTCTACTGCATTTGCTGTGAACGAAATGGGAGAAGTGAGAGTTGATGGATCCTCAACGGTTTTTCCTATTATAGAAGCAGTAGCGGAGGAATATACAAAGGAGCATCCAAACGTGAAAATTTCTATTAGTGTTTCTGGAACTGGAGGAGGATTTAATCGTTTCAGTAAAGGAGAAGTGGATATAAATAATGCTTCGAGAGTAATGAAACAAGTGGAAGAAAATGAAATGAAGAATAACTCCATTCAGTTTACACCCTTTGAGGTTGCTTATGATGGTCTTACGATTGTTGTAAATCGTCACAATACTTGGGTAGACAATATGACAGTAGACGAGTTACGTCTCTTATGGAGTGAAGATGGAAGAGAGAAGCGATGGTCGCAAGTTCATTCAACATGGCCACGTGCACAAGTGAAGTTTTATGCACCAGGTGTAGACTCTGGTACTTATGATTATTTTCAAAATGTCATCTTACAAAATCGTCGCATTGTAAAAAAAGTCTCTTTGTCTGAAGATGATCAAGTTATTATGCAAGGAGTAATGCATGATAAAAATGCCATTGCTTTTGTAGGATATGCTTATTATATGGCCAATCGAGATAGGGTGAAAGCGATAAAAGTGAACGGTGTATTTCCGACGAAAGAGACTATTCAATCAGGTGATTATAAGCCGTTATCTAGATCGTTATTTACTTATGTGAATGATGCATCTATCCGACAAAAAATAAATGTAGCAAATTATGTTGAGTTTATGATCAAACATGTTGGTAACCTCGCTGAAGAGGTTGGATATGTAAAATTACGAAAAGAAAAATATAATGAACAGCTGCGAATGTTAACAGAAATCAAAAGGTAATGTCAGGGTGGAAAGGGGTTTTCATCTTTGGCTCATAATGACAAAAGTCAAATTACATTTTCTGTACAACATTTGATTGAAAGAAATACAAAACAAAGAAAAAAAACGCAGCGAATCAATCAAATAGTTCCATTATTATTAAAAATAATTGCTAGTGTGTCTATTGTGACGACAATTGGAATTATTTTTACGTTGGCAAATGAAACAATGATGTTTTTTCAAAAAATATCATTATACTCCTTTTTGACGGAGAAAGAATGGTTACCATTTTTTGAAGATCCTAAATTCGGTATATTACCACTTATATGTGGAACAGTCCTTGTAACAGCAATCGCCATGTTTGTAGCAATTCCTATCGGTTTAGCGTGTGCTGTATTTTTGAGCGAATACGCTTCAAACGGTGCGCGAAAAATATTAAAGCCGATGTTAGAACTATTAGCAGGTATCCCGACAATTGTATATGGTTTTTTTGCATTAACAGTTGTCACGCCACTTTTACAACGAATGATACCGGATTTACAGTTTTTTAATGCAATTAGTCCAGGAATCGTGATTGGATTTATGATGATACCTACAGTTGCATCTTTATCTGAAGACTCGATGAGAGCTGTGGCGAAAGGAACGAAAGAAGCCTCGTTAGCGCTCGGTGCGACTCGGTTTGAGATGGTAAAACAAGTAGTGTTTCCCGCAGCTTTTACAGGAATTATGGCAGCGATTATATTAGCGGCTTCTAGGGCAATCGGTGAAACAATGATAGTTGTAATTGCAGCGGGATCCACACCGAATGTATCGCTGGATCCGACGCACTCTATTCAAACGTTAACAGCCTATATTGTGCAAGTGAGTTTAGGCGATGCTCCGCATGGAACGATTGCTTATTACAGTATGTATGCCGTAGGCGCAACGTTATTCTTGTTTACTTTTATAATGAACATCATTTCGCAGTATATTGTGCGCCGTTTTAGGAGGGTGACATAATATGCGAATGTTGAATCATAAAAAAATACAAGAAAATATGGCATCACGTTTTTTTAAAGATCGAATTTACAAATTGTTATTTTATATAGCAATTTTGTTTTCAATCGTAATTTTGCTTATTTTGCTTTTTCAAATTTTTGAAAAAGGGTTAAGCTATCTTTCAATAGATTTCTTTACAAACTTCGCTTCACGTAATCCGAAAGAAGCCGGGATTGCTGCAGCTTTGTCGGGGACAATATTATTTATGAGTATTGTTATACCGGTCTCGTTTATATTTGGAGTCGGGACTGCCCTTTATTTAGAGCAATATGCGAAGGAATCTATATTTAAAAAGGTAATAGAAATTAATAATCAAACGTTAGCAGGAGTACCTTCCGTTGTATTTGGATTACTTGGCTTAACTATTTTTGTATATGCTCTTCATTTAGGCGAGAGTATTGTTGCAGCGGCGCTGACGATGAGTTTGCTCGTCTTACCGACAGTTGTTGTAGCTAGTCAAGAAGCGATACGATCTGTACCAAGTTCATTATTAGAGGCTTCTTACGGATTAGGTGCTACGAAGTGGCAAACGATGTATCAAATTGTATTGCCGGTAGCTTTCCCAGGAATTATAACGGGTTGTACGTTAGCGGTATCAAGAGCAATTGGAGAAGCGGCACCGTTGTTAGTAATCGGAGCATTAGCGTTTGCAAATTATGTTCCATTTAGTATGTTTGATAGATTTACAGTTTTACCAATTCAAATTTTTAATTGGATGAGTAGACCACAAGAAGAATTTCAGTATGTAGCAGCAGCTGGGATGATTGTTTTGCTAGGTCTGTTACTCTTTATCAATATATTTGTCTTATGGTTACGAAATCGAAAATAAGTTGGAAGTGGATGAAAGGGGAATTCAAATGGTAGCAACAGTAGTAAATGTACAGGTGAAAAACGAAGAGAAAATCGAGACTGCTCCAAAAAAAGTAGTATTTGATACGAAAAACCTAAATTTATGGTATGGAGAAGACCATGCTTTAAAGGATATTAACTTAAGTATTCATGAGAATGAAGTTACAGCAATTATTGGACCAAGTGGTTGCGGTAAATCAACGTACTTAAAAACATTAAATCGTATGGTAGAGTTAGTACCGATCGTTCGAACTACAGGCGTGATTGAATATAGAGAACGTAATATATTTGATAAATCGTATCCAGTTGAAGAATTACGCACACATGTAGGAATGGTGTTCCAAAAGCCAAATCCATTTCCAAAATCTATTTATGAAAATGTAGCATATGGACCGAAAATCCACGGTGTTCGTGATAAAAAAACGTTGGACGAAATTGTTGAAAAAAGTTTACGCGGGGCAGCAATTTGGGATGAATTAAAAGATCGTTTGCATGATAACGCATACGGTTTATCTGGTGGACAGCAACAACGCTTATGTATTGCACGTTGCTTAGCGATTGAACCAGACGTTATTTTAATGGATGAACCAACATCGGCGTTAGATCCAATTTCGACGTTAAAAGTAGAAGAATTAATTCAAGAGTTAAAGAAAGACTTTAGTATTGTAATTGTAACGCATAACATGCAACAAGCAGCGCGTATTTCAGATAAAACAGCTTTCTTCTTAAGTGGGGAAGTTGTGGAGTATACAGATACAAATAAATTATTCACAACCCCTTCAGATAAGCGTACAGAAGACTATATCACAGGACGATTCGGTTGATATCGCTAGCAAGGCTAAGAGAAAATGCCCTCTTAACAGAGGGCATTTCTTATTTTTACCTCATTTTAATAGAGAATTAAAACTTCTCCTATCTTACTGCTTATGGCAAGTATAAGAGGTTAAATAGGAGATTTATATAAAATGGCACATAATATTGAGGGGGAAGAAACGATGGTAAGAGAACAGTTTCAGTGTGATTTAAAAACGTTACAGCAAAAGGTAATTGAGCTTGGTGAATTAGCAAAGGAAGCTTTATTAATTGCTATGGAAGGTCTGCATACAAGAGATGTAGAGAAAGCGTTAGAGGTCATTGATGGTGATTACCGCATGGATAATTTAGAAGAGGAAATAAACGATCTTGCTCTTATGCTTATTACGAAGCAACAGCCTGTAGCAAGTGATTTAAGAAGAATTTTTATCTCAATTAAAACAGCGACAGATTTAGAGCGTATTGCAGACCATGCTGTTAATATTGCGAAATCCACAATTCGTCTTGGGGAAAAAGAAGTAACAGTTAGTTTGCAAAATCTTGATGAAATGTTTGCGATTGCTCATAAGATGCTAAATTTAGCATTGGAAGCATACGAACAAGAAAATTTAACTTTTGCTAAACAAATTGCTGAGATGGATGATTCAGTTGATGAAATATATGGGAAGGCAATTCGTGAATTTATATCCTCGATCCCTGAACAACCAGAAGCTATTACACAAATTACACAATTATCCTTTGTTGCAAGATATATTGAGCGTGTAGCAGATCATGTTACAAATATTGCTGAGAATGTATTTTATTTAGTAAAAGGAAAGCATTATTTATTGAATGAATAGGAAGGAAAGTAGGTGATGAGAAATCACCTGCTTTTTTTAGTCAAAACATGACAAAAAAAGCTCATTGTTTCCTTTAGTTTATGATGATAAGATGTATCATAATATAATGGGAAAATTAGTATTATTGGTTTTTATTCAGTGCTTTTTTACTAAGTTAATAGTAAGCGCTTTCTTTGTTGTTTGAGGGTGATAAAAATAGCCCTTCTTATTAAAGTTTCATTTTATATGGAAGAAGATTATAAGTAGAGATTTTCCATAGCACAATGATTTGTTGAAACAATTAAGCTTATACTGCTAGTTCATGTGGGATAGAGAATATACATATGGTGTATGGATTTATTGAACATTATATAAGTGGAGGCTGAAGTATATGAAGGGGGTTATTTTAGCTGGAGGAAAAGGAAGACGCCTTAGACCATTAACATGTAATACTCCAAAGCCGATGTTGCCATTATTAGAAAAACCAGTTTTGGAATACAATATTGAATTGTTACGTCAGCATGGTATTCGTGAAATTGCAATTACAGTTCAATATATGAGTGCGGCCATTAAGCAATATTTTGGCGATGGTAGTAAATGGGGAGTTGACTTGTACTATTTTGAAGACTCCCCTCCACTTGGAACGGCAGGAAGTATTAAACAAGCGGAAAACTTTTTAGATGAAACATTTGTTGTTATAAGTGGGGATGCATTAACTGATTTTCGATTATCAGAAGGAATTGCGTTTCATGAACAAAAGAAAAGAATGGTAACTATGTTTGTAAAGGAAGTAGAAAACCCACTCTCATTCGGTTTGGTTGTAATGAACAAAGAACAAGAGGTTACACGATATATAGAAAAACCGAGCTGGAATGAGGTAATCTCCAATATTGTGAATACAGGGATTTATATTATGGAGCCAGAAATCTTTTCTTACATACCCCCCCGAGAATTTTTTGATTTCAGTCAAGATGTGTTTCCATTATTAGCAAATAAGAACGCGTTATTTGCATATTTGTCAGAAGGTTATTGGTTAGATATTGGTACATTTGATCAATATCGACAAGCACAATTTGATTTGTTAACGAAAAAATTGCAAGTACCTATTCCTTATACGGAAGTGTTACCGATGGTATGGATGGGAGAAGGTGTGACGATTGGAAAAGGGACGAAAATTCATGGCCCATCTTTTATTGGAGAAGGAGCAAAGATTGGTGCGGGGGCTGTAATTGAGCCGTACTCTATTATCGGGAAAAATAGTATTGTTTCAAGTTACTCTCATCTTCAAAAAAGTATTGTTTTTGCAAATGCTCACATTGGGGAGTATTGTGAGCTATTAGAAACGACAATAGGAGAGCATACAATGGTTGAAGATGACGTTACGTTGTTTCAAAAAAGTATTGTAGCGGATCATTGTCATATAGGGAAGAGTACGGTCATTAAGCAAAAAGGAAAATTATGGCCTTATAAGGCCATTGATAGTCATTCGATAGTAGGATCGGCTGGTGTTCAAGAAAGTGAAAAAAGCGCTGGCTGGTTACAAAAAAGCCGTATTGTAGGGAGAGGGAATGTTGAGATTACTCCGCAATTTATTGTAAAAGTGGCGATGGCGTATGGATCTCTTTTTGGAAAAGGGGAAAGCATACTAATTGGGAGTCAAGAACATATAGAAACAACTTCTTATAAAAATTTATTTTTACATGCTATTCATGGTATCGGGATTCATACGATGGAATGTAAAGAGATGAACGAGTCACTTTTTCAGTATAGCATTCATAATTTGCAATGTGCAGGTGGGGTTTTCGTTCAAGTGGAAAATGAAAAAGAAGTTGTTATAAAGCTGTATGGTAAGGATGGGATGCTGTTAACGTATAAGCAGCAAAAAGCAATAGAACAAGTATATATGTCCGAGTCGTTTTATTACGTATGTGAGAAAGAAATGGGACAAAATACGCCAGTCCACGTTTCTTTAAATGACTATATAGAAGCTGTATTAGAATGCATTGATATTGAACAAATACAAAAACAAAAGTTTCATCTTCTTATTAATAAGAGAAATGATATGTTACAACATTTACTTATGCTCTTTCTTCAAAGGCTTGGGTGCACAGTTACATGGATTTATGCGGGCGAACAAAAAGATCATGTGAAAGCTTTGATGAAATCAAGTAAAGCGAATATGGCGCTTATGTTTTCTGAGCAAGGAAATTATTTCGAGTTATATGATAATCATAGTAATATTTACCAAGGTACAGATTTTGAAGAAATAGATCTTCCTGACTTATTACTGGAATCAAAAGGGAATATTTACCCAATGTCTTTGAAATTAGGAGAATGTTACCTTCTATTTTATATACATGATGAAAAAAAGGCATTTCAAGTAAAGTGGAAACGAGATATTTTATATCGAATTGGAAAGTTATTCGAGTTAACAGCACTGCAAGAAAAGGCGTTTCTTAGCATAGTAGAGCAATCACCGCCGCTTTATTTACTTTATGATGAAGTTGTGTGTTCATGGAACGAAAAAGGGAAAGTGATGAGGAAATTATTGGCCGATATGGAAAGAAAGGAAGAAGGTATATTTGAAGGAGTGCAGTTCAAATATACCGAAAAAGAGTGGTCTTATATCGTTTCTGACACAAAACAACCAAAATTTTTGGTGTATTCACATGCTAGAAATCCAGTGATAGCAAGGGAAAACATGAAAAATCTTATAGAAAAAATTAGACAATATCAAAAGGTGTAGAATTTTTATTTTAAAAGTGGTATTATGGTATAGTCTGATTTAAGTTATTAGTACTGGAGGGAAATAAGAATGCGTGTGAATATTACTCTAGCATGTACAGAATGCGGAGATCGTAACTATATCTCAAAGAAAAATAAACGTAACAACGCTGAGCGTATCGAGCTTAAAAAGTATTGCAAGCGTGACAAGAAGTCTACGTTACACCGTGAAACAAAGTAAGCAGTAGGAATATTTTCCTACTGTTTCTTTTTTTATTCGATTCCTATATTAAAAGTGATACACTATCATCATAGAGTAAAGTGTCACTGTAGGGGGGCGAAGATGTGTGAAAGAAGAGAAAATACGTTTACGTAAACAAATAATAGAACACATGAATTCTTTATCGGAAGAACAGTATGCAACTTTATCAGAGCAAATCGCAGTTTCGTTGTATGCGCAAAAAGAGTGGGTTGAAGCTGAAACAATTGGAATCACTCTTTCAATGGAAAATGAAGTGAATACATATCCTATTATCGAAAAAGCTTGGGAAGAAGGAAAGAAAGTTGTAGTTCCGAAGTGTAATAAAGGAACAAGAACAATGTCCTTCCGGCAAATTAGTAATTTTGATCAATTAGAAACGGTGTATATGCATTTGCGTGAACCGATTCCATCGCTTACTGAGGAAGTGAATGCGGATGAAATTAACCTTCAAATCGTACCAGGCGTAGCTTATACAGAGCGAGGAGAACGGATTGGATACGGCGGGGGCTATTATGATCGTTATCTTGTGCATTATAAAGGGAAAACGCTATCATTAGCTTATGATTTTCAAATGGTAAAACAAATTCCAGTGGAACCATTTGATAAAAATGTAGAAAAAATTATTACAGAAAAAGGAACAATGGTTATAAATGGGCTTGTATAGACAAATAAAAATTGACGAGACTTTTTCTTCTTGATTATAATAAAATATGTGAACGTTTTCTTATTATAATTTTTTATAGTAAGTGAGCATAGAGGGTGATGAAATGGTATCTATTTATGATATTCAGCAATTGCTAAAGAAATTTGGTACGATTATTTATACGGGTGATCGAATTGCAGATTTGCAATTAATGCAAGATGAGCTACGTGAATTAAATCAGTCACAGCTAATCGATCCACAAGACTATCAAACAGCTTTATTTTTATTGAAGCAAGAAATTCAAAAAGAGCTAAATAAGAATTAGATAAAGGTAGGTAAGCAACATGGAAGAGAAATGGTTAGTTGGTGTTGACCTTGGTGGTACAACGATTAAATTAGCATTTATTAATGTATACGGTGAAATTTTACATAAGTGGGAAATCCCTACGAATACAAATGAGCAAGGAAAACATATTACACTTGATGTAGCGAAGGCAATTGATAAAAAATTAGAAGAGTTAGGCGAATTAAAAAGCAAGTTAATTGGTATTGGTATGGGAGCTCCTGGTCCTGTGCATGTGGCATCTGGAATGATTTATGAAGCAGTTAATTTAGGGTGGAAAAACTATCCATTAAAAGATTTACTAGAAGTAGAAACAGGGTTACCTGTTGTAATTGATAACGATGCAAACTTAGCAGCGCTTGGCGAAATGTGGAAAGGTGCTGGCGAAGGAGCAAAAGATTTAATTTGTATGACGCTTGGCACTGGTGTCGGTGGTGGTGTAATCGCCAATGGTGAGATTGTACACGGTGTAAGTGGTGCTGCTGGTGAGATTGGACATATTACAGTCGTTACAGAAAATGCTTTCCCATGTAATTGCGGAAAATCTGGTTGTTTAGAAACAGTAGCTTCTGCAACGGGTATTGTGCGTGTTGCTATGCAGAAAATACAAGAGACTGATAAAGAAAGCATGTTACGTTCTATGTTAGCAGAAGAAGGACGTATTACATCAAAAGATGTTTTTGAAGCGCACGGACAAGGTGATGAACTAGCAAATGAAGTAGTAGAAAAAGTAGCTTCTTATTTAGGATTAGCTGTAGCGAATCTTTCTAGTACGTTGAACCCAGAGAAAATTGTTATTGGTGGAGGCGTGTCTAAAGCTGGAGATGCACTATTAGAACCAATTCAAAGTTATTTCGAGCAATATGCTTTCTCACGTGCTGTAAAGAGTACGAAGTTAGCCATTGCAACACTTGGTAATGATGCAGGTGTTATTGGAGGAGCTTGGCTTGTAAAAAAGCACAAATACGAAGCGAAGATGATATAAGTTGTGAAATGTGAAAAGAGGAAGGGGGAAACCCTTCCTCTTTTTGCGTAAAATCTTGATGAAGAATAACATGTAAGTGAATTAAGCTGCTGGCGGATACCCGTTATATAGAACAGTCATGATCGTAAACCATCCGAAAACGAGTACAGTCGCAATTGCAAAGCCGCCTGCGAAAAAGTTCTTTTCGCGAAGTGTTCTAAGCGTAGCAAAAACAGCTAACAGAGTGACAAGCGTAAAAATAATAACAAGGCCCATACAATATCCTCCTCTGTCTACCTATTCTTAAATGTGAGTTTTTAGAATATTTACTCTTTTACATTGTACATGTTTTAAAAATGATTGTCGAGATAGCATCCTTTCTTTTCCTAAGAGAAAGAAATGTTGTATCATTAAAAGTAAGCTTAATAACTGGAGGAGATTTTCATATGAAATGGACACAAATGCCGTTAGGACCATTACAAACAAATGCTTATATTTTAACGAATGATCAAAATGAGTGTATTATCTTTGATCCTGGTCATGAAGGAGAGAAGCTCGTTACATATTTACAAGAAGAACAATTAAAACCACTGGCGGTTTTATTAACGCATGCCCACTTTGATCATATTGGTGCTGTTGATGCGGTAAGAGACGCTTTCCATATTCCTGTATACGTACATAAAGAAGAGGCAGATTGGTTAGGAGATGGAACTGTAAATGGCTCTCAAATTTTTATGATGAACCGTAGTATTACAGCTAAGCCAGCGGATCATATTATTGATGCAGAAGGTACATTAACAGTCGGTTCATTTAATTTTGAAATTTTTGAGACGCCAGGACACTCTCCAGGAAGTATTTCTTATTATAGTAAAGAGGCGAATGCAGTGTTCTCAGGAGATGTATTATTCCAAATGAGTATTGGAAGAACTGATTTACCTGGTGGAAGTTTTGCTGAATTAATTGGAAGTATTGAAGAGAAATTATTCGTATTGCCAGATGAAACAGCGGTGCTATGTGGACATGGTCCAGAAACAAGCATCGGTTTTGAAAAAGAAAATAATCCATTTTTACAATAAGGAGTCATTATGGGGATGGAGCTCATTTTAAGAGAATGGATGGGGAAAGAGAAAGATTATTCGATTTCATATAGTACGTATATGAACCTCGTATTGTATGCAGAAGGGCATGGCTATTATATGAAGGACCGTGAAAAGATTGGAAGACAAGGCGATTTTTTTACAAGTAGCAATGTATCCTCTGCTTTTGCAAAAACATTTGCTAAGTTTTTTATTCGTCTTGTTGAGAATGATGAAATCGCTCCAAATATTTGTGAGATTGGCGGGGGAACAGGAAAGTTTGCCTATGATGTTTTACAAGAATGGAAGCAATTATCTCCAGAAACCTTTATTGATTTAAACTATTCAATGATTGAAGTGAGCCCTTTTCATAGAAAATTACAACAAGAGAATCTGTGCTCATTTTCTAATGTATCGTATTATACATCTTATAGTAAAATGGGAGAGTCATTCGAAGGAATTCTTTTTTCGAATGAGTTATTTGATGCATTTCCTGTTGAAGTAATTGAGAAGAGAAATGGGATGTTGTATGAAGTACGTATTACGTATACAGAGGAAGGGAACCTTGCTGAAGTATGTAGACCGTTAGATAAAAGAATCGGTCGCTACTTACTGAAATATAACATTCATATTGCAGAAGGGCAGCGTTTTGAGGTGCCAATTGCGATGGAAGATTATATAAAAGGAATTGCAAAATGGTTTCAAAAAGGTATATGTATTACAGTTGACTATGGATACACAAAAGCAGAATGGACGTACCCTGCGCATCGAGAAGGAAGTTTACGTGGGTATTATAAGCATAAGTTAATACGTAATCCTTTAGCGTATCCAGGGGAAATGGATCTTACTACTCATATTCATTGGGATGAGTTAAAGGCGATTTTTAACCTTCAGGGAATGAGTGCAGTATGGCATAAGAAGCAATCTGATTTTTTGTTAGCTGCAGGAATATTAGAACAGCTTACGAGTCATCAAGATACGAATCCTTTTTCTGAAACTCAGAAACAAAATCGAGCAATTCGTTCTATGATTTTGAACGGAGGATTAGGGAATGCCTTTGATGTTGTTATACATACGAAAGACATACAGAATTTACATCTGAATCGGTATTTAACAATATAAAAAACAAGACACAGCATATTTCTGTGTCTTGTTTTTTAATACGACGTATGTAGTATTATATATTTCCTCTCATGATATATATTTATATTAAAGATATGAGATGAAAAATATAGAATACGTTCTTTTTCTCTGTTTATTAGTCCCTAACCTAATAATACGCGAACGAGTTGAATAATTGTTTCGTTTTCTACTTTGTAGTAAATTTCTAATCCTTTTCTTTCACTAGAAACGATTTTAGCACTTTTTAATTTTGCTAAATGCTGTGAAATTGTAGACTGTGGCATGTTTAAGCCAGTGTACATTGTAGAAACGTTGCTTGGACCACGCTCGATTAATCCTTTTACGATACATAAACGAACTGGGTGAGCAAGTACTTTCAATAATTCTGCATTGCTTTCATAAAGTTCTATTTCTTTTTGAAAGGTTTCTAACATGTTCTTTTCCACCTCCGTGTGAGCTGTTATACCATACTATACATACCAAAAAATTAAAGAAAAGAAAACAGTTGTTGCAGAAAAAATTTCCTAAAGTAAAGAAATTGTAAGAAAAGAGACCCTGATGTAAATAAAATGGATAAATTAGCACAGTTTTGTAAAATGACACTTTTGGGCGAAAATTTTGATGCGTTTTAAAAATTGAAAGATATAGATATATTTGTAACACAATTTTATCATGATTTTCTTATTCTTTCAAATGAATATACAAAATTTTTAAAATAATATGACAAAGGAATTATAATGCTATATATAGAATATAAAACAGGTTAAAAGAAGCCCGATGTAATCAGCTTTTTTATGAGGATAATGAGACACTTGAGTGTAGCTGATCAATCTTAGAATGATCAAGTCATTCGTCATTTATGCTAGAGCTCATCTTTTAGCAACTTTAAAAATCTGCGATTCCATATATTCTCATAAAAGTCAATTGTCTCTTTTGCGGACATAAATGGATTGTTTAATGTAGAAGTTATTTTAGGTGTCATAAAGTTTTCGTACCCTAGTCCGTGGGCAAATTTAATCGTAGCATCCATACAGTACTCTGTTTGGGCGCCACAAAATTCAATACGATGTACAGATAATTGATCTAAAATTTCTTTTAAGTTTGTTTTATAAAATGAATTTGCATGTGTTTTTCTCACAAAGAAATCTTGGTCTTGAACATCTAGATCAGTATGAATAGCCCAAAGTTCTTTTTCGGGTACTAAATCATCATCACAATGTTGAACAAAAATGATTGGTTTATTTGATTTCCTGTATGAAGAAATTCTTTTATTTACTTTTGTAAGCAAGTTTTGTAAATCAAATAAATGCTCTCCGCTATAACATACCCCATTTTGTAAATCGATAACGATTAAAATATCAGAACAAGTATCCATTATTTTTACCCCCTTTTATTTCTTAATATATCGATAAAACCATTATTTGTAAATAAGTGATGTGCTTTTATCCCACTATTTGTGGGAGGCGGGCTGCCCGTAAACGCCCGATTGGTGAAGGCTAATAATGAGTGGGAATGAACAAAACCCCCAATGATTAAATTTTTGTACAGAGATAATAAAGTAGTTTCATTTACAATAAAATTCTTTAAAAAACAATAAAGTTGTTTTATTATAATTGGGGTAGAGTCAAGAAAATACGCATTTACAACGATAAGTATTTTGATACAAGTCTTATGAGACATTATGAGGTCTAATTGAAAGGTGATTGGATTATGTACCGATAGGTTTTACTCTATTGAGATTGTGAAGTTTCCTACTTAAACTAACGGGGCAGGTTAGTTAGATAAAGGGATATTTGGATTAAGATAGATGTAAGTAGAAAAACTACTAAAGTAATAAGAGTTGCTTCAGTAAAATAAGGTATATTATATTTGTTGAATAGATTCTCTGTAAAGACAAGAAAAGTAGGTGAACAAAGTGGGCAAATATCAATTGGATTACAAAAGTCAGGTAGCTGTGGCAAAGTTTCATGAAAAACAGACGCCTGCCAAATTTGATAAAAAGCAGCAACTTGAAAAATTGCGTGCGGAGTATTTGAAAAAGAAGCAAAAACAAACAGATAAATAATATGTTTTGTTTGTCTGATTGTTTTGTATTCGGTGTAAACAAAAGAAAATAGGTAAGTTATTCATCGTTCAAATATATACAGGCTATTTTTTCAAACATCTTTCTTAATGAACTAACGCATGCGTTAGTTCATTAAGAATAAATAAAAAAGTCGATTCCTTGAGAGGGGAATCGGCTTTTTTTAATAAGTGATATTTCCGTAGCGTTGTAAATCCGCATTTTCCTGACGCTACCCCTCATTAGACTAACGAGGAGGATGGTTGAAGAAGACAAAAAAATTTGAGTACAAAAAGAAAAAATACTAAAAAGAAGATATGAAAACTTACTCTCATATCTTCTTTTCTCTCTACGCATTTACAGGTTCTTCTACATAAGAGAGGGCATTTTCAAAATCGGATATTAAATCGTTAACATTTTCAAGACCGACTGATAAGCGAAGTAATGAATTAGAGATACCTCTTTCATCACGAGCTTTTTGCGACAGTGCGGCGTGGGACATTTTAGCTGGGTAGGAAAGAATCGATTCGACAGCTCCTAAACTCACTGCAAAAACAGGTAATTTTACTTTTGATAAAAATTGGCGGAGTGCATCTTCTGACTGCAAAGTAAACGATAAGACCGCTCCAGCTGACGTTGCTTGAGATTGTTGAATATTGAATCCAAGATGTGTTTGTAATCCCGGATAATAGACATTTTGTACTTTAGCATGCTCTTGTAAATAGTGTGCAATTTTATTGGCATTTGCAGCTGAGTGCTCAAGACGTACATGTAATGTTTTTAGACCGCGAAGTACGAGAGAACAATCTTGAGGTCCTAAAATAGCGCCAAATGCATTTTGTAAAAATCCAAGCTTTTGAGCGAGTTCTGCATCTTTTACGACCGCTAATCCGGCAGTAACATCACTGTGACCAGCAATAAATTTTGTAGCACTATGAAGAACGACATCGGCGCCAAGATCAAGTGGCTTCTGGAATAATGGTGTCAAAAAAGTATTATCAACAAATGTAAGAGCACCAATAGATTTTGCGAGTTTAGAAACCTCGCGAATATCTGTTACTTTTAAAAGTGGGTTAGATGGTGTTTCTACATAAAAGAGTTTCGTATTCGATTTAATATTTTGCTTTATTTCTTCTAAATTGGTCATATCAACAAATGTATGTGAAACACCGTAACGGGAGAGTACTTCAGTTATAATTCGATAAGTGCCTCCGTATACGTCTTCTGAAATGAGAACGTGATCGCCTTGTGAAAGAAGGAGAAAAGCAGTAGAAATCGCTGCAATGCCTGAGGCAAAGGCGAATCCTTTTGTTCCGCCTTCTAATAAAGCAATGATATCTTCCAGAGCTTCACGAGTTGGATTTCCAGATCGGCTATAGTCGTATTTGCCAAAAGTATCTACATCAAACTGGTGAAATGTTGATGTGTTATAAATGGGAACGTTAACAGCTCCTGTTTGTGCATCGTGTTTATATTGGTTGTGTAGTAAGAGTGTATCTATAGAATAACTCATATTCTCACACCTTCTTTTACAAGTTTAATGGCTTGATTTAAGTCTTGAATTAAATCATTACTGTTTTCAATGCCGACGGAGAATCGAAGAAGACGATTACATACACCGTTCGCCGTTCTGATTTCTTCTGGAATATCAGCATGTGTTTGCGTTGCTGGATAAGTCATTAAACTTTCTACACCACCAAGACTTTCGGCAAATGTGATTAAGGATAAAGATTGTAAGAATGGATTAATCCAAGCTTCATCTTTAAGTCGGAATGAAATCATACCGCCTCTCCCTGGATAAAAGACATCTGTCACACCATCCTCATCATTTAAATAAGCAACAACTGCTTTCGCATTTTCTTCATGTTGTTTCATGCGAAGCGCTAAAGTTTTCATACCACGAATTAATAGCCATGAGTCAAATGGGCTTAAGACAGCACCGGAGGCATTATGATAATGAGCGATTTCCTCACAAAGTTCCTTTCCTTTTGCAACGACAAGTCCGCTTAATACATCATTATGCCCACCTAAATATTTCGTTGCACTATGAAGTACGATGTCAGCACCTTCTGTTAATGGCTGCTGTATATAAGGCGTGTAGAATGTATTGTCTACGATAAGAAGTAGTCTGTGTCTTTTCGCTACAGTTGCGACAGCGGCAATATCAGTAACTTGCATTAATGGATTAGTCGGAGTTTCTATGAAAATAGCCTTCGTTTCAGTTGTGATAGCTTGCTCAATTTGTTTAATAGATTGTGTATTTACGTATCTACATCGAACATTCCACTTTTTTTCGTGCTCGGAAAATAAGCGATATGTTCCCCCGTATAAATCTTCGGATACAATAAGTTCATCTCCAGAACGGAATAATGAAAGGACGAGGAGAACAGCTGCCATACCTGAACTACAGGCATAACCTTGTTGGCCATATTCTAAGTCTGCGATTGCCTGTTCTAAAAGACCACGAGTTGGATTTCCAGTTCGTGAATAGTCAAAGCCGGTAGATTTACCAAGTCCTTCGTGACGATAAGCGGTTGAGAAATAAACGGGTGGATTAACAGTTCCTGTTGTAGTTTCGCTACGATTTCCGATTTGTGCTAGTTTTGTTTCGATAGTTGACATGTAAAAATTCCTCCTTTTTAAATTGAACCAGTAGTTGAATATAAAATAAAAAAAGCCTTCTAAGAAGAAGGCTTTCGGATTGAATAGAGTCTTCTTCTCATCTGTCAAATCTTTCACAATTTGCTGGAATTAGCACCTTATTAACAAATGTTAATGGTTGCTGAGGCGTCATAGGGCCAGTCCCTCTACCTCTCTAGATAAGAATGTTCGTATGAAATTTTTATTATGTTTTTAACTTTACAACAAAAGTTAATTGAATTGCAACTTTATTTTAAATAATTTTTATTTTTCCGCAAGTGTCATTGACTTTTATATTTGTGCATGCTAAATTTATAAAAAATTAACAAACATTGTTAAAAGGGGAACGCATTTCCTTTTAGCTACATAAATAAAATAATAAAGACAACTCTTATTGAGAGCGGTGGAGGGAAAGGCCCTGTGAAACCCGGCAACCTTCAAACGAAATGTTTGAAACGGTGCTAATACCTGCAAAACGAATGTTTTGCATAATAAGAGGCGGAACAATTATGTCCCCCTCTTCAAAGTGAAGAGGGGGTTTTTATATTGATAGAAATGAGGGAGATTCGTGAAATTACTAGATTTATTATCAAAAGGAATTGTAATAGGTGATGGTGCGGTTGGAACGTTATTACATTCACATGGTTTGCAAAGTAGTTTTGAAGAATTGAATGTATCTGATCCAGACCTAATTATATCGATTCATAAACAATATGTAGCTGCTGGTGCAGATGTGATTCAAACAAATACGTATGGAGCAAATGAGGCGAAATTACGTATGTATGGCTTAGAAAATCAAGTTGTTCAAATTAATAAAGCGGCAGTGAAGCTTGCGAAAGCATCTGTTACAAACAGAAATGCAATTTTAGGAACAATCGGTGGTATGAAACATATCGGAGCTGTCACAACGACTGATATGGAGCGAGAATTTATGCTACTTGAACAGGCAGGTGCTTTACTAGAAGAACAGGTTGATGGATTACTATTAGAAACTTTTTACGATGAATTTGAATTACTTCATGCTGTTAAAGTATTGCGTAAGCAAACGAATATTCCGATTGTTGCTCAAGTAGCGTTACATGAAGCAGGTACGACTCAAAATGGAAATGATGTCAATGAAATATTAAAGCAGCTTATAGATTACGGTGCAAATGTTGTTGGATTGAACTGTCAACTAGGGCCACTTCATATGACGGAAGCTTTCAAAATGATATCGATTCCGCAGAATGGCTATTTATCAGCATACCCAAATGCAGGTCTCCCAAATTATGTGGAGGGACGTTACGTATATGAGGGAAGCCCAGCTTATTTCGAAGCGATGACACCAAAATTTATTGAGCAAGGTATTCGGTTATTGGGTGGTTGTTGTGGTACGACTCCAGAACATATTCAAAGTATGAAGCGCGCTGTTGCGAATGTTACACCTGTAATAGAAAAAGACACGATTCAAAGACCGAAAGTAGTTCATACACACGAGAAGCGTTCGAAGGCACAGGTTACTCTTGCGGAAAAGGCAAAAAAACAAACGACAGTTGTAGTGGAATTAGATCCGCCGAAAACGTTAGATACACAGCGGTTTTTTGAAGGAGCAAGAGCGTTAAAAAGAGCGGGAGCAGACGCTATTACTCTAGCAGATAATTCATTAGCATCGCCTCGTGTTTCGAATATGGCAATGGGTGCACTATTAACGAAGCACGATATTCCAGTATTGACACATTTAACGTGTAGAGACCATAACGTCATTGGACTACAATCTCATTTACTAGGTTTATCAGCGTTAGGTATGGAGGAAGTATTAGCTTTAACTGGTGATCCAGCGCGCGTTGGTGATTTTCCGGGAGCAACTTCTGTATATGATCTGTCCTCTATAGAGTTAATTAAAATGATTAAAGAAATGAACGATGGACGTTCCATTTTAGGGAAATCCATTGGACCGGCAACAAGGTTTTCAGTCGGAGGTGCTTTTAATCCTCACGTAAGGCATTTAAAAGCAGCGGTAAAGCGAATGGAACGAAAAATAGATGCTGGGGCTGAATATTTCTTAACACAGCCGATATATGATGTTGCTTTAATAGAAGAAGTATATGAAGCAACAAAACATTTGGAACAACCTATTTTTATTGGAATTATGCCATTAGTAAGTAAGCGGAATGCAGACTTTCTCCATTTTGAGGTGCCGGGTATTACTCTTCCTGAAGAAATAAGAGAGAGAATGGATGGACACGAAATGAAAGAGGCAGCTATCGAGGAAGGGATTCGTATTTCACAAGAGTTGATCGATGCAGCGATGAAATATTTTAACGGTATCTATTTAATTACACCATTTCTAAAATATGAAATTACAGAACATCTTGTTAAATATGTGAGAGAAAAGCAAGAAGTGAAAGAAGGTATTAATTGATGAAGTGTATAGAAGAAAAATTACAAAATAACATTTTAATATTAGACGGTGCAATGGGGACAATGATACAACAAGAGGACTTAACTGCGGAAGATTTCGGAGGAGAAGAGTACGAGGGCTGTAATGAATATTTAGTAGAAACAAGGCCGGATGTTATTTTAAAGATTCATAAAGCTTATATTGAAGCTGGAGCTGACATTATTGAAACAAATACATTTGGGGCGACAAATATCGTATTAAGTGATTATGAGCTGTCTCATTTAGATGAAGAACTAAATGAAAAGGCAGCACGATTAGCGAAACAAGCTGTTAAAGAAAGCGGGAATGAAGTATATGTTGCAGGTGCGATGGGACCGACAACGAAAGCAATTAGTGTTACAGGAGGAGTTACATTTGAAGAACTAATAGAAGCTTATACTAGGCAGGCGAGGGGATTATTAAATGGCGAAGTTGATGTGTTACTCGTTGAGACGAGTCAAGATATGCGTAATGTGAAAGCTGCTTATATTGGAATTCAAGCTGCTTTTGAAGAACTAAATAAAATTGTTCCTATTATGATCTCTGGGACGATTGAGCCGATGGGGACGACTCTGGCTGGGCAAACAATTGAGGCTTTTTACTTATCCGTAGAACATATGAAGCCATTATCTGTTGGATTAAACTGTGCGACTGGTCCGGAGTTTATGAGAGACCATATTCGTTCTTTATCTGATTTATCGGAGTGTTACATTTCTTGTTATCCAAATGCAGGTCTTCCTGATGAAGATGGACATTATCATGAATCGCCATCTTCTCTCGCTGAAAAAGTGAAGCGATTTGCTGAAGAAGGATGGATTAATATTATTGGTGGTTGTTGCGGCACAACACCAGAACATATAAGAGCAATGAAAGAAGCGCTAGCATCTCTTACACCGCGTGAGCAAAATGAACGAGCCGGACATGGAATTAGTGGATTAGAGGCGCTGCAATATGATGAGTCTATGAGACCGTTATTTGTGGGTGAAAGAACGAATGTTATAGGGTCACGTAAATTTAAACGATTAGTGGCAGAAGGTAAATTTGAAGAGGCTGCTGAAGTGGCAAGAGCACAAGTGAAGAAAAATGCTCATATTATTGATATTTGTATGGCAGACCCTGACCGTGATGAAATAGAAGATATGGAAAAATTCTTATCAGAAGTTACAAAAGTGTTAAAAGTACCGATTATGATTGATTCAACAGATGAAAATGTAATGGCGAGAGCACTTACTTATATTCAAGGGAAAGCTGTTATTAACTCTATTAACTTAGAAGATGGAGAAGAGCGTTTTGAAAAGGTAACGCCACTGCTTCGCAAGTATGGTGCCGCAATTGTAGTTGGGACAATTGACGAAGATGGTATGGCAGTAAGTGCTGAAAGAAAACTAGAAATTGCGAAAAGAAGTTATGAATTATTGACGACGAAATATGGTATACGCCCGTCAGATATTATTTTTGATGCACTTGTATTTCCAGTAGGGACAGGTGATGAAGAATACATCGGTTCAGCGGCAGCGACGATAGAAGGAATTCGACTTATTAAAGAAGCGTTACCAGAATGTTTAACGATTTTAGGTGTGAGTAATATATCATTTGGTTTACCACCAGCTGGACGTGAAGTGTTAAATTCTGTCTTTTTATATCATGCAACGAAAGCAGGATTAGATTATGCGATTGTTAATACTGAGAAATTAGAGCGCTATGCGTCAATTCCAGAGGAAGAAAAACGTCTTGCAGATGCATTATTATTTGAAACGACGAAAGAGACGTTAGAAGAATTTACGAATTTTTATCGTGTTGCTAAAAAGAAAGAGGTTGTTGTTCAAGAAACATTAACGCTTGATGAGCGACTAGCCAACTATATTGTAGAAGGTACAAAGCAAGGATTACATGAAGATTTAAGTCTCGCGCTGACAGAGGGAAGAAAACCTTTGGATATTATTAATGGTCCACTTATGACAGGAATGGATGAGGTGGGACGATTATTTAATAATAATGAACTTATAGTTGCTGAAGTATTGCAAAGTGCTGAAAGTATGAAAGCTGCTGTAAGTTATTTGGAGCCGCATATGGAATCTAGCGATAGTGCGAAAAAAGGAAAAGTATTATTAGCGACCGTTAAAGGGGACGTACATGATATTGGGAAAAATCTTGTTGAAATTATTTTATCAAATAATGGATATGAGATTATTAATTTAGGAATTAATGTTCGTTCGGATCGAATCGTTCAAGAAGTGCAAGAAAAAAAACCTGATATTATAGGTCTTTCTGGCTTGCTAGTAAAATCAGCACAACAAATGGTAACAACTGCTGAGGATTTAAAAGCGGCGAATATTGATATTCCAATTGTTGTTGGTGGTGCAGCGTTAACGAGAAAGTTTACAGATAATCGTATTTCTCCATCGTATAAAGGGCTCGTATGTTATGCGAGCGATGCGATGACAGGTCTTGATATTATTAATAAGCTTCAAAAAGAAGAAGAGCGTGAGAAGATGAAACAGGATAAAAAAGAACGTCATCTTCATATCGTAAAAAAAGAAGAGAAGAAAGTGGAAATTCCAGCAGTAATTGAACCATTACCAAAATCAGAGGTTATGGTGCCTGATTCAACAAAACGAATTGTATTACGAGATGTTCCTGTCTCACATCTTGCCCCATTTTTAAATAGACAAATGTTACTTGGACATCACCTTGGATTAAAAGGAAATGTGAAGAAGCTTTTGAAAGAGGGGGATAAAAGAGCGCACGAATTAAATGATTTAATAGACGAATTATTGGTGGAAGGACAATCTTGGTTAAAACCGAAAGCAGTGTATCAATTTTTCCCAGCGCAAAGCGATGGACAAAACATCGTAATATATGATCCAGAAGATCATACGCGCGTAATAGAGCGTTTCACATTTCCTAGACAAGGAAAAGCACCATACCGTACTTTAGGTGATTATTTGCGCCCTATTGGAGATGAGATGGACTATGTCGCTTTCTTATCTGTTACTGTTGGGGAAGGAGTTCGGGATATTGCTGAGGAGTGGAAGGCGAAGGGAGATTATTTACGCAGTCATGCAATTCAATCGTTAGCGCTTGAATTAGCAGAGGGGCTTGCTGAAAAAACACATATGCTCATTCGTGACCGCTGGGGCATTCCAGATTCACCTGAACTGACGATGGAAGAGCGTTTCCGTACGAAATATAGAGGAATACGTGTGTCATTTGGTTATCCAGCATGCCCAGAACTTGCGGATCAAGAAAAATTGTTCCGTCTAATTCATCCAGAGGAAATAGGTATTTCATTAACGGAAGGATTCATGATGGAACCAGAAGCATCAGTAACGGCTATGGTATTTTCTCACCCTGAGGCAAGGTATTTTAGTGTACTATAGTGTAGAAGGGGGAGACGTATGAAGAAAATAGTCTTTACAGGTGGCGGTTCGGCAGGGCATGTAACACCTAATTTAGCCATCATTCCATATTTACAAGAACAGCATTGGGATATCTCTTATATTGGTTCTCATCAAGGGATTGAGAAAGCGATTATAGAAAAAGAGGGCATTCCGTACTATAGTATTGCGAGTGGAAAGCTACGTCGTTATTTTGATTTGAAAAATATAAAAGATCCTTTTCTTGTAATGAAGGGGGTTATGGATGCGTATGTAAGGATTCGAAAACTAAAACCGGATGTAATTTTTTCAAAAGGTGGTTTCGTATCTGTACCAGTCGTAATTGGAGGATGGTTAAATAGAGTGCCAGTTTTATTGCATGAATCCGATATGACACCAGGACTAGCAAACAAAATTGCGCTCCGTTTTGCTTCGAAAATATTTGTTACATTTGAGGAAGCAGCGAAACATTTACCGAAAGAAAAAGTAATATATACGGGAGCTCCTGTACGTGAAGAAGTGCTAAAGGGAAATCGTGAAAAAGGTTTAGCGTTTTTAAGTTTTTCACGTAAAAAGCCGGTTATTACAATTATGGGTGGAAGTTTGGGTGCGAAGAAAATCAATGAAACAGTTCGAGAAGCGTTACCAAAACTTCTTAAAAAGTATCAAATTGTTCACCTTTGCGGAAAAGGTAATCTTGATGAAAGCTTACAAAATAAAGAAGGATATAAACAATTTGAATATATCCATGAGGAGTTACCAGACATATTAGCGGCAACAGATTTTGTTATTTCACGTGCGGGATCCAATGCAATCTTTGAGTTTTTAACATTAGAAAAGCCAATGGTTTTAATTCCCTTATCAAAATTTGCTAGTCGTGGAGATCAAATTTTAAATGCAGAATCCTTCGAAAAACAAGGTTATGCCTCAGTATTGTACGAAGAAGATGTTACTATGAATTCTCTTATAAAGCATGTCGAAGAGTTAGATCAAAATAACGAGGTGTATAAAAGGGCATTAAAGAAATACAATGGAGAAGAAGCGATTAAAACTATTATTAAACATATTTCAGAGGCATGATTATACAATCATGTCTTTTTTAATAGGATGAAAGATTCCAAGAATTGATATTTTTATGTTACAATAACAAATGGTTAGTAGGGAAATTCCAATTGATTAAGCGTGAAAATACGAATGGATTAGGAGTGACTGTGTTGGAGCTAAGTCTCTATGAAAATACTGCACTTATTATATGCTTTGTGTTGTACGTTGGTAGTGTGATTGTTTATATTTCAAGGAAATTTTCGCAAGAACGAGAGCTTGAAAAATCAGAAATAACAGCAGAACTAGAAATGTTAGCTGATGAAAGTTATAAAAAACAAAAAATAAAAGAAGACCATGAAGCAACCCATCATTTAAACGCAAATAAGTTCTAAAGATGGGGATTTTTTTTGATGTCGTTCTTTATTATATCTATAGCAAGTAACGCTAAAAGGAGTTTCCCCATACATATTTAAAGGATGAACATAAATGAAATTTTATATAGCATCGGGATTTCAAAATAAACACATTGTTCGTTTTGTATCAGGCCAGTTAAAAGAAGCAGGATGGCACCATACATATGATTGGACAAAAAACGAAAGAGCAGTTAATCAAGAACAATTAAGAGAAATTGGTGAGGCGGAAAAGAATGCTATAAAGGAAGCCGATGTCTTTTTACTTATATTAGATGGTGGAAATGGAAGTCATACAGAGTTTGGAATGGCCATTGCACTAGAGAAAAAAATATATATGTATCATGAAGGAAATTCGCTGCAAACAACATTTTACCATTTGCCAGAAGTACATATTTTTGAAGGGAATGCAGAAAAGTTTGTAGCTCACGTTATGAATAATGTGGATGTTTAAAAGGTTATAAAGATAATCTTTTGGGTACAGTGATGATAAGGAAAGTATATAAAGGAGCTATATAATATGAAATTAGAAAATGGTTGGGAAACAAGTTTTTTAGAAGTGGTACAAAAGAGTGAATTTAAGAAAGATGCGCTTCTTAGTCAATTGCTTTTTGCAGATAGTGAAGAAGTAGAAGAGCTTACTGATGATTACGGATATGAAGAGATTATTGAACGCGAACATGATGATGAATTAGCAGAAGTTTTAGGCGAAGAACTATTCAGTGAGATGGAGCGATACGTATTCTTATCTTCACAACCAGAAGAGAAACTGATTTTATTCGTAAATGGATTAGGTTTTCATGTGTTAGATTGGATCGTGCTTCTTGAAACAGAATTTGGTGTTGATAGTGCAAACTTTACATCAGATGCTGTGAAGATGTTAGAAAAGCGTTTCAGACAGTTTCCATACATAGAGGATAAGACGATTTTTGATATGACGTTTGGAGAAGCGATGGATGTATTAGAATCCATTACAGGATTACAACTGAAGGAAAAGATGAACGTATAATGAAAAAAGAACGTGAGGATATCACGTTCTTTTTTTTACATAATAATAATTTTATCATCTAGTTTTGTCTGCCCAGTAAGAAGTGCGTTTAAATATTCCACTTTTCTTATACAAGCTTGTATATGTCTTTCAACCTCTTGTAACTCTGCTTGATGATGTGTTTCAATTGGATGAATTTGTACGTTAAATTTTTCAAATTGACTACTATATGTTATTTCTGCATAGCCGCTCATAATATCCGTTTCGTTATAAAATAAAAATTGTTTCGTTTTGTCACAGAATGATACATCCTGAAAGCCATATACTTTTAATGCGTCAATTACTTTTTTTATTATTTTTGTATTCATTTTTTAACCCTCTTTACGAAGTTCTACTTTTATATTATAACATAAAAAATTACATAGAAAGCGCTTCCAAGTGTATTTTATTATAAACTTTACGTTTCAATCATAAAAATGAAACAAAGAAAAAATAATTGTAAAGAAGGAAGGACTCTTTTATTGTTTCGTCATATATATAGAGAAATAGTGCAATGAAAGGAAATTTTCCGAGGTGGAGATTGTATTTCCAATTTGAGCGCAGTAAAAGAGGTGAGAATCTTGAACTTTGATATTGTAGGGCAAAAAGCATATATAAAAGATGGACCGCATCGGAACCGAATTGGAATTGTAAAGAAAAACGAAGAACAATTAAAACCACACTTCGCTATTATAATTGGAGAACAAAGTATTGATGTCGAGCTAAAGGATATCGTGTTAGTTGGAGTGGACGTAGGACAATTTCATAAATGGTGCGAGCAGAATGGTTATTTGTGAAAAGGACGGGCTGTGAGATAATGAAATATATTTGAGAAAAGAGAATATGTTATTGTATTCTCTTTTTCTATGTGTAAGGAGACGGAAATGAAGTATAAAGAACGAGATTTTACATTGGAATTGAAAGAGAAAATTCAATGTATGGAAAAGGAGATAGAGCGAATATCACTTAAACTTTTTAGAGAGTATGCGCATTTATATATTGAGAAAAGTATGGAATTAGACATTGGATTCGAAAGAAAAAAAGAGGATCCCTTTGAAACGGGGTATTATTCATCAGTTTCTATGGCGATAGTAAATGAAGAAGGTGAGATGATTGACTTTTATATCATTCCAATTTGGAAATGTGAAAATATCCTTTTAGGAATGCTAACTCAATCAAGAATTTGGGGGAGTAAGAAAGTAGGAGAACTTGTTGATTATTCTTATTATGAGATTGAGGAGGAGTTAAAAGAGCAACTAGAAGAATGCTTGGAGTGATACTTTTCAAGATGGGATGTAAAAAAAGACGCTAACAGTTTTATGTTAGCGTCTTTTTCTTATTATGAAGCAATTTCACCAGTTTTTGTATCATCTTGATTGTACGTATCTTGATCTAATTCACCAAGCCATTTACTAGAAATAAGACCTGCTGTCATAGAACCACTTACGTTAAGAGCTGTACGGCCCATATCGATTAATGGTTCAACCGAGATAACAAGAGCGACAATGCCAATTGGTAAGTTCATTGTAGATAGTACGATTAATGCTGCGAATGTTGCACCGCCACCAACACCGGCAACACCGAATGAGCTAATAGCAACGACAGCGATTAAAGTTAAAATAAATTGTGGTTGTAACGGATCAATTCCTACAGTTGGAGCGACCATCATTGCAAGCATTGCTGGATAAATACCTGCGCAACCGTTTTGACCGATAGATACTCCGAATGAAGCTGCGAAGTTTGCAATCCCTTCGGAAATACCAAGCTTTTCTTTTTGCGCTTCAATATTTAATGGCATTGCACCAGCACTAGAGCGAGATGTGAATGCAAATGTTAATACAGGGAATACCTTTTTCAAATATTGAATTGGATTTAAACCAGATAGAGCGATTAATAATAAGTGAATAACGAACATTACGATAAGTGCTACGTAAGACGCTAACACGAAGTTACCAAGTTTTAAAATAGCATTTATATCGCTACCAGCAACTGTTTTTGCCATAAGAGCTAATACGCCGTATGGAGTAAGGCGTAAAATTAATGTTACCATACGCATTACGATTGCATATACAGCATCAAGCATCTTCTTAAATAACTCTGCTTGTTCTGGATATTTTCGTTTTACACCTATAAAGGCAATGCCGATAAAGGCTGCAAATATTACGACAGAAATTGTTGATGTTGGACGAGCACCTGTTAAATCAAGAAATGGATTTGTAGGTAATAGCTCTAATAATTTGTCTGGAATTGTTGTCTTTTCAATAGAAGTAAATCTTTCTTCAACTAGTTTCAGACGAGCAGATTCTGCATCACCTTGTTGTAGGCCTGTTGCTGATACATCAAATCCTGCACTTGCAGCGATTCCGACAGCTGCAGCAATTCCTGTAGTAAGAATTAAAATTCCGATAATAAGGCCACTGATTTTACCAAGATTTTTCGTTAATTGTAATTTTGTAAAGGCTGAAATAATAGATACTAAAATAAGTGGCATAACGATCATTTGAAGCAATTTCACATAACCGTTACCGATTAAGCCAAACCAAGTATTTGATTCAATAATTACTTTAGAAGTAGGCTCATAAATAAATTGTAATATAAGACCAAATAAAATTCCGACTCCTAAAGCAGTAAATACACGTTTATTAAAAGATACATGCTTACGTTGCATATAATATAATACGCCGACTAAAATGAGCATGACTGCAACGTTAATTCCGACAAGCAGTGTATTCATGTTGATTCCCCCTAATTCCAATCTGTTATATAGAATATAAATTAATAAAACCTATAAGTCAACTAGGAAATTCCGCGATTAAAAAAAAGATGGCAAATTGCCATCTTTTAATGTCCAGCCCCAGGGACAAGTAAAAACGTCGTGTAGTATGTAAATCCTATGAAGAAAACAGTTAAGTAGGCCCCAAATACGTATATATACATACGCTCTGTTAATTTTAAATAACTTAAAAGTACGAAGAAACCTGTTTGTCCTAAAAATAGTAGTGCAGCCTGTTGCATATCCCCTACGTAAAACATAACCGAGAAAATTCCAGTCCAAAAGCCGAGAACGCGAAACATGCGCTCCATGCCATCTCCCTCCTTTTCTAGAAAAAGTAAACCTCTCCTCATTATAGTTTATTTTTCTTACTATTGTAAATATTCGTTCATATAAAAAGAAGCCAATTATAATTGGCTTCTTTTTATATGAGAAATTAAATTGTTAATTTATAATTACAAGATTTACATCCATCTAGTAGACTATCATTTCGTGTTAATTCCATGTTAGGGAATAGGATTTCAAAAATCCCTTTCATCATATCCCCATGCATATTACAAATTTCAGCTGGGTGATGAACAGCAACTTCTTTAAATGGACAATTGTGTACATCATAGAAAATTTTTGTTCCATCTGCACTTAATTCAAATGCAGGTGATAAACCAGCTGTTGAGAAAGCTTCTTTTGCAATTTGAACTTTTTGTTCTACTGTTAAGTCTTCTTCACTCACATTTAAGCGGTGCATATGTTGTTGCATTAATTCTGCTCCGAATTGTTTTCCTGTTTCGTATAGCGC
Source organism: Bacillus cereus group sp. BceL062 (assembly GCF_051780025.1). Lineage (NCBI taxonomy): Bacteria > Bacillati > Bacillota > Bacilli > Caryophanales > Bacillaceae > Bacillus > Bacillus cereus group sp. BceL062. Next base: position 287,511 of record NZ_JBPWGY010000005.1, on the reverse strand, counting down.
TTTTTCACCAGCAGCTCCAAGGCTAAGGAGAGAATTGAACGCTATTTTTGCTAATAATTGATAATCACGGAATGGAAATTGCAATTGGATAACATCATCAGATAATACATATAATCTGCTTGGTCTTCCACCCTTTCCAGTTTTCTTTGTTTCAGATTTAAGCATATGAACATCTTCTAACTTAGATAAATGTAAGCGTGCTACGTTTGGATGAATGTCAAACTCATCTGCAATTTCTTGTACAGTTACGTAACTATGTTTTTGAGAAATATATTTATAAATGTAATAACGAGTTGGGTCAGATAATACACCTGTAATTTTTAAAGCTTGTTCCATTAGGATCTCCACCTTTATCACTTTATCCAAGATAATAACATTATAATACAGATAAACTTCCATATAGGTAATTTCAGACAATAATTCGGAAATTGTTCATAATTTCACAAACATAATTTTCCTTTTTATTCTGATGAAAATACAAAAGTCCCAATTTTTATTGTGCATTTTTTCATGCTATATACATAGTGAGGAGGGAAAATGATGAATGGAATTGAAATTTTTGCGAATACAATTTTGAAAGAAGCGTGTAGGGTACAAGCATCGGACTTACATATTGTGCCCCGGCAGAAGGATGTAGCGGTTCAGCTACGTATAGGAAAAGATTTAATTACGAAACAATGTATTGAAAAGGAGTTTGGAGAAAAACTTGTTTCGCACTTTAAATTTTTGGCATCCATGGATATAGGAGAGAGGCGGAAGCCACAAAATGGTTCATTGTATTTACAAATTGATGGACAAGAAGTGTATTTACGTCTTTCAACACTTCCGACTGTATATCGAGAAAGTCTCGTGATTCGCCTTCATTTACAAGCATCTGTGCAGCCGTTATCTCATCTTTCGTTATTTCCAAGTACGGCGGAAAAACTCCTCTCTTTTTTACGTTATTCACACGGTCTACTCGTATTTACTGGACCGACTGGTTCTGGGAAGACAACGACAATGTATGCATTATTAGAGGTAATTAGAAAAAGGAAAACACGTCGAATTGTAACACTTGAAGACCCAGTTGAAAAAAGAAAAGACGATTTATTACAAATTCAAATAAATGAAAAAGCAGGTATCACATATGAGGCTGGACTAAAGGCTATTTTACGCCATGATCCAGATATTATATTAGTTGGTGAAATCCGAGATGAAGAAACAGCAAAAATAGCTGTAAGAGCAAGTTTAACTGGACATTTAGTAATGACGACCCTGCATACGAATGATGCGAAAGGAGCGATACTCAGATTTATGGATTATGGCATAACGAGGCAAGAAATTGAACAATCTTTATTGGCTGTAGCTGCACAGCGACTTGTTGAATTAAAGTGTCCATTTTGCAGAGGAAAGTGCTTAATTTTATGTAAATCAATGCGGCAAGTAAGACAAGCAAGCGTTTACGAGTTGTTAGATGGATATGATTTGCAACAAGCGATTAAAGAAGCGAACGGAGAATGTGTTACGTACAAACATGAAACATTAGAATCTTCGATACGAAAAGGGTATGCTTTAGGATTTTTAGAAGAAGATGTTTATGTTTAAGAAAACATGGAGTTTAAGTGAGCAATTAGTATTGTTGAAACGATTAGGAGAACTATTAGAAAAAGGATACTCCCTTTTGCAGGCACTAGAATTTTTACGGTTTCAATTACCCATAGAAAAGAAAGTACAATTACAGCATATGATTGAGGGATTAAAAGAGGGGAGAAGTCTACACGATTCGTTTCATCAATTAATGTTTCATCAGGAGATGTTAAGTTATTTATTTTATGCTGAGAAACATGGTGATATTTCTTTTGCATTGCAACAAGGGAGCGCACTTCTTTATAAGAAGGATAAGTATAGGAAAGATATGATGAAAATAATGCAGTATCCTATGTTATTAGCATTCTTTTTAATGATTATGCTTGCTGTTTTCAATCTCTTCTTATTACCGCAAGTTGAAATGGTGTATAGTTCATTTGGTTCTACAGCGCCGCTATTTACAGAACAAATTTTAAGTGCAATTAAACGAATACCTTACATTATTTTTAGCGGTATTCTTATCTTTATTATTGGATGTAGCGTATATTTGTTTTATTTTCGGAAACTCCCACATATTGAACAGGTAAAAATCATGCTTCGTATTCCTCTCATAAAAGTATTTCTTATTTTAAAGCATTCGCATTATTTCTCCACTCAATTGAGTGGTTTATTGTACGGCGGACTATCGGTGCTCGAAGCACTCACAATAATGATGGAGCAAAAATATAATCGATTTTTTCAGTATGAAGCGGCCCGAATTGAACGGCAATTAATTGCAGGAGAATCGTTACAATCTATCATTGCTAAAAGTGGTTATTACGAAAAAGAACTTTCTTATATTATTACGCATGGACAAGCAAACGGTAATTTGGCAGTTGAATTAGAGGACTATAGCGATCTTGTTATAGAAAAGATGGAACAAAAAATGAAACGTATGTTAGTTATCATTCAACCGATTTTATTTACATGCATTGGAGGAATAGTTGTTCTTATGTATTTAGCGATGATTATGCCGATGTTTCAAATGATGAATTCCATTTAGGAGGCATTTACATGCAGAATGAGGAAGGATTTACTTTGTTAGAGATGTTATTAGTTATGGTTGTTATAACTGTATTATTACTATTAATTATTCCGAATGTAGTGAAGCAGCGCTCATCAGTTCAAGGAAAAGGATGCGCAGCCTATGTGAAATCTATAGAAGCGCAAATACAGATATATCAATTACAGCATAATAAAATTCCTTCGTTAAAAGAGCTAAGTGACGAAAAATATATTACAACTCATAAGTGTCCGAATGGTGAATCTATTCATATTTCAGATGATGGCACAGTATCAATCGGGACATTGTGAAACAAAAAGGATTTACTCTTTTAGAAATGTTGCTCGTTTTATTTGTAATTTCTGTCTTAAGTATGATTACGTATTTTAATGTTCATTCATTATATGAAAAACAAAAAGTTGAACAATTTTTGAGCCAATTTTCAAATGATATTTTGTATATGCAACAATTAGCGATAAATCGTCAGAAATACTATACGCTACGGTGGTATAAAGAGAAAAACACGTATTACATTGAGGAGTCAGGTACGAATCATTTTATTGTGTCGAGAGACTATGATAACGATATACAAATTGATTTGCATACATTTCCAAATCCGATGACATATAATCCGAGCGGAAATATTAATAGAGGTGGTACAATTTTACTTTCGTATCGAAGTTATAAATATGAGATTGTATTTCAGCTCGGGAGAGGGAGATTTACGTATCGTGAAATATCAAAAAGGATCCATAATGGCTGAAATGCTTGTATCGTTAAGCATACTAATGATGGCGGTATCGGTACTGCTGCCGCAAACAGTATTGGTCATGCAAGAAAGAAAAAATATACAACTCCGCTATAAGGCATTCGTATTATTAAAAAAAGAAGCAGCTTTATATATGTATGAGAATGAGGAAGTGCGAGTAAAAGAAAAAATTATAAACGAACTTGTATATTACACATATTGGGGAGGAAGTGAAGTGTGTACTATGTGGAAAGATGTGAAGGGAAGAATGATGGAACAATGTTTTTATGTGGGAGGAAAAATAAATTAGAAGTTGGATTTACATTAATAGAAATGATCGTATGTTTGTTTCTAGTATCCCTGTTCTTTTTACTTTTACCGAGTCTTCATTTTATCGGAATGGAGAATAAACACTCAAAAGGATTAAATGAGTGGGAGTGGGATGTGTTTTTAGGCCAAGTACAACTGGAGTTTCGTGAGGTATCGTTTGGGGAACATATAATGGCCCTTGAAAATAAAGGTAGTATTTTACGCTTCCGTTTGCGTAATGGGGATGAAGTGATATATGAAAAAGTGAATAATCATCTTATAAGAAAAGTGAATATGCGTGGAAGGGAAGTTATATTACAAAAGGTTGGCAATGTTTTGTACAAACTAACACCTCATGTGCTCTTTATAAATATGAAAGATACTAGTGGGAAAATACATGAAGGTGTAGTTGTAAGATATAGCGAAATGGAAATAAAGGAATGAAAAAACAAGATGGATTTACAATGCCAGCAACAATCATTTTTTTAATTTTATTAACCTCTTTTTTTGTATACGAAACGAATATGTTGCTTTCTGATAAAAAATTTTATACTGAAATAGAGCAAAAATTTTTAGTGGAAGAGTTGATTAATCGAGCTATTGCAGATATAAAAGTAGACTTACAGAAAACAGAAAGAGATGGTACCTTTTTCTTTCCATATACAAAGGGGAAAGTGAGTGGAAAGTACGAATTTGAAAATGATATGATTCTCGTTTCTTTGCAGTGCGAGACAAAACAAAGAATTTTCTATACGGTGAGCTTTCGGTATAGAAAAAATGATGAGAAAATATTTGATTGGATAGAAGGATGACAGGTAAAGTATGCTGAGTAAAACCATGAATTTCCATTGTGAAGAGCTTCAATTTCTTTTGGGAAATGGATAAATATAACGATCAAAAGTTTAAATTTTCTCAAAAAAGAGAAAGGTAGAAAGAATATGATATATTCATGCTATCCAATCATTTTTTTTTAGGGAGAATAGGGAAATGACAAATAACAATCAAATAGGTGAAAATAAAGAACCAACTATTTTTGATCATAAAGGAAATACGATTATGACAGAAGATAGGGAAATACAAATTATTTCGAAATTCGAAGAACCTCTTATCGTCGTATTAGGAAATGTAATAAGTGACGAAGAATGCAACGAATTAATTGAAATGTCTAAAAATAAAATAAAACGTTCTACAATTGGTTCAGCACGTGATGTAAATGATATCCGAACAAGTAGCGGCGCATTTTTGGAAGAGAATGAACTTACTTCGAAGATTGAAAAACGTATTTCATCTATCATGAATGTTCCGGTGACGCATGGAGAAGGATTGCACATTTTAAATTATGAAGTGGATCAACAATATAAAGCGCACTATGATTATTTTGCGGAACATAGTAGATCAGCTGCTAATAATCGTATTAGCACGCTTGTAATGTACTTAAATGATGTAGAAGAAGGCGGAGAAACGTTCTTCCCGAAATTAAATCTTTCTGTACACCCTAGAAAGGGAATGGCAGTATACTTTGAGTATTTTTATCAAGATCAATCACTAAATGAGCTTACGTTACACGGAGGGGCACCTGTAACGAAAGGCGAGAAATGGATTGCAACGCAGTGGGTGAGAAGAGGTACTTATAGGTAAAAGCGAGTATGTTACGTTTTGTTCTTCTTAGTATAAGAAGAACAAAACGTTTTTTATTAAACAAAGTAGCATCTTTCGTTATAATAACAATTAATACATGACGATTGAGAGGACAGAAAATGAAATCTATATACATAACCGGCTATATGGGAGCTGGGAAAACAACAATTGGAAAAGCGTTAAGTAAAGAACTGCAAATGGATGTTGTAGATACAGATCAAAAAATCGAAGAGAAGCAAGAGAAGGCAATTCGAAATATTTTTGCAGAAGAAGGCGAAATAACTTTTCGAGAATATGAAAGTGAGATGTTACGTTCACTACCAGTTCATAATGCAATCATTACAACTGGTGGAGGGATTATTGAGCGAGTGGAAAATCGAAAGTGGATGAAAGAGAACGGGACTGTCGTGTATTTATATTGTGATCCGCATGTAATTGCAGAAAGGCTTCGTGAAGATACGACACGTCCACTATTTCAGAAGAAAGATATAGAGGCATTTGTAACGAAATTCGAATCGCGCCGAGCGTATTATGAAGAGGCACATATTCATATCGACACGACAAATAAGTCAGTAAAGCAAATTATGAATGAATTAAAGGAAAAGATTAATGAATAAAAAAGTGGACATACTAATCAAGTAGAGGTGATGATAATATGTCTACTAATGATTATGTTCGCTTTGTGACGCAGCAGTTTGTGTCATATATGGATGCACCAAAAGAAGATCGTAAACAAAAGAAAGAACAACGCCGCTCTGAAAAAGAGCCATTTTTAAATAAATGGTTTGGTGTTATGCCGCTTAGTGCAGCTTTATTTTATCGAAACGTAAAAAATAAAAGGAAAAAATCAAGTTAACTTTTAGTCATATGTCTAGCAAAATGAAAATCCCCTAGTAGCGTTATATACTAGGGAATTTTCATTTACTGTACGGATTCTTTTTCTTCAGTAACCGCATGTATTTTATTGTTCACCCATACGAACCCTATTCCGATACAAATTGAAATGCCCCAGCCGACAGCAGTCATAATCGCTCTCATTTCACCGTAGCCATCTACACCGAAAACGGAGATGAAATAAATTTTTAAAAAGCTTTTTAATATAAATTGAAGCCCAAAAAATAGCGTTAAATATTGTAGTGCTGGATATATACGACCATCACGATACAGTTCACGACTTTTATCACGGTCATGCCCTTGTAGTGCTGCAATATCTGCTGCGAAATATAACATAAGTGGTTTTTTTATAAAAATTGTACATATGACGATAATACCGAGTACGATGTGATAATACGCATCGTTCCACAACATTCGTTCAGCTGATCCAGATAATAAATCTACCGTCGTATTAGAAATGAGTGTAATTAAAATAAAGAATCCTGTCACGTTAAACTGCTTTTCTTTTTTAAAGGTATACAGTGTATAAATAATCCCCGGAACAGAGGAAATTAACATCGCGTAATAAGGATCAATATAAGGTTTTGCAAATTTCCAAATGAGGAATGGGATTACGAGATAAAAGACAAGATCTAATATAGCTTTTTTATTTTGATTCATACAAATCCTCCTTAAGTCATACATATATTTTATAATATAATTTCTGAAAATTGTATAAGGTTTGATTGGAAAAGAAAAAATATATCAATTTTTGAGGGATTAGTAGATTGAAAAAATTGCCCCTAGCGTAGTAAGTTTTTTTAGTATATAATAAAGGAAACGCTTTCATTTTTGGTTTGTTCACAAAATGGACGGAAAATCACATATGTACTATCGATATGTTGCTTTATAATGAAACTAATTAAATATACGTGCATACAATATTGTGAAATAAATAACATAAATAAAATATATAAATGTAAACGTTATCAAAGAGAGAGGTGGAAATAATGAGTAAATTTTTCTTCAATCATAACCCAGCAACAGTAGAGGATGGAAGGCTTGTTAAGTATGCTGAAATTATTTATGGAGAAGGTGGCCGTTCTGTATTAGAAAATTTAATGGTGAAGGCATCTATCAGATTGCGCGATCGTTATCCGAATAAATCTGACGAACAGATCTCGAACCTCGTAAATAAAGGCATCCATGATATGTTTCAAAAATATGTGAGTGAGTAAAGAGTAGCCAATGGCTGCTCTTATTTTTTTGTATAAGGATTGTAACTCTAGCTGAAAATAAACATGTGTTTTGAAAAACGTAAAAAGGAGTGGGAAAGATGAGCAATGGAATTGGACGTTCGAAAGAAAACCTTCCAACTGATGCAAATCATGTGAGCGCAAAGGATCGTGCACAGCAGAAACGTATGGCACAGAAAAAACAGCAAGAGCGTAGTGACGATAGCGAGTAGGATAGAAAATAACTAAAAAGAAAGCTCCTTCTAAAAACGGAAGGAGCTTTTTTAAGATAGAAAATGATTAGCGGTAACATAAAAGAGGCCACCGTTAATAATTTGCACTGTAATACGTGGTTCATATTGTTCTTGCAAGGCTTGTTTTTCAATTTCATAGCTTTCAGGAAGTTCATCACTATCTTCATAAAAACGATTTAAAAGATCTAAATCATGATTCCAACGTACCCTCGCTTCTTTCGCCCACGCATGATCATCTTCTGCAATTATATTTTTTAAAGCGTCCTCTATACGTTGTAAGCCGCTTTGAGGCTTAATGATAGGAGAGAGCGTAAAACAAAAGTCAGGTATTTTCGGTGTAAGTTTAATGCTAGTTAATGTTTCATGAAAATTTGCCATCATTGTTCCAGAGATGAGATGAATACCAATGGAATGAAGGATGTCTTTTTTTCGATCACATTGATAAGACACTTTTATATTTACACCGAGCCAAGGATGGAGCGGTGTATGCGTTGCACCGTTATGCTTTACTTCCTCATATAAACGTATGTAAGAGCCTAATTCTTTCGTTGTCTGGAAAATTTGATGTAGTCGTGGTGAACCGTAGTGAATAAGTTCGCCATCGTTTTCTTCATTTTCTGGATTTGTAATAAGAGTAAGGCGCATCGGATTCGGTACGCCTCCTGTTTTTTCAAGATAGTGCCAATAGAAAGGGCGGTTCATTAATAATTTATCCATCTCAATTGTTAACTGCACATCTAATAGGTGAGGGGAACGTCCTAAAATTTCGCAGTTATTCGCCTCAAAGAAATTGTTTAAGTAATTATGGATTTCATGTTGCTGCATAGCCTTGCACCTCAGCTTCATTTCGCTTCGCAAAGTCGATAATAGATGTTAAGTTTTCCATCTTAATTCGAATTTCTCCTTCGCTTTTTGATTGAGCAAAAATTTCTTGAATATGCGCATCGATGTTTTTCATATTAATTCTTGTTAAAATTTCATCGAGTTCACCGATAACACGCTCAAATAAATTTATTTTTTCATATAACAGTTTCAAAATGTGTTCTTCAACAGTATGCTTTGTAGCTAAATTATAAATATGAACATCATTTTTTTGACCGAGACGGTGAATACGTCCGATTCTTTGTTCAAGGCGCATTGGGTTCCATGGCAAATCGTAATTGATCATATGGCTACAAAACTGTAAGTTAATTCCTTCACCGCCAGCTTCCGTTGCGATTAATACTTGAGCACGGTTTTGGAAAAGTTCCTTCATCCAATCTTTCTTCCCACGTTTAAACCCACCGCGGAATGGTACGGAAGAGATACCATGTTGTTGTAAAAACCATTGTAAGTACATTTGCGAAGCTCTGTATTCCGTGAAGATGATGACCTTATCGTCAATTTCTTTTATAAGCTCTAGAGCTTTATTCGCTTTTGAGTTAAAAGGAATATGATTAATTTTGTCCATTAGCACATCAATATGCGGGTCTTTTATGTAATGTTCATTTTCCTTCTGTCGTTTTTCTACATGTTTTTTTAATGAATAGTAAACAGCCTCACGACTACTACACGCTTCCCGTTTTAAAGTTAACGATGAGAAAGCAGATGTGAAGGCATCTTGTCCTCGCCAATTTTCAATATCATTATACAAAGCTTGCTCTTCTTTATTAAACTCCACAAAAATTGTACGTACATGCCTCTTCGGCCAATCAATTCCGGTATTATGACGTCTATTTCGGACCATTACTTTGTTAATGAGAGCTTTTAAGTCTTCATCTGATTCGGCTGAACGATTTTTTGAAGCGTAGTATTCTTCAAAGTTGGATTGATTGCCTAAATGTCCGGGCTTTAATAAAGAAACAAGGTTGAAAATTTCATCAATCTTGTTTTGAACAGGAGTAGCTGTTAGTAATAAACAAAACTTCTTTTTTAATCGCTGTGCAAATTCATAGTTTTTTGTTTTATTATTTTTTAGTTTATGTGCTTCATCGATAATAATAAGATCATATTCTAAGTTCAAAACGATATCGCGATGTGGTGAACGTTTTGCAGTATCAATTGATGATACGATTACGTCAGCTTGCTCCCACGAGTAGCTTTTCTTTTGAGCTACAGCTGGAATGAAAAACTTTGTATTTAGTTCGTATGCCCATTGTGACACGAGAGAGGCTGGGACGAGTATGAGTACCTTTTTCACAAGCCCACGCACCATATATTCTTTTAAAATAAGTCCAGCTTCAATTGTTTTTCCAAGCCCTACTTCGTCGGCTAGTATCGCTTTACCGTTCATTTGTTCAATAACATTTTGAGCGACTTCTAATTGATGAGGAAGCGGTGTGAAATGGGATAAGTGCTTCGGTGCTTGTAGTCCATCGAAAGTAGGAACAAGTAACGATTTTTCTGTTTCATAAGCTAAATGGTATAAATCCCAGTTTGTCCAAGGACCATCTTCTTCAATTCTATTTAAAAAATTGTTTTGCCACGTCCGATCTACGGAAATATCAACATTCATTACGACTCTCCCACCTTTTATAAGTTAAAGTAATTATTTTTTACATGTATAATGATTCGCCTTGAAAGAAGGCTTTGTTATCGTTATTAAAGGCTATATGATAGACAATCATAAGCATTAAATCCCAAAAGTTGTATTTAATAAGATTAAGAATGAAAAATTCTAAATTATTTTTTATGCTAGAATATTGATGAAATATAGCGAATGATGTTAGGATAATGGTGTGAAATGTGTGGAATCTTTCGTATTTTATCCAAGAAAGTACTTTTTTATTTACGCTTTCATAAAAAAATATAGTGAGATTCCGTATATCCTATCTTTTCAGAATGAAAATGTTTAGATATGGGAAGCAACTTTTATTGATTTGTCAGAGCATAAGGGGGAAAGAGCATGATTACATTACAACGTACACCGTTATTTGATGTATACGCGAAGTATGGTGGGAAAACAATCGACTTTGGTGGCTGGGAATTACCAGTTCAATTTTCAAGCATTAAAGAAGAACACGAAGCTGTACGTACAGCGGCAGGTTTGTTCGATGTGTCTCATATGGGAGAAGTTGAGGTAAAAGGTGTAGATAGTTTAGCATTTTTACAACGTGTTGTTACAAATGACGTATCTACCTTAAAGGTAGGAGGCGCACAATATACAGCTATGTGCTACGAAAATGGTGGTACAGTAGATGATTTATTAATTTACAAACGTGGTGAAGAAGACTATTTATTAGTAATCAATGCATCAAATATCGAGAAAGATTACGAATGGTTAGCAAGTCATGTAATTGGCGATGCGAAAGTAGTCAATGTTTCTAGTGAAGTTGCGCAGCTTGCAATTCAAGGACCAAAAGCAGAAGGCATTTTACAAAAAGTTGTGTCAGAAGATTTGAAAGAAATTAAGTTCTTTAAATTTAAAAACGATATTCTTGTAGATGGAATTCCTGCACTTGTATCTCGTACAGGTTACACAGGTGAAGACGGATTCGAAATTTACTGTAAGAGTGAAGATGCTGCAAAACTTTGGGAGAAACTTCTTGAAGTTGGAGCAGAAGAGGGTTTAAAGGCATGTGGTTTAGGTGCTCGTGATACACTTCGCTTTGAAGCAACACTTCCGTTATACGGACAAGAATTATCAAAAGATATTACACCGATTGAAGCAGGAATTGGCTTTGCGGTAAAGCCAAACAAAGAAGCAGACTTCTTTGGAAAAGAAACGTTAAAAGAGCAAAAAGAAAACGGTGCATCTCGTAAATTAGTCGGCATCGAAGTAATCGAACGCGGTATTCCTCGTACACATTACCCTGTATTTGTAGGAGAAGAAAAAATCGGGGAAGTAACGAGTGGTACACAATCTCCAACGTTAAAGAAAAGCATTGGTTTAGCACTAATTGATGTAAAATACGCAGCAGTTGATACAGAAGTAGAAATTGAAATTCGTAATAAACGCGTCAAAGCAGTAGTTGTTCCAACACCATTTTATAAACGTTCAAAGTAACGGGGAGAGGGGTAGATTTCATGTTGCATCGTTATCTTCCAATGACAGAAGAAGACAAAAAAGAAATGTTACAAACGATCGGCGTTCAAACGATCGACGAATTATTCGCTGATATTCCAGAGAGTGTTCGTTTTAAAGGGGATTTAAAAATTAAAGAAGCAAAATCAGAGCCAGAGCTTTTAAAAGAGTTATCTCAAATGGCTGGTAAAAATGCTAATTTAAAAGAATATGCTTCTTTCTTAGGGGCAGGTGTATACGATCATTATGCTCCAGTAATTGTTGATCATGTTATTTCTCGTTCAGAGTTTTATACAGCTTACACGCCATACCAACCAGAAATTTCACAAGGGGAATTACAAGCAATCTTTGAATTCCAAACAATGATTTGTGAATTAACAGGAATGGATGTAGCAAACTCTTCTATGTATGACGGAGGTACAGCTTTAGCTGAAGCGGCAATGTTAGCGGCTGGCCATACTCGTAAAAAGAAAATTCTTGTATCTAGTGCAGTGCACCCAGAATCAAGAGCAGTACTTGAAACTTATGCAAAAGGTCAACATCTAGAAGTTGTTGAAATTAATCATAAAGATGGTGTAACAGATTTAGACGTATTACAAAGCGAAGTAGACGATACAGTTGCTTGTGTAATCGTTCAATATCCAAACTTCTTCGGACAAGTTGAAAAGTTAGCTGATATTGAAAAAATCGTTCATCAACAAAAATCATTATTTATCGTTTCTTCAAATCCGTTATCATTAGGCGCATTAACACCACCAGGGAAATTCGGTGCTGACATTGTAATCGGTGATGCACAACCATTCGGTATTCCAACACAGTTTGGTGGACCACACTGTGGTTACTTTGCAACAACGAAAGCATTTATGCGTAAAATTCCAGGACGTCTTGTCGGACAAACGGTAGATTCAGATGGTAAACGTGGATTTGTATTAACGCTACAAGCACGTGAACAGCATATTCGTCGTGACAAAGCGACATCTAACATTTGTTCAAACCAAGCGTTAAATGCATTAGCAGCTTCTGTTGCAATGACGGCACTTGGAAAACAAGGTGTGAAAGAAATGGCACGTCAAAATATTTCTAAAGCACAATATGCAAAACGTCAATTCGAAGCGAAAGGCTTCACAGCTACATTTGCTGGACCATTCTTCAATGAATTCGTTGTAGATTGCAAACGTCCAGTGAAAGAAGTAAACGACGCATTACTACAAAAGAATATTATCGGTGGTTATGATCTAGGCCGTGATTATAAAGAATTAGAAAATCATATGCTGTTAGCAGTAACTGAGCTTCGTACAAAAGAGGAAATTGACACACTTGTAAACGAAATGGGGGCTATCCAATGAAGAACCAAGACCAAGCACTTATTTTTGAAGTGACTAAAGAAGGACGCGTAGGATATAGCTTACCCAAATTAGACGTAGAAGAAGTGAAACTAGAAGATGTATTTGAGAGCGATTATATTCGAGTAGAAGATGCAGAGCTACCAGAAGTATCTGAACTTGACATTATGCGCCACTATACAGCACTTTCAAACCGTAACCACGGCGTGGATTCTGGATTCTATCCACTTGGATCTTGTACGATGAAATATAATCCGAAAATTAATGAGAATGTAGCTCGTTTTGCAGGATTTGCAAATATTCATCCACTTCAAGATGAAAAGACAGTACAAGGTGCAATGGAATTAATGTACGACTTACAAGAGCATTTAATTGAAATTACAGGTATGGATACTGTTACATTACAACCAGCAGCAGGTGCACACGGAGAATGGACAGGTTTAATGTTAATTCGTGCCTACCATGAAGCAAATGGTGACTTTAACCGTACGAAAGTAATTGTTCCTGACTCTGCTCACGGAACGAATCCAGCATCTGCAACTGTAGCTGGTTTTGAAACAATTACAGTAAAATCGAATGAACATGGTCTTGTTGACTTAGAAGATTTAAAACGTGTTGTAAACGAAGAAACAGCAGCACTTATGTTAACAAATCCAAATACATTAGGTCTATTCGAAGAAAATATTTTAGAAATGGCTGAAATCGTCCATAATGCAGGCGGTAAATTATACTATGATGGTGCAAATTTAAATGCGGTATTAAGCCAAGCGCGCCCAGGAGATATGGGATTTGACGTTGTGCATTTAAACCTTCATAAAACATTTACAGGTCCGCATGGCGGCGGTGGTCCAGGTTCTGGTCCAGTAGGTGTGAAAGCTGATTTAATTCCGTACTTACCAAAACCAATTTTAGAGAAAACGGAAAATGGCTACCACTTCAATTACGATCGTCCAGAAGCAATTGGGCGTGTGAAACCATTCTATGGTAACTTCGGTATTAACGTTCGTGCATACACATACATTCGTTCTATGGGTCCAGATGGACTACGTGCAGTAACTGAGTATGCTGTATTAAATGCGAATTATATGATGAGAAGATTAGCGCCGTTCTATGATCTTCCGTTCGATAGACATTGTAAGCATGAATTTGTATTATCAGGTCGTCGTCAAAAGAAACTTGGTGTACGTACATTAGATATTGCAAAACGTCTGCTTGATTTCGGTTACCACCCACCAACAATTTACTTCCCATTAAATGTGGAAGAATGTATTATGATTGAACCGACAGAAACAGAATCAAAAGAAACGTTAGATGGTTTCATTGATAAGATGATTCAAATTGCTAAAGAAGTAGAAGAAAATCCAGAAGTTGTACAAGAAGCACCACACACTACAGTTATTAAACGTTTAGACGAAACGATGGCTGCTCGTAAACCTGTTTTACGTTATGAAAAGCTTGCTCCTGTACAAGTTTGATTAGAATAAAAAAAGAACTCGCTATATGCGGGTTCTTTTTTTGTTTGGAGAATTTGTCCTGCTATTTGTGGACAGTAAAACTCCCAACTCAAAACTTAGCTGGTGCAAAGAAGCCAGGTGGGAGATAAACTGTCCGTAAATACCCGATTGGTGAAGGCTAATAATCAGTGGGGATGAACAAAAATCCCCACTGATTAAAGTTTCACTTTATGCAGAAATAGTGAAGAAAATGTTAAAACTTTATATTTTTTGTTTCATAATTGTGTAAAGATGTAGTTTTATAGGTAGTTTTGTTGAAAAAGTCGGTTTGATAAAAGTATTTATTTTTGTTAGAATTTTATTGAAATTAAGAAGATGTGATGAGGCAAAAATTACTCATTTTTATGTATATGTGAAAAAACGAGCAAGGCGGGGGTGAAAGTGTGGGATATCGATGTTATAGAATGGTATACCATTTAGAAAATGGAGAAACAATTAAAGATGTAAAAGAATTTTGCTATCGAGACCAAGGAAAAGTGTTAGAAAGAGTAGCACATCGTGTGATGGATAATAGAGAAGTGACGGCGATTGATAAACAAGGAACAATCATTTCAATAGCATGTGAGGACATTGTAAAGGTAGAACTTGATTACATAACAGAAAGTTAACCTTGAGTCATATCGAATTATTCGATAAAATATACTGTTGAATGGTGCAGAGAGTAGAGAGGAGTTTATCATGGGTAGTACAAGACACTTTTATATGTTTATTTTAGCGTTTGTTCTTGTTGTGGCGTTAACAATTTATTTAATTGTTGATAGCAGCTGGTACAATACAGTTCATCCGGCATTCCTTCTGTTTATGTATGTAGGAATTGCGGTTGTTAGTTTCGGAATGAGAGACGAAATGTTAGATCGCTTTGAAAAGTGATACATATACGAAAGACCAACAGGAAAATGTTGGTCTTTTTTTCTTGCCAAAAATAGGATGGTGTGTATATACTGTATATATAAGATATATACAGTATATACACACTGGAGGAAAACATGAATATTATTATTTCGAATTCTTCCCAAGACCCTATTTATGTACAAATAAGGAAACAATTAAGCCAGCTTATTTTAAATGGTGGTTTAAAGGGGGGAGACCAACTGCCGTCTATTCGTAGCTTAGCGAAGGAATTACAAATTAGTGTAATTACAACGAAGCGTGCGTACGAGGAACTTGAAAAAGAAGGATATATAGAAACTGTTGCTGGGAAGGGGACTTATGTTTCACGTAAAAACAATGAACTATTAAAAGAACAGCGCTTACGTTTATTGGAAAGTAAGGCTGAAGAAATTGTGAGAGAAAGTAAAGTGTTGCAGCTTTCACTTGAAGATTTACAGCAGATGATTGCGTGTTTATATGAGGGGGAATAAGGAATGTTAGAGCTAAAAAACGTTTGTAAAAATTATCAAGATTTCTCAGTGGAAAATATAAGTTTTACGCTGCCACGTGGATATATTATGGGATTTGTCGGACCGAATGGTGCTGGGAAAAGTACGACGATCAAAATGATTATGAATTTAATTAGAAAAGAGAGCGGCGATATACAAATTTTTGGCAAGGACAATAAGAAAGCAGAAAAGGAAATAAAACAAAATATTGGCTTTGTATATGATGAAAATCATTACTACGAAGATTTAACGTGTGAACAAATGAAGCGTATTATTGCACCGCTATATAAAAAGTGGGACGAATGTCAGTATCAATCGTATATGGAGAGATTACAAGTTCCAAAGTATAAAAAAATTAAAGAGTTATCTAAAGGGATGAAAATGAAATTTGCGATTGCCATCGCGCTTTCGCATCATGCAGAGTTTATTATTATGGATGAACCAACAGCAGGATTGGACCCAGTTGTTCGAAGTGAATTGCTTGATATATTGCAAGAAATTGTAATGGAAGATGAAGTATCTGTATTATTCTCAACGCACATTACAACAGACTTAGAGCGCATCGCAGATTATATTACTTTTATCAACGATGGGGAAATTATATTTACTGGTGAGAAAGATGAATTAATGGAGAGCTACGTAATCGTAAAGGGAAGTAATGATTTATTGGATCGAGAAGGAAAAGAGCTATTTGTTGGATTACGAAAAAATAAATTTGGTTTTGAAGGTTTAGCGAAGGATAAACAAGTAATTATCGATTGGTTTGGAAATGAGGTTGGACTAGAAAAGCCTACATTAGATGATATTATCGTTTACACTGCGAAAGGGAGAGGTGCCTATGCGTCAGCTCATCTATAAAGATTTGTTCTTTTTTCGGGTAACTTGGTTAGTGAATCTTATTATGCCCCTTATGTTCTTTTTACTTGAGCCCGGGAGTGAATTGTTATTTCCGATGAGTTGTCTATTTATAACCCTTTCCTCCGTTATGACGCTAATCTATATGGATGAAAGGAATAAAAGTGACATTGTAATAAATAGTTTACCGTTAAGTCGAAAGGATATCATAATTGCTAGATATATTTCCTGTGCAATATTTATTGTAGGTGGGATAGTCTCAACTATGGTAGTTGTTTTTCTTATAAGAGGTGTCGCTGTTATTGATGATATCGGTGCATACCATCCTAATTTGTATATTGAAATTCCGTGGTATGGAGTAGTAAATGGAGCTGTTTACGCTTTGGTTTTTGTTGCAGCGTTTTTTCCTAGTTATTACGGAACCAAATCAAAGGTAGCAAGAAGTATCTTGTCAGGAGCATCGATGGCAGTAGCTGGAATTGCATGGATATTTATAGGGGATGGACTGAACGCAACAGTACCTTCATTCATTGAGTGGATTATGAATCCATCAAATCTTAGCTTATTTATAGTTGGAGGAATTATATTAGCTAGTGTATATATCGCTTCTATGTTTCTAACAATTAAATTTTATGGATCGCGTGATTTATAGAGAGGGGAATTTGTATGCAACAGTTAATTTTGAAGGAGTTTTTCTTACAAAAGAAGATGATTCCGTTCTATTTTTTAATACCTGTTTTATCGATTTTTAGGAATTCTGTAGAACCGATGGGGATTGCAATAGGATTATTTATGACATGCAGTATGATTATATATATTTCTTTTTATTATGAAGAAAAAAGTAAAGCAGAAAAAGTATTAGTGAGTTTGCCTATAACGAGAAAAGAGATAGTTATAGCTAAATATATTTCAACTACATTATTTATTATAGTCGGTTTGAGTACAACTTTTATAGTCGTAATATTAGGAAATATTTTGTTAGACAGAGATATAGTTATTCCTGGATATGCAATGTTTTCATCAATAGTAGCAACTTTGATTTATTGTGTGATAATGATACCTACTAATTACATCGGAGGAAATAAAGCTACTACTGTCTTGAATGTTATTATGATTTTTCCTTTAATAGGTATGATTGGTCTTATGTGTAATGTTTTTGGTGATAAAACAATTATGTTAAAAGTACTTCACTCTGAGGAGGCTACACTAGCAATGGGTATTCTTGGCATCGGAGTGTTAGTAAGTATAGTCATATCAATGTTTCTCTCAATGAAAATGTTTCAGGAAGCAGAGTTATAGAAGAAGCATTTTCATATTAGGAGGTGTAATACATGATCAAGCAATTAATTTTAAAAGATTTCATCATTCAATGGAAATTTTTAATTTGGTACATACTGTATCCCATTTTCTTTTATATAGCCTTAACAGATACGAAAAATCTGTTCATAATTATGTCAGTAATTATTACAATTGGGGCAACAGTAAAAACATTTGAAGCAGATAGTAAAAATGAGAGTGAAGTTATAGTAAATAGTTTACCAATATTGAGAAAACAAATTGTGTATGCGAAATATATAGTAGCAATTATTATTCTTTTTATAAGTGTAATGGTCGGTTGTTTCACGATGGGGATGAAGAATGGGGTTAACCTATTTGAATTTATTGAAACGACAATAATTGCTAGTATTAGCTTTATTTTAATATATTTAAGCTTTGTTTTACCGATATCATTTTGGCTAGCATATAAAAAAGCTATTTTTATTACGCTTTTCATACTAATAGCACCGACAGCCATTTGTACTATGTTCTTTGAAATCAACCTGGAACAAATCCAACTATATAACGGCTTATTATTCGTTAGTTCAATATGCATGTTCATAGTATCTGCCTTCGTTTCAATGAAATTGTATGAGAAGAGAGAATTTTAAAAGGTGCCTCATAAAAGGCACCTTTTTCAATATCGACAATATGAGAGTAAGAGTTTATAAACAGAGAGGCTATTCGGTACAACATCTTTTGGAGTATGTAATATAAAGCTGAAAACGATAATGAGAATGAGAAAGAGGAAAAATAAAAATAGGATCTGTTTATGTATAGAATTTTGCATAGGATCCACTCCTTTTTTAGGTAGTATGTCCAAAAGGAAGGAGTGTATGAAAAATTTTAGGAGGGAGAATGATGAACAAAAGAAAATGGTTATATAGAATAGGAATACTTTTAGTTTCAATTGGTTGCATATTAGCAAACTTTTATTCGGATATACCAATGCTATTTCCTAGTTTGCATAAAGGAATTGGTATGAGTGTTGTCGTAGTTGGTCTGCTTTGTCTTATCACATCAAACTTCTATAGAAAGTCTGAATCAATATAAAAAAGGACAGTTACTCTTTTTCAGAGTAACTGTCCTTTTTAAATAACTTATTATATAGCTTGGCGATACTCCATATAATTACGATTGCAATGGAGGCAATAATTGACCAAACGATAGATAAAATTTCAAGTGTCATGTTCGGAAGGAATGTAAGAATGGATAATATTTTATGAAACAACCATTCTATTATATGAAAACTTACTTGCAGTAGAATGGCGATCACGAGTGTGATCCATGCTAACATTTGTTTTCCTTTTTCTTTCCACATGACATTCACCTCGCGTTAGCTTAATAGTTTTAAGCCAACAGCGCCGCATAGAATGCAGCTTAAGAAGGCAAGACGACGCCAATCCGCTGATTCTCGGAAAATAAGAATGCCTAGAAGTGCACTTCCGGCAGTTCCGATTCCAGTCCAAATCGCGTAAGCAGTTCCCATCGGTAATGTGTCCATCGCAAGGGATAAGAAGAAGAAGCTTACGCCGAAGTTAGCGATTAAAATAACTTTTGGTGCCCAGCCTTTCTTTTCAGTGGCTACTTTCATAAAGAGTACACCAATAATTTCACAAATACCAGCTAGAATTAAAAATACCCAAGCCATTTTATGCGGCCTCCTTTGCTTCTTTTTCTTCTGTTACTCGTTTTAAACCAATTACTCCGAAGAAGATTAAACCGATTAATAAAACTTTTACGATAGAGAAAGGTTCTCCGAAGATGAAAATTTCTGTAAGAACGATTCCGCCAGCTCCGATTCCTGTGAAGACTGCGTATACAGTGCCGACAGGTAAATCTTTATAAGCTCTAAATAATAAGACGAAACTAATTGTAATTAATAGAGCAACACCAGCCCACTCAAGTGGTGCCTCCGCTTTTTTTAGTCCAATCACCCAAAAGATTTCAATAATACCAGCGATGATTACATAAATCCATGCCATATGTCATTTCTCCTTCCTACCAGTCGTTAGGTAAAGGGCTTAAAAACGACGCATTGCAAAGGAGCAATCCGTCAGTTTGAAAGTCCGCGCCAAAATACTTTCCAAGAAGCGTCTAAACGTGTCTCAAAACGATTCAAACCTGCGTATAGTAGTTCAACCATAAGACCGTCGAGTAAGCATAGAAAAGCCTCTAAGGCGTCTTTTACTTCAATGTTATGCAGTTCATCTTGTTCGCTTGCTCTTTTAAATACCGGGAATAAAAGTTTTCCGACGTTTTCAATGTGTACATTTGCTTTATTAATAATTTGTTCGCGAAATGCATCAGGCGGAAAATAAGAAGTTCGTAACCAAAACATTGATTCTTCACTTTCACCAAATCGTTTTGCGTAGCCTTTTAATAATTTTAATAGCAATTCTTCAGTGGACGAATTGGAAAAGCTTTCGATATCGCCTGTGAAGCTCTGCAAATCTTTTTGAAGAGCAGATTCTAAGCATATGAAATATAGCTCTTCTTTTCCTTTAAAGTGTGCGTAAATCGATGGTTTTTTAATCCCAACTTCTTGGGCAATATTTGCCAATGAAGTTCCTTCATAGCCGTAGCGTGCGAAATGAGAAAGTGCTACAGCTTTAATGCGATTTGCTGTCATTTTCATCCCCTACCTACCGTTCGTTAGGTTTATTATATGAGATAAAAAACACAAAGTCAATAGGTGAAAAGCTGAAAAAGAGTGCTATAGTTAACGCTCCTTTTCAGACTGTTTTTCGCTCAATTAAATGGAATGGAAGTTCTTCTGAGTTCCCAGTTATTTGTTCGTCCTGCATCTGTTTATGGAATAAGGTAAAAGCACGTGATCCCATCGTAAGACCAGGGTGTTCAATAGTCGAAATTTCTAACGCCTTTGAAATTTCATGGTTATCGAATCCTAAAATAGCGAGATCTTCAGGGACGCGAACACCACGTTTCTTTGCCTCTGTTAATAAACCGGCAGCTACTTGGTCATTCGCTGTGAAAATAGCAGTTGGACGATTTTTCATATGTAAAATACGGTGGAGTATTTGTGCTCCGTCCTGCATTGTATAGCATTGATGAAAAATCCATTCAGGATGTAACGTTTGACCTTCGTTATGAAGTGTATCAGCAAACGCTTTTTCACGTTCCATAGAATTTACACTCGTTTTTCTTGCTAAACAAATTCCGATTTTTTCATGGCCTTTACTTAGTAAATATGCAGTACCGAGCCGGAATCCTTCATAATGATCTACGTAGACAGATGAAATGAGGGGGTGGTTCATTTTTTCACATGAAATAATAGGGGCGAATTTTGCGAAAGGTTCGATTTGTTCCCATGAACTCGTTCGAGAACAAATAATCATCCCGTCAAATTGTTTCATTTTCATCATTTCAAGAACACGAATTTCTTCAATTCTATCGTAATTTGTTTGGCATAAATTAATGTGATATCCAGCTGCTAACGCTTCGTTTCCGATTCCTTCAATAATGGTACTGAAGTAAGGGACATTAATGAAAGGGAGCATAACCCCGATTGTATATGTTTTCCCCTTTATTAAATGAATAGCATTTATATTTTTTGCGTAGTTTAATTCTTCAACCGCCTCTAGAACTCGTTTCCGTTTGTCTTCTTTTACGTAAGGGTGATTATTTAAGACACGGGAAACGGTTGATATAGATACACCAGCAATTTTAGCGATTTGTTTTATATTGGCCATATGCATCACCTCTTTACTTATTATAAAGGGAAAATAAGTAGAATGAAAAAATCTTGACCTGAAAAGCTTTTCACAATCTATGTTATAAATAGGACTTCTATTATTCGCGTAACCATTTCGTTTGGGCGTAAGAATAGCGAAGTCTTTCTGTTTGTTTGAAAGCAGTTTTGTCAAAATGTGTGAGAATAACGAGGAAAGTTTTCAAAGGTGGAGTGTGGCATTCAAGCGAATATGAACAACATATAAACGCTTTGTTCGTTAAGAGGGCGGTATGAAAGGGCGGAAACAAATTGAAAAAAGGAATCATTTGTTTCGTGTTTTCTAGTGTATTACTTAGCTCATGTTCATTTCAGCAAACGATGCAAGAAGAAAAAACATTTGTGGGAACAACAGGTGGGGCTACAGATCGCGTTACGGATCCGATTCCGTTAAAAGAACTTCCAAAATATTTTCCGGCGAAATTTAAAGTTCCTACCTTTTTACCGTATGACATTACGAGTGATGTGTTGGGGGAAGTAAGAACGATTGAAAAGAAGAATGCTGTCTTAACGATTAAATATAAACAACAGGAGCAAGGTAGACATGAGTATATTGAGCTAACTGTTGCAAATTTCCCTTACAGTTTTCCGGATTTTGTAGAAGAAAAGCGATTTCAAGAACAAATGAAATTGAATAATGGAGCGTCTGCTTATTTTAAAAATAAAGATGACTTCGAGAGAGGAGAGGAATTTGCTACGCTTCTATGGAAAGAAAAGGGGATTGAATATCAGTTATTATATCGTAATGTAGAAGAGAACGATGCAGATGTAATAAAAAAGAATCTATATTACATTGCAAACAATATGAAATAAAAAACTAACTGCAGCATGCAGCTAGTTTTTGTATGTTATTTCTTTTTAATTTTACCTGTCCAAGATTTAAATCCACCTTGTAATTGGTAGAAATCTTTGTAACCTTGTTTTTTTAAGTATTGAGCTGCACGGCCTGTACGGAATCCGCTTTGGCAGTATAAGTAAACAGGTTGATCTTGGCGAAGTTCTTTATGACGAAGGCGAATTTGTGATAACGGAATGTTACGTGCACCTAAAATGTGCCCTGCGTTATATTCGTCTGCTTCGCGAATATCGATAAGCTGTGCTTTACGGTAGCCAGCGCGAAATTCTTCTTCTGTAAGAGTTTTAATTAATTTTTTCTGATAGAAATACATCCATACAGTGTAACCGATGAACGCTACGATTACGGCTAATAAAATAATCCAAGTTGTTGACACGGTTCTATCGCTCCCTTTTTTCTTATCCTACTTTCAATATTATAATGCCCATATGTATTTATGCAACAGATTCATTTGTATATAAGGAGAAATTTCGTATTCTTTCACAAATTTTGTCGAATTTGGTAGACTAGAGAATGTGAAAAATAATTGGTTATATGAGGTGTAGGATGGGAAAAGAAAAATGGTGTTATATTAACTCTGGTCAATGTTCACCAGCGTTTAATATGGCGTTAGACGAATGTTTATTAAATTGGCAAAGTGAAAAGAAGATGCAACCAACAATTCGTTTTTATGAATGGGAAGTACCAACATTAACAGTCGGGTATTTCCAGCGTGTTGAAAAAGATATAAATATGGATGTAGTTAACGAAAAGAAATATGGGTTCGTTCGTCGTCAAACAGGCGGCAGGGGTGTACTACATGACAAAGAATTAACGTACAGTGTTATTGTGTCTGAAGATCATCCAAATATGCCAAAAACAGTTACGGAAGCATACCGCGTTATTTCGCAAGGCTTATTGGACGGTTTTAAGGCATTAGGATTAGAAGCGTATTATGCAGTTCCGAAAACAGAGGCGGATCGTGAGAATTTAAAAAATCCGCGTTCAGGAGTATGTTTTGATGCGCCATCTTGGTATGAAATTGTAGTTGAAGGAAGAAAAATCGCAGGTAGTGCTCAAACACGTCAAAAAGGTGTTATTTTACAGCACGGATCGATTCCGTTAGAAATAGATTTAGACGAACTATACGACCTATTTTTATTCCCAAATGAACGTGTGAAAGAACGTATGAAAAGTATGTTTTCTTCTAAAGCGGTAGCAATTAATAAATTGACAGACCGTACATTTACGATCGAACAGTTAATTAAAGCGTTCGAGGTTGGGTTTGAAAAAGGATTGGATATAGAGCTTGTGCCATATGAATTAACAGAAGAACAGTTACATGAAGTTCAAACGTTAGCAAAAGAAAAGTATGAAAGTAAGGAATGGAATTATAAAAAATAAGAGATGGCAATTGCCATCTCTTATTTTTTTATAGTAAATTAAGTACTTTTTCTACTTTGATTCCTTTATCTTGTAAAGAACGAAGGCGATTTACAACGTCCATAATTTCTTTGTCGAATGTAACGCTTATACCTTGGCTTTGTAGTTCTTCTTTTAAGCCTTCAATAGAATCATCTATGTCGATGCCAAGCTCGTAATCTTGACAAACTTCAATTGTCTTTTTCACGAGTTTCACATAATTTTCTTGTAGTTTTGAATTTGTTTCAGTCAAAGCAGGTTGTTTCGGTTTTGCTGGAGCAACCGGTACTGTCTCTTGCTTTGTAACTGAAGTAGGGACTACTTTTTTCACAGGTGCTGGAGTAGTTAGTTCTACAGCTGCTTCTACGCTTACTGGCTTCGGCGTCGGTACCGGAGTAGGCTTAGGGGTCATAGCAGGTGTTTCTACACGCGTAATAGGTTTAGGAGCAGGTGTAACTGCTTTTGGAGCTCCTACAACTACTTCTTTTTTCGGTGTGGCTTCTACCGGTGTTTCTTCTTGACCAGCAGCCTCTTTATTTTCTTTACTCCACATAACGCGTTCTATTTCTAGAGAAACATTGTTTTTGTTCATCGCTGATAATGTAACTTTACCAACTTCAGCGTTTCCAGTGAAATCAACAATTTTATAAATAACACTCTTGTTCCAATCCACGTTTCCGCTCAAAAATAATTCTTCGTTACATTTCGGCGTTAAGCCCTCGATTTTAATTTCTGCGTTTACACCGTTTTCACTGTATACCATAATTAGCGAAGCATTTACATCTTCGTCTGCTAACATTAGTTCACGTACCATTTTGCCGGTGCGTACTTGCGTTTTCTTCTTAACTGACATCTAATTTCTCCTCTCAAAAATTCAGTAATAATAAAAAAATCGTATAACGAAAAATAATTGCTCACGAAGATTTATGATACCGATAATAAAAGCATCACGTCAACAATTAACTTTAATTATTTTGCATTTTTCTTATTTTCTTTATGAAATTTTTCAATTTGTAAAATTAGACAGAAGAAAAACAGCCTTTTGAAAGGCTGTTAAAAATTTGATTTTTTGTATAGTAATTTATATAAAATGAAAAATAAGATAGCAATTAAGGCGTTTTGCCAAAAGGTTAGGTGGTAAATGAGATAAGGTTGTTTTTTAAAATAGACATTTAAAAATACAGCTGAACAAAATGGAGTAGCAAATGCAAATCCAAATAGAATCCTTCTTTTCCAATTCATCTTTTGATCAAAGGAATAGCGCTTTAATAAATATAAAATGAAAAGTATGCCTAGTATAATAAGTGAAACGAACAAAGTGGTTCCTGGGATGCTAAAAGCTGGGCTTAATTGTTCGATATTTTTCCTGAAGATTAAAATAAAAGTCGAAACAAGTGCATCCATTCCAAACTGTATAGCAAGAAGTAAGCTAATAACAAAACCGATTAAAGAAATTTTTTCTAACTTTGTTTGAGCTGGTAAAGCCGATATGAGTTCATCACAATAAGATTGTAAGTCATTGCCGAAAATATCATAAGCATTTTTATTTTCTCTTTGTGCTTCGATGAGATGATCTAATATTTCTAATAATAGCTCTTCTACTTGTTGTTCAGGTACGTTAGATAACCGAAGATATACTAGCATATCGCCATAAGAAGCTTCGTTTTCAAATGTTAGAAGTTCGCGTTTTTTGTTGTTCAATTCAATCATGTCTTGCGCATTCATCCCTATCACTCCCCCTGTAATAAGTTGTTCACCGTTGTCGAAACCATTCCCCAGTTTTGTTTAAATTCTTCAAGCTGTTCTATTCCTTTATCGGTTACATGATAATATTTTCGCTTTGGACCGAGTGAGGAAGCTTTTAATGTTCCTTCAATTAGCCTCTCTTTTTGCATACGTAACAATAACGGATATATGCTTCCTTCGCTGACAAATGTAAAGCCGTATTTATTTAATTTTGTACTCAGCTCATATCCATACACTTCTTCTTGCGAAATGATGTATAGGATGCAACCTTCGAGTACACCTTTTAACATTTGGCTGTGCATGATTTCCCCACCTTTTATTCAGGTAACTTGCCTTGCAAGGTAGCTGTTATCCGAATTATAACATTCAATAACTTGCAACGCAAGTTACTGAAGTGGAAAACTTTAATGCGTTTTAATTTTTCCGTGTTCTCCATACTAACGAGAGGAGGGAAGTATATGAAACCGTTTATGCCAAAACTTGTTTACTTTGAACCGAAGGCACTCGAATATCCACTTGGAAAAGAGCTGTATGAGAAGTTTACGAAGATGGGATTAGAAATTCGTGAAACGACATCCCATAATCAAATTAGAAATTTGCCAGGTGAAAATGATTTGCAAAAGTATCGCAATGCAAAGGCAACGCTTGTCGTTGGGGTGAGGAAGACATTAAAGTTTGATACGTCAAAGCCGTCAGCTGAATATGCAATTCCGCTTGCAACAGGGTGTATGGGACATTGCCATTATTGTTATTTGCAAACGACGCTTGGTAGTAAACCTTACGTTCGTGTGTATGTGAATCTAGATGAAATATTTGAGAAGGCACAGCAATATATGGATGAAAGGGCACCAGAAATAACAAGGTTTGAAGCGGCGTGTACATCAGATATCGTTGGAATTGATCATTTAACGCATGCTTTAAAGCGGACGATCGAATTTATGGGAGAAAGTGAGCATGGGCGTTTACGTTTCGTTACGAAATATTCGCACGTTGATCATTTATTAGATGCAAAGCATAATGGGAAAACGCGTTTTCGATTTAGCATTAATTCACGTTATGTGATTAAAAATTTTGAACCGGGGACATCGCCGTTCGAAGAGAGAATTGAGGCTGCTCGTAAAGTGGCAGGGGCTAATTATCCACTTGGCTTTATAGTTGCGCCACTTTATATGCATGAAGGATGGGAAGAGGGGTATCGTGAATTGTTTGAGAGATTATACAATGCCTTGAAAGATATGGTGATACCAAATTTAACGTTTGAATTAATTCAGCATCGCTTTACGAAGCCGGCAAAAAAGGTCATTCAAGCGCGTTATCCGAATACGAAACTTGAAATGGACGAAGAGAAGCGGAAATATAAATGGGGAAGATACGGTATTGGGAAATACGTCTATAAAAAAGATGATGCAGAAGTATTGGAGGAAACGATTCGAGGATATATTCGCCACTTTTTTCCTGACGCAGAAATTCAATATTTCACATGAAAGGAACTTGTATTTGAATGCGGGTTCTTTTCTCTTTTGTAGATTTAGGCTCGTTTCTACCTTGTCACGTTATTCTTTCTGGTGTATCATTTTATTGATTGCTTCGTTCGGAATAAGCAAAATGAAATTGGATGGAGGAAACCGATGCCTACCCCTAGTATGGAAGATTATATTGAACAAATTTATTTGTTGATTGATGAAAAGGGTTATGCCCGCGTATCTGATATTGCTGAAGCGCTTAGTGTACATCCATCCTCTGTAACAAAAATGGTGCAAAAATTAGACAAAGATGAATATCTAATTTATGAAAAATATAGAGGGCTTGTATTAACATCAAAAGGTAAAAAAATCGGAGAACGTCTCGTATATCGTCATGACTTGCTAGAGCAGTTTATGCGTATTATTGGTTTGGATGAAAGCAAGATTTACAATGATGTTGAAGGGATTGAACATCATTTAAGTTGGGAAGCAATTGACCGTATCGGTGATTTAGTACAATACTTTGAACAAGATGAGGTTCGAGTAGAAACACTTCGTGGTGTTCAAAAAGCAAATGAAGAGAAAAGTAATTAAGGGGAACGGATGGCGTTTCCTTTTTTATTTCAATCGAAAAGGACGGGAGAATTATGAAAGCAATTATTTTTGATTTTGATGGATTAATTGTGGACACAGAAACAATATGGTTTCACTCTTTCAGAGATGCTGTTCGTGAGTATGGCGGAGAGTTACCTTTAGAGGAATTTGCGAAATGTATTGGAACGACAGATGATGTACTTTATACATATTTAAAGGAACAATTAAAAGAAAAGTTTAACGAGCGTGCACTAAAAGAAAAGGTGACGACTTTACATAAAGAGAAAATGAAAATACCAGAAGCGCGTGATGGGGTAAAAGAATATTTAGAAGAAGCGAAAGAAATGGGATTGAAAATCGCATTAGCTTCTAGTTCATCTAGAGAATGGGTTGTTCGTTTTTTAGAAGAGCTACAGATTCGAGATTATTTTGAAGTAATTAAAACGAGAGAAGATGTTGAGAAGGTAAAACCAGATCCAGCACTTTATCGAATTGCAATAGAGGAATTAGGAATTGAACCATCAGAAGCTGTTGTATTTGAAGACTCATTAAATGGATTGAAAGCAGCGGTTGTGGCAGGATTAAAATGCGTCGTTGTTCCAAATGATGTGACAAGAAATTTACCATTTGAAAATCATCACCTTCGAATTGAAAGTATGATAGATAAAACTTTGAAAGAAGTGCTTGAAAGTATAAAGAAAGACCGTATTTCCTAAAAGGAAGCACGGTCTTTCTTTTTGTTCTTTTTACCTTCAATGACAGTTAAATGAGATTGTTTTCTTTTTCGTTTCAACGATGGAGAATTACCCTTTTTGCCCTTGTCATCAGAAGTATTTCGTTTCAAGAATGAATTGCTTAGGGGTGCTACATTTTGTTTCCCATGTTTGCGGTTCGATTGTTTTGCAGCGCGCTTATATGAGCTTTGCGAATTTGCAGAACCACTGGAATTAGTAAACATCTTGTATAGCAAGTAAAAGATACCGACAACAAGTAACATATACCCGATATTTCTTAATACACCCATTGGATTTGTAATTACAGATGAAACAAGGCCGAATATTGCTAATCCGATTATAAGCACAAATATAGCGAAAGTAAACGAACGACCGTTCATAAGGAACACCTCCTAAAAACATATATTAAAATTAGTATATTAACGATGAGGAGAGGAGTTGAACACCATTTTTAAATAATTATTGTTTGTTTTCTAAACGTAATAATTCTTCAAACGATGCAATAGCTACTTCCACTTGATCATCTGTTGGTTCTTTCGTTGTTAATAGTTGCAGCCATAATCCGGGATATCCAAGTATATGTAATACAGGAATATCTCGCAATCGATTCGTAAATTGTAGTACTTCAAACGAAATGCCGAGAACGACTGGAATTAATAAAATTCGGTTTATTACTCGTGCCCAAAGTGGATCTGTAGGAACGAGGAAATAAACAAACATTCCAATAATGACTGTAAATATAATAAAGCTACTACCACATCTATAATGGAGGCGGGTTTGCTTTTGGACGTTTTCTACAGTCATAGGAAGATTATTCTCATAAGCATTGATTACTTTATGCTCTGCACCGTGATACTGAAATACCCGTTTAATAAGTGGGGTTAAAGAAATAAAGTATATATAGCTCAATAGTAGCATGAGCTTAATGACACTTTCGACAATGATTTGCCCTGTATGAGATGGGAAAATCGGTCTCGTTAATTCAGCTAATAGTGCAGGAACTGCTGTGAAAATGACTTTACCGAATATGAAAGATAAAACGCCAACTGCTGCAACTCCTAATACCATCGTTAATTTTGATTGTTCTTCTTTTTTATTTGCAATTTGTTCATCATCTTCTGGGTGGACATCAAATCGTTCTGAAGCGAAGTTTAAATGCTTTGCTCCATTCGCACTTGCGTCCACAATGGCGGCAATACCTCGTAAAAATGGAATTTTTTTTAGGATAGATAATGCTTTATTACGAACGCGTGGTAATCGATAAAATTCAATCGATTTATCTTTACGACGAACCGCTGTAACAGTATATTCTCTACCGCCAAACATAACTCCTTCTATGACTGCTTGCCCGCCATATATTTGTTTTGACTCTTCTGCCATGTTAACACCAACCTGTATTTGTTTCTCTCTTATGTAGAAAAAGAGGCAATTGTCATACTGGGTTCTGTCGTTTTGAAATAAGACAATCACCGAGTTTCCTTTATTTTATCGACAAATACAAGTATATGACAAGAGAAAATGTTACGAGAGTCGGACATTTCATATTCTTTTTATAGACAAATTTCGCAGTATTTAAACATGCTTCAAAATAGTTTCGGGCATACTATTGAGCGGAGGTGTTGATGTGAGTCAAGAACAATTAGGAACAAGGAATTATGTGCAAATCGGTTTGTTTGGTGGAATTTTTTGGGGAGGAATATGGTATTTCCTTCATATATTTTCATTCACGGAAGCGGGACCTAATTATTTACTGTTACCATTTGCGTTTGGGAGTTGGAAAGAAGGGATATGGGGCAATCTGTCAGGAATTGTTTGCATGGGACTTCTTTCAATCTTGATTTCCTTTTTGTATAAAGCGTTTTTGGCGAAATTTGAAGGAATCATTCCAGGGATTATTTATGGGCTATTTTGGTGGGCGTTACTGTTTTTCGGAATGGGTTTAATGGCACCTGTTATTAAAAGTGCGTTCAATTTGCCGAAAGAGACGATTGTGACGACAATATGTATTTTTATATTGTATGGTGTGTTTATTGCATACTCTGTTTCTTACGCAGTAAATAGTAATAAAGCGGAGCAAGAAGGAGAAGAGAAGACGAACTATTCAAATAAGTAACTCCTATGTTAAAATGTTGTATAGATATTTAATATTAAGGAGTTTTAAGAATATGAAAAAGTTACTCCTCGTAAACGGTCCTAATTTAAATCGCCTCGGTGTTCGTGAGGTAAATGTATATGGAAAGGGCACGTTAGCGACACTTGAAGCAGATATGAAGCAAGAAGCAAAAACAATGGGAGTGGAGTTAGAATGTTTCCAATCGAATCATGAAGGTGCGATTATCGATCGTCTTCATGAGGCTGAAGATATATATGAAGGGATCATTTTAAATCCTGGAGCATTTACGCATTATAGCTATGCAATTCGAGATGCAATTGCGAGCATTTCGATTCCTGTTATTGAAGTACATATCTCTAACATTCACCAGCGTGAATCGTTCCGTCACGAATCTGTGACGGCGGCTGTTTGTGCAGGACAAATTGTTGGATTTGGTTTTTATGGCTATAAGTTAGCGTTATTTGCATTAATGGAGAAATTAAGGGAGGCATAAAGTCATGGAGAAAATCGAAAGATTAAGAAGCGCATTTGCTGAGGCTGGTATCGACGGTATTTTATTAACAAATGAACATAGTCGTAGATACATGGCTAACTTCACTGGAACAGCTGGTGTTGTACTTATTTCAAAAGAGCGTGCTCAATTTATTACGGATTTTCGTTATGTAGAGCAAGCTAGTAAACAAGCTGTTGGATATGAAATCGTGCAGCATGCAGGATTAATTATTGATGAAGTTGCAAAGCAAGTGAAAGAACTTGGAATTCAAAAGCTTGGCTTTGAGCAGGATACTCTTACATATAGCTCTTACGTAACGCATAATGAGGCGATCGAAGCTGAATTTATCCCGACTTCTGGGCTTGTAGAAAAGTTACGCTTGATAAAGACTGATTCAGAGATTAAGATATTAAAGGAAGCTGCACAGATTGCAGATGCTGCCTTTGAGCATATTCTATCATTCATTCGCCCGGGAGTATCTGAAATTGAAGTGTCAAATGAACTTGAATTTTTCATGAGAAAACAAGGAGCAACATCTTCTTCGTTTGATATTATCGTTGCTTCAGGTCTTCGTTCGGCATTACCGCACGGCGTGGCATCTGAAAAAGTGATAGAAACAGGAGATTTCGTTACATTAGACTTCGGCGCTTATTACAAAGGGTATTGTTCTGATATTACTCGTACAATTGCAGTCGGTGAACCATCTGATAAATTAAAAGAAATTTATAATGTCGTTTTAGAAGCACAATTACGTGGTGTAAACGGTATTAAAGCTGGTTTAACAGGCCGCGAGGCAGATGCATTAACGCGTGATTACATAACGGAAAAAGGATATGGTGAATACTTTGGACACTCTACTGGTCATGGAATCGGCCTTGAAATCCATGAAGCGCCAGGTTTAGCGTTCCGTTCTGATACAGTACTTGAACCAGGTATGGCTGTAACAGTAGAACCAGGTATTTATATTCCAGGTATTGGCGGCGTACGTATTGAAGATGATATCATTGTAACGAGTGAAGGTAATGAAGTAATTACGAAATCACCAAAAGAACTTATTATTTTGTAATACACAGGAGGATTTTTTTACATGATTTCAGTAAACGATTTTCGTACAGGTTTAACAATTTCAGTGGACAATGCCCTTTGGCAAGTACTTGATTTCCAACACGTAAAGCCAGGTAAAGGTGCTGCATTCGTTCGTTCTAAACTACGTAACCTTCGCACAGGTTCTGTTCAAGAGAAAACATTCCGTGCAGGTGAAAAAGTAGAAAAAGCACACATCGAAAACCGTCGTATGCAATACTTATACGCGAGCGGTGAGGCTCATGTATTTATGGATAATGGAACTTATGAGCAAATCGAACTTGGTGAAAACCAAATCGAGCGCGAATTAAAATTCCTAAAAGAAAACATGGAAGTATCTATTATGACATACCAAGGTGAAGTACTTGGTGTTGAACTTCCGAACACAGTTGAATTAAAAGTTACAGAAACGGAGCCTGGTATTAAAGGTGACACAGCTTCTAACGTAACAAAACCAGCTACATTAGAAACTGGTCTTGTTGTACAAGTACCAATCTTCATTAACGAAGGCGAAATGCTTATCATCAACACTGGTGAAGGTAAATACGTTTCTCGTGCATAGTAAAAAAGCACTCGTGATTATCACGAGTGCTTTTTTTATAGAAAATAGGGCATATAGTAAATCGCGGTGACAACAAAACTAACTAAAACAAGTGAAAGAGTACCCGCTATATATGGTGTGAAAATGAATTGAAATGGTTTTATTTCACCAGTCTCCACACCAGTTAATGTTTTACTTATTGCGTGATCTGTAATGTTATTTCTATGGTTACTCATAATAATTAACCACATAATTGCAAATATTGCTAGACTGCCAAGGAAAAAGGTCTCTATAAATGACCAACCGACCAATAATGAAAAAAGATAAATAAGAGCTAATTCTACTACAATTGTTAAACTAATTTTCAAAACTTTCATATTTTTCCCCCTCATTTTGTACGTCCAGCCAATTTAAAAATTTCTTACGCGATACGATATGCAGTACGCAAGGTGACTTTACTTCTTTCTCCAGTGCAGCATGTTCGCCTGGAAACCTGTTTTTCACATGCAATGAAATGTAAGGTAGTTTTTCTTGTGCTTTTAACGAGCGAATGTTAATCGTTTTAGCACCAGTGAATACGTATGTAAGTTGTAAGTCTAAAAAAGCGATTTTAAAGATTTCTTTTTTAGCTGCCTCATTATACCCTTTACCCCAATATGGATAGCCAAGCCAACTACCAATGTGAGATTGTTTCTTCTCATAATTAATATGTTTAAGTGTGGTGAGGCCAAGTATTTCATTTTCTGCATTTACAATCATTCTCGATAAAGACTTCTTTTGGCGCTCTTCTTCTATTGCAAAAAGAAGAAATGCTTTCGTGTCTTCGACTTTTTCTACCTGTATTCCTAATGCATTTTTTACGTGTGGTTCACTTGATAGCTCAAAAATCACATTTGCATAGCGTAAATCAAGTGGTAATAAAGTAACGTGCTGTATCGCCTATACCCCTTTTAAATTAAACATACCATAATATACCATTAAATAACACAAATATTCAGATTTAAATAAAGGTGTTAGAGAAAAATTATGTTTTTACTTCTGAAATAGACAACCTCTGCATATGGTTGTACAAATATATTCTTTTTTAGAATGTAGAATTCGTAACCGTTACGGGAGAAGGTGGGAGAATGAAACAGTGGCTAGCGGCAATGGAAACATCCGTGCTCGTAATGGGGTTACTTCGGTTGTTTTCGGGTAGCGCGGAAATATTCGCCGCTTTGCTTATGCTTTACGTGAATGATGCGAAGAAAGCATTGTTTATAAATGGTATGTTGGCGTTTGTTGGACCGACCGTATTAATTTTAACAATGACAATAGGCATAGCGAGTGTAGCGAGCGAAATTTCTTTCTTGAAACTCTTTTTTCTGGCACTTGGAATTGGCTGCATTTTTATCGCATTGTTGAAATAGTAAGTCGAGTATAGTGGGGAGAAGCCTATGAAAGAAGTATTAGAGGTTTTACCAAAAACGATGAAACAGTTAGTTGAAAGTTGTAAGCAATACAATACTTTAGAGGAAATTCGTGTTCGAATTGGAAGACCGCTAGAGTGTATTGCGCATGGAGAGGTGTTTTTTTATGACTATATCGCTACAGCAGAAGATGCCAGTTACTTATTGAATAAGTTAAGTCAATTCTCAATTTATACGATGGAAGAGGAATTGAAACGTGGGTATGTGACACTTCGAGGAGGACATAGAATTGGCCTAGCAGGAAAAGTCATTACAGAGAAAAGTACAGTGAAAATGATTCGTGATGTCTCTTCATTTAATATTCGTATTGCTCGTCAAAAAATAGGAATAGCTGAGCCGCTTTTGCCGTATTTGTATGAATCAAGATGGTTAAACACAATGGTAATTGGCCCGCCGCAAACGGGGAAAACGACACTTTTAAGAGATGTAGCACGTTGCATGAGTCAAGGGGTTGGTACGTCGGAAATTCCTTCTTGCAAAGTGGGGATTGTTGATGAGCGGTCAGAAATTGCTGGATGTGTGAAAGGAATCCCTCAGTATGAATTTGGTACACGAGTAGATGTGTTAGACGCATGTCCAAAGGCTGAAGGAATGATGATGATGATACGTTCTATGAGTCCAGATGTTTTGATCGTAGATGAGATTGGACGTAAAGAAGATAGTGAAGCAATTATGGAGGCGGTGCATGCAGGGGTCCAGCTTTTTATAAGTGCACACGGGTTTTCTTATGATGATGTTGTGAAACGTCCATCGCTACAGGCAGTGCTGGAGCTTGGCATATTTGATAGGTTTGTGGAGTTATCAAAAGCAAGAGGCCCAGGAACAGTTATGCAAGTGAAAGATAGATATGGAAAACCAGTACTACCGAATCGAAAGGCTGGGGGCGTATGGTGAAAATAATTGGTGCAGTGTTAATCGTTGCGGTCAGCACTTTTTTCGGGTTTTCATACGCAAAAAGATATAGTGAGAGGCCGCGGCAACTTAGACTATTAAAATCGGCACTCCAATCATTAGAGGCAGAAATTATGTATGGGCACACACCTTTATCTGAAGCCGCCGAACGATTAGTTAAACAAATGCCCAAGCCATTAAATTGGATATTTCAAAGTTTCGCCAAAAAACTAGAAAACGGGGAACAAACAGTAAGGGAAGCTTGGATAGAAAGTTTGAAAGAGAATTGGAAGTTAACCGCATTTCAACAAACCGAGTATGAAATCTTGCAGCAATTTGGTGAAACACTTGGACAACATGATCGTGAATCACAACAAAAACATATTCGATTATGTATTACACATTTAGAGAGAGAGGAAGAAGAAGCGAAAGCGTTACAACTGCAATATGAAAAAATGATTAAGAGCTTAGGGGTACTAGCGGGGCTACTTATCGTAATTTTACTGCTATAGGAGGGAGAAAGGCGATGTCCATTGATGTTGGATTAATATTTCAAATCGCCGGAATCGGCATTGTTTTAGCTTTCATTCATACCGTATTAAAAGAATTAAAACGAGAGGATATTGCAAATTGGGTTATCCTTGTCGGTTTTGTCGTCATTCTATTCCATGTTGCATTTTTAATTAATACGTTGTTCGACAAGATTAAAAGTGTCTTTCTCTTCCAGTAAAGGAGGCGGTTCGAATCGAAATTATACAAATTGTCGGATTAGGCCTCGTTGCTACGTTTTTAGCAGCTGTTTTGAATCAGCATAAATCTAGCATTACATCGTTATTTATTGTTTTTGTAGGTAGCGTAATGTTTCTTATTTTAATCGATCAAATTCACTCTATTTTACAAATGATTGAGAGAGTAGCGAGTGAAGCGAAAGTTAGCAACGTCTATGTAGAAACGTTACTGAAAATTATTGGGATTGCTTATATCGCTGAGTTTGGAGCGCAAATTACAAAAGATGCTGGGCAAGGTGCAATCGCTTCGAAAATTGAACTAGCTGGTAAAATCTTAATTCTCGTTATGGCAATTCCTATTTTGACAGTCGTAATTGAAACTATTCTCGGATTTTTACCGACGGGATAAGGGGGAGTGAATGTTGAGGAAGTTTGGAGCTAAGCTGCTATTTGCTTGCTTCCTTTTCTTTTCTTTACCGGTTGTTGTACAAGCTTCTCCTGTAGAAACAAACGTCGTTGATCAACAATTGGATAAGCTCGGAATTGAAGATGTGAAGCAATTTTGGGACGGGCTTGTTACAAAATATGGAGGTTATTTACCAGAGAGTCAAAAAGGAAGCTTTATGGAGTTTGTAAAGGGAGAAAAAGAATTCTCTATAAAAGAATGGATGCTAGGTTTATTAAAATATTTGTTTCACGAGCTTGCTGCAAATGGAAAGCTACTTGGAACACTCATTATGCTCACAATTTTTAGTGCATTGTTGCAATCACTGCAATCTGCCTTTTCAAAGAGTAGTGTAAGTAAAATTGCCGATGCAGTTGTATATATGGTGCTTATTATTTTTGCTTTAAATAGTTTTTATGTGGTTATGACATATGCAAGAGAAACGATACAAACAATGGTAGATTTCATATTAGCGCTATTACCAATCTTGCTTGCACTCATCGCAACTGGAGGCGGTGTTGTATCTGTATCGTTTTTTCATCCGATTATCATTTTCTTAATGAATACGAGTGGGCTTCTTATGAATTACATCGTTCTACCACTTTTATTACTTGCAACGATATTAAGTATTGTAAGTACGATGAGTGATCAATATAAAGTTACGAAATTGTCCAAGCTTCTGCAAAACGTTAGCGTTGGGATTATCGGGATCTTTTTAACGATTTTTTTAGGAGTATTATCTGTACAAGGAACAGCGACAGCGGTTGCTGATGGGATAGCTGTGAAAACTGCTAAATTTGTAACAGGGAACTTTATTCCTGTAGTTGGAAGGATGTTTACAGAGGCAGCGGATACTGTTATTAGTGCGTCGGGGTTATTAAAAAATACAGTTGGAATCATAGGGCTCGTTATTTTATGTTTAATTGTCGCTTTTCCAGCGATTCAAATTTTCTGTATCGCGTTTATTTATAAATTCGCAGCAGCAGTATTGCAACCAGTTGGCGGAGGAGCAATTATTCAATGTTTAGATATCATTGGACGAAGCATCATTTACGTGTTTGCTTGCTTAGCTATCGTATCATTTATGTTCTTTTTAAGTATCACAATTATTATTGCTGCGGGGAATATTACACTTATGATGCGGTAGGAGGTGAAGAGTATGCAATTTGTTACAGAGTGGATCAGAAATATTATCGTTTTTTTGCTCTTAGCGACAATGCTTCATCTTATTCTTCCAAATTCAAATTTGCAAAAATACGTTAAATTCGTTGTAAGTCTTTTGTTAGTTGTATTAATTTTAACGCCTCTTTTTAAACTATTGCAGACAGATGTAAATGAAGTAATTGCAAATTTTAATGAAGAAAAGTACGTAGCAGAAGGATCTGTAAAAAATTCAATAGATTCGAAGAAAAAAGAAATACAAGCTCTAACACGTGCATATAGTTTAGAAGAGATGGCTACCAAAATGAAAAAAGAAGTAGGAAAAGAGTTTGAGAAAAAGTATGGTATGACTGTCTCTGAAATACAAATAGTCGCAACAGAAAATACAGAAGAAGTAAAGTCAGCGAAAGATATTCAATCTGTTGTTGTGACGTTGAAAGAAAAAGAAAGCAGTAAAAATGATGCAATCGAAACGGTAAAGCCAATTGAAATTAACACGAAAGAGCCTCCAAAAAAAGTGGAAGAAACGAATGTGGAAATGAAAGATTTCTTTTCAAGCAGGTGGCAACTAGAGGGTAAACAAATCCAAGTTCAAATGGAAGGGAGGACAGGTAGAGTAAATGGACAATAAAGATAAAAATTCGAAGTTCTCATTTTTTCGAAACTTATTGAATGGGGATCAAAAAGAAAGCAACGAGAAGGGGAAAAAGGTAACACCTAAGTTTTTACTTGTCCTACTCATACTTGGAATTTTGCTTATGTTTTCTAGTAGTCTCTTTTCAAGTAAAAAAGAAGAAGTACCTGTATTTAAAGAACAAAAAACTCAAAACCAAGAAAAAGACGTACCAACTTTTGGACAAAAAAGTAATGATAGTATGTCAAATGTAGAAAAATATGAAAAAGCGTATGAACAAGAATTAAAAGCTGCTTTAGAAGAAATAGCAGGAGTAAAAGACGTAACGATTAAGGTGAATTTAGATTCATCTGAAGAAAAAATTTTAGAAAAAAATACAGTGAAACGCTCACAAACAACAGGTGAAACAGATAAAACAGGCGGTAAGAGGGAAGTAGAGGACGAGTCTCTTGATGAAAAGACTGTCATTATACGTGAAGGTGATAAAGAAACTCCCGTTGTTTTACGGACAGAGAAACCGAAAGTACGAGGTGTTCTCGTCGTAGCAAAAGGAGTGGATAATATACAAGTTAAAGCAATGGTAAAAGAAGCTGTGATAAGGCTGCTAGATGTACCAGCCCATCGTGTTTCAGTTTCACCGAAAAATTGATAGGGAGGAAATAAAGTGTTAAAAAAACAAACGGTTTGGCTATTAACAATGTTAAGTTTAGTTGTTGTACTATCTGTGTATTACGTAACAACTCCTGACAAAATGAATACAGCATCGCCGGCAACAGGTGAAAAGATTGGACAAGAAAAGCAAGGTACTGACAAAGCAGTAACAAACGAAACGCCAAATAAAGA
Organism: Bacillus cereus group sp. BceL062; assembly: GCF_051780025.1. Classification (NCBI taxonomy): domain Bacteria; kingdom Bacillati; phylum Bacillota; class Bacilli; order Caryophanales; family Bacillaceae; genus Bacillus; species Bacillus cereus group sp. BceL062. The sequence continues at coordinate 248,489 of NZ_JBPWGY010000005.1, read as the reverse complement.
AACAACAAAAGAAACTCCAAGCAAGGAAACACCAAATAAAGAGACAACAAATAAAGAGACAGATAAAAAAGAAAATGCTAAAAAAGAAACAAGTAAAAAAGAGGGGAATGTATCAGTTCAATCGAGTGATGAAAATTTCACAGCTTTACGTATGCAAATGGAAGATAAGCGTAGTGCTGAAAGAGAAAAATTACAAAATGTAATAAAGTCTTCTAACGCTACTGCTGAAGAAAGAAGTAAGGCGAAAGATGGTATGGATGCAATCGCTACAATGGAAACAAAAGAAGGTTTACTTGAAACAGTTATTAAAGCTCAAGGAGGATATAAAGATGCCCTTGTAAGAGCTGATGGAACTGACATTAGAGTAACAGTGAAGGCAGCGAAACATTCACAAAAAGAAGCGAACAAAATTATACAGCTTGTAAGAAGTGAAGGCGGTTCTAAAGATGTAGGTGTGAAATTTGATCCATCAGCAAAATAAGTAGAATTTTAATCCGTGGGGGATTTCCCCCACGGATTATTAATTTTTACTAATCGCATTGTTTGTAAATAAGAACATAGAGTACTTCAAAATAATTAGATAAAAATAATAATAGAAAAAAGCTGTCACTTTCGATAGCTTTTTTCTATTTCGTCTTTGTATGTGTTTTTACTATGTTCAACTCGGAATGGAGAAATACGTTGTGAATAAAAAATTAGCGGTTCATGGTGATGATGATTACTTTTTCCAGATTTGACGTGGATGAAGAGAACGAATGCCCAAACCATTACGGCAGGTAAGAAGAGCATGAGCCATATCATATGTCCACACCTCGATACAATATATTTTCTACACTTTGAACATACTATTCTTATATGAAGGAATGATGAACGGCGTGTAAACAAAAAAATAATATTTGGTAAAAATATGTTATGAACCATAGATGTGGTGAAGAGTGGAGCTGCAATTATATGTTTACTGTGTAGCATTTTGAAAAGGTAAGGAATGTTTTTTAGGAAGTGGTCTTGCCAATTTCGTGTGAAACTTGGTATTATTACTAGGTAATAAATTTTTTATTGGAATAATATTTTTACAGGAGTTTCGATTTATTATAAAGAAATATAAATTGGAATGTTTAAAAAATTTATCGTAAGATGGAAATAGTAAATATTTCTATTAGTAAATCAAATAAATTTTCTAATAGAATACATCGTATTTTTACAGTCAATCTAGTGTTAGTGATGAGAATCTGTAAAAACGGGACAAACAAGAGTATGGGAGTGGATTTTACATGTTTAAAATTCAAGAAGTTCGTGAATTAATTAAATTAATTGATAGCTCTAATATTGATGAATTTGAATACAAAAAAGACGGTACAACAATCAAAATGAAAAAGCGTGGTAATGAAGTTGTTGCGATGCAAGCACCTGTAGCGAAACAAGCTATGCAACCAGTAGCATCTGTTGAAGTTGAAACAGCAGTAGCGGCAGCGCAAGTAGAAGCACCAAAACAAGAAGAGAAGAAAGCTGCTCAAGATGAAAACCTACATAAGATTACCTCACCAATGGTAGGTACATTCTATTCTTCATCTTCACCTGATACACCTCCATATGTAAGTGTTGGAGACAGGGTATCGAAAGATTCTATCGTATGTATTGTCGAGGCTATGAAGTTATTTAACGAAATTGACGCTGATGTAGAGGGCGAAATTGTTGAGATTCTTGTTAATAACGGACAGCTTGTTGAGTATGGACAACCGCTATTTCTTGTGAAAGCGTAATAAGGGAGTCTTTGTGATGATAAAAAAAGTATTAATAGCCAATCGTGGGGAAATTGCTGTACGAATTATTCGTGCTTGTAAAGAAATGGATATTGAAACAGTTGCGATTTATTCAGAAGCAGATAAAGAGTCACTTCACGTACAAATTGCAGATGAGGCGTATTGTGTAGGACCAACAGTTTCAAAAGAAAGTTATTTAAATTTGACGAACATTATTAGCGTTGCGAAGTTAACGGGCTGCGATGCTATCCATCCGGGATACGGATTTTTAGCAGAGAATGCAGATTTCGCAGAGTTATGCCGTGAATGTAACTTAATTTTTATCGGTCCAAGTCCAGAAGCTATTTCAAAGATGGGCACAAAAGACGTTGCTCGTGATACAATGGAAAAAGCAGGGGTTCCGATTGTACCAGGTTCACAAGGGATTATAAAAAATACCGAGGAAGCGATCGAGCTTGCAAATCAGATTGGATATCCAGTTATTATTAAAGCGACTGCAGGTGGCGGCGGAAAAGGTATTCGTGTTGCACGTCATGAAGAAGAGCTTGTAAAAGGAATTCAAATTACACAGCAAGAAGCTAGTACCGCTTTTGGGAACCCTGGTGTATACTTAGAAAAGTACGTTGAAGATTTCCGCCATGTTGAGATTCAAATAATGGCAGATACACACGGAAATGCCATTCATTTAGGAGAGCGTGATTGTACAATTCAGCGCCGTTTGCAGAAACTATTAGAAGAAAGTCCATCACCTGCACTTGATGAAAATGTTCGCAAGCAGATGGGTGAAGCGGCAGTTAAAGCGGCGGTAGCGGTTGATTATACAGGTGCTGGTACGGTTGAGTTTATTTATGAATATAAAACGAAAAGCTTTTATTTCATGGAGATGAATACGAGAATTCAAGTTGAGCATCCGGTTACTGAAATGGTGACAGGAATGGACTTAATTAAAGAGCAAATTCTTGTTGCTTCTGGAGAAAAGTTATCGTTACAGCAAGAAGAAGTACAATTTAATGGTTGGGCAATTGAATGCCGAATTAATGCGGAAAACCCTGCCAAAAAATTTATGCCATCTCCAGGTAAAGTAGAAATGTACTTACCACCAGGCGGATTTGGTATTCGCGTCGATTCAGCTGTATATCCGGGATATTCAATCCCACCTTTCTATGATTCGATGGTTGCTAAATTAATTGTTCACGGAAAAACACGTGAAGAGGCAATTGCAAAAATGAAGCGTGCACTCAGTGAGTTTGTCATTGAAGGCGTACATACAACAATCCCGTTCCATTTGCAATTGTTAGATCATCCTGATTTTGTAAAAGGTGAGTTTAATACGAAGTTTTTGGAAGAGCATGAACTTGTGACGCAGTGATACATTAAAGGAGGTTTTTTTCATGGCTGAACATATGTTAGATATGGGTCAAGATACAACTCTTGGTAAAGTAGAAATTGCACCAGAAGTAATTGAAGTAATTGCAGGTATTGCAGCTGCTGAGGTAGAAGGTGTGGCGGCAATGCGTGGTAATTTTGCTACAGATGTTGTTGAGAAGTTAGGTAAGAAAAATCATGGTAAAGGTGTAAAGGTTGAATTAGCAAACGAAGATATTATCGTCGACCTTTATGTTGTAATGTATTTTGGTGTAGCAATTCCAGTTGTTGCACAAAAGATTCAAGACAATATTCGCCAAGCACTCTTTACAATGACAGGACTTGAGCCAAAAGAAGTGAATGTTCACATCGTTGGCGTAACATTCGAAACACAAAAAACAGAAATTGAACCAGTGTAAGAATGAAAAAGGTGCCTAGTAACATAGGCATCTTTTTTATCGTTTCATTTCTTCACAAATTACAACCCTCTAATTGTTATACTATTTCAAAAAATAAGAAATAAAAAAGAAAATGTTTCGTTTTTCCAAAAAACGTACATTGTGATAAGATATGGAACTTGAAGTTAATCTTTTTATTATTTTTCAGCCTTGTAACCCGTGTGTGAAACGATAAATTGTGTTATTATCATTGTATTATAAGGTTGGAAAATCAATGAAAACTGTAAGAGTAAGTGAATTGACGGCTTATAAATTATAATAATATAACAAAGCATAAGGAAAGACTTGAAGCATAAAGGAGAGTTACAATGAAACGTAGGACGGCTAGAGAAAGAGCTATGCAAGCATTATACCAAATGGATATTACAGGTGAATTAGAACCGAAGGTAGCGGTGGAAAATACGCTAGATGAAGGTGAAGAAACAAATGAGTTTTTAGAATCACTTGTTGTAGGATTTGTAGACAATAAAGAAGAGATTGACGCAGCAATTCGTCAAAACTTAAAAAAGTGGAAGCTTGAGCGTATTAGTATTGTTGATCGCAGTATTTTACGTGTAGCTGTGTATGAAATGAAGTACATGGAAGAAATTCCACACAACGTAACAATTAACGAGGCAATTGAAATTGCTAAAACATTTGGGGATGAGGAATCTCGTCGTTTTATTAACGGCGTTTTATCTAATATAAAAGATACACTGTAATTTCTTTAAGGGGGAATCTTAAAATGGTAGCAGTAATCATCAAAGGAAATGAAGTTGCGGAGAAAAAACGAGCACAATTAACAGAAGAAGTTGTGAAGTTGAAAGAACAAGGGATTGTACCAGGATTAGCAGTGATTTTAGTGGGAGAAGATCCAGCATCTCGTTCTTACGTAAAAGGAAAAGAAAAAGGCTGTGAACAAGTAGGAATTTATTCTGAGCTAATTGAACTTCCTGAAACGATTACTGAGGAACGTTTGCTTGCTGAAATCGATCGCTTAAATGGCGATGACCGTATTAATGGCATATTAGTGCAATTACCTTTACCAAAACATATTGAAGAAAAAGCTATCATTGAAAGAATTTCACCAGAAAAGGATGTAGATGGATTTCACCCAATCAGCGTGGGACGTATGATGACGGGACAAGATACATTCCTTCCGTGTACACCGCATGGTATTGTAGAATTAGTAAAAGAAACGAATCTTGATATTTCGGGAAAACATGTTGTAATAATTGGAAGAAGTAATATTGTCGGCAAACCAGTGGGGCAATTGTTCTTAAATGAAAATGCAACTGTCACATATTGTCATTCTAAGACGCAAAATATTAAAGAATTATCGAAGTTAGCTGATATTTTAATCGTAGCTGTTGGACGACCTAAAATGGTAACAGCTGATTATATGAAAGAAGGCGCGGTTGTAATTGACGTTGGTGTGAATCGATTAGAAACAGGCAAGCTTTGTGGTGATGTTGACTTTGACAACGTGTTAGACGTTGCGGGTTACATTACGCCTGTGCCAAAGGGTGTTGGTCCAATGACGATTACAATGCTTCTTCATAATACTGTTGAATCTGCCAAACGCGCAGGTGTCGTTTGTAAATAATTTGAGTCGGCTATGAGGAGAGAGAAATGGAGAAACAATATTTAACCGTTACAGCATTAACACGCTATATAAAAACAAAAATAGAATATGACCCGCATTTACAGTCTGTTTGGTTAAAGGGTGAAATTTCCAACTTTAAAAATCATAGTCGTGGTCACATGTATTTTACATTGAAAGACGAAAATGCCAGAATCGCAGCGGTTATGTTTGCGGGTCATAATCGTAATATTAAATTCAGACCTGAAAATGGGATGAAGGTACTTGTAAAAGGGAAAATCTCTGTTTACGAGGCGAGTGGTTCTTATCAAATTTATATTCAAGACATGCAACCTGACGGAGTCGGAAATTTGCATTTGGCTTACGAACAATTAAAAGTTCGTTTAGAGGAAGAAGGATTGTTTTCTCAAGTTTATAAAAAAATAATCCCTCCTTATGCTAAAACAATAGGGGTAATTACGTCGCCAACAGGAGCTGCGATTCGTGATATCATAACAACGATTAAACGTCGTTATCCAATTGGGAATGTTATTGTATTTCCAGTACTTGTACAGGGGGAGTCAGCAGCTCCCTCGATTGTACAAGCGATTCGTACAGCGAATGAAATGGGAGATATAGATGTATTAATTGTTGGGCGCGGGGGAGGTTCTATTGAGGAATTATGGGCTTTCAATGAGGAAGTGGTTGCAAGAGCAATCTTTAAGAGCGAAATTCCTATTATTTCAGCAGTAGGGCATGAAACAGATTTTACAATCGCAGATTTTGTTGCCGATTTACGTGCACCAACACCGACTGCAGCAGCTGAACTAGCAGCACCGAACGTTATAGAGTTACAAGAAAAGGTATTACAAAGAACTCTAAGATTGCAAAGAGCAATGAGAGAGTTAGTACATAAAAAAGAAGAAAAATTACAAGTATTGCAAAAATCTTATGCATTCCGTTATCCAAGACAAGTATATGAACAAAAGGAAGAGCAATTAGATAGAGCGTTAGAACAGCTTGTTTTAGCGAAAGAGCGCTACATTGATAAAAAGGTGAATCAGTTAAAACAGCTTTCATTTTATTTAGAGAAGCACCACCCATCTCAAAAAATTATACAAACAAAGGTAGCGATTGAAACGTTGCAAAAGCAATTACAACGTGAAATGCAAACTTTACTTCAAACGAAAGAATTTGCCTTTGTAAGAGCTGCTCAAAAACTTGAAGCATTAAGTCCGCTTAAAGTAATGATGAGAGGGTACGGGCTTGTATATGATGAAGAGAAGCAAGTGTTAAAAAGTGTGAAAGATATCAGCCTTGGAGATGCTGTTTCAGTTCAATTACAAGATGGAATACTAGATTGTAGCGTATCAGGCATAGAGGAGCGTGAATTGAATAATGGAAAATAAAGTGAGTTTTGAAGAGGCAATTTCGCAACTTGAGCATCTCGTATCTAAGCTAGAGCAAGGTGATGTACCTTTAGAAGAAGCGATTTCTTATTTTAAAGAGGGTATGGAATTATCTAAGCTTTGCGATGAGAAGTTGAAGAACGTACAAGAACAAATGGCAGTTATTCTTGGAGAAGATGGAGAGCTTGAACCGTTTACTGCTTTAGGAGATGAAGCATAGTGACAATCGCTTTTGATACTTTTTTGAAAGAAAGTAAAACTTTCGTAGAAGAGAAGCTTGTAAGCTATGCAAATGAATTACAATGTCCAAATGTACTTCGTGAAGCGATGGCATATTCTTTGGAAGCGGGTGGAAAACGTCTCCGCCCGTTACTTTTATTTGCAACATTACAAGCGTTTGGGAAAGAAAGAAATCTTGGAGTAGGTGCAGCTTGTGCTCTTGAAATGATACATACATACTCGTTAGTTCATGATGATTTACCTTGTATGGATGATGATGATTTAAGAAGAGGAAAGCCCACGAATCATAAAGTATTTGGTGAAGCAATGGCAGTTTTAGCAGGAGATGGTTTGTTGACGTATGCTTTTCAAATTGTTATGGCATATGAGCAAAAAGAAATCTCTGCTGAAAAAAAAGTAAGACTTGTACTTGAGCTTGCAAAAGCAGCTGGGCCGGAAGGAATGGTTGGCGGACAAGTGGCGGATATGGAAGCTGAAGGGAAACAACTTACGATTGATGAGTTAGAGTATATTCATAAGCATAAGACCGGGAAACTACTTGAATTCGCTGTACTTGCAGGAGCGATACTTTCTAATGCTACAAAAGAGCAGGAAGAAAAGTTACTTGAGTTTGCAAAAAATATTGGCCTAGCTTTCCAAATTCGAGATGATATTTTAGATGTAGAAGGAACCGAAGAAGAGATTGGAAAACCGATTGGTAGTGATGTTTCCAACGAAAAGAGCACATATACGACGTTATTTACTGTAGATAGAGCAAAGAATATTTTAGAAGAAACAATTACAAAAGCAAAAGATGCGATTAGCTCCTTGCAATTACAAGATGAATATTTACTATCTATTTGCGATTTGATTGCAAAACGTAATAACTAATATAACAGCGTTTTCATTTGTTGAGTCATTCATCATTTTATGATATAAATGTAGGAAAAGGTTTTTCTTTTCTTGTTATTGGCAAAAATATATGTAGATTACATTGCCGTTATCACTTCGTGTTAGCGGCTATTTTTTTCAACGCATAAAGAAATATGGTTTATAATAGGATTAGGGCACAATAGACTGGTTGATAGCAGGGTAAGATAAAGGATAGAAAAGAAAATTTCTTGTGTTGTGTAAATGTTTTTTGTAATATTTGACATGTTGACAGATTATGAAATGAAAGTGAGTGATCCATGTGGATCTAACGCAAATTCAAAACCCTAGTTTTTTGAAAGATATGTCTATCAGTGAACTAGAGGGATTGAGTGAGGATATTCGTAAATTTTTAATTGAAGAGCTCTCTCAAACAGGTGGACATATTGCACCTAACTTAGGTGTAGTAGAACTCACAATTGCTCTGCATAAATTATTTGATAGTCCGAAAGATAAATTTTTATGGGATGTAGGACATCAATCCTATGTACATAAAATTTTAACAGGACGTGCGAAGGAATTCGGTACATTAAGGCAATATCAAGGTCTATGTGGTTTTCCAAAACGTTGTGAGAGTGAGCACGATGTATGGGAAACAGGTCATAGCTCGACATCACTATCTGCTGCAATGGGAATGGCTTTAGCACGTGATTTAAAGAAAACGAAAGAATATGTTATACCAATCATTGGAGATGGTGCTTTAACAGGTGGAATGGCCTTAGAGGCATTGAACCATATTGGGCATGAAAAAACAGACATGATTGTTATTTTGAATGACAATGAAATGTCAATTGCACCAAACGTTGGTGCGCTTCATAATGTACTTGGTCGTTTACGTACCGCAGGAAAATACCATTGGGTAAAAGATGAACTAGAGTATATATTGAAAAAAATCCCAGCAGTCGGTGGGAAAGTGGCTGCAACAGCAGAGAAAATAAAAGATAGTCTTAAATATTTACTAGTATCAGGCGTATTTTTCGAAGAGTTAGGCTTTACATATTTAGGTCCAGTCGATGGGCACGATTATGAAAAGTTATTCGAAACGTTGCAATATGCAAAGAAAACAAAAGGTCCAGTACTTGTTCATGTGATTACGAAAAAAGGAAAAGGTTATAAACCAGCTGAGAGTGACGTAATTGGAACTTGGCATGGAACAGGCCCGTATAAAATTGAGTCAGGTGACTTCGTCAAACCGAAGGAAGTTGCACCAGCATGGAGTGCTGTTGTTAGTGAAACAGTACTTAAGTTGGCGAGAGAAGATGAGCGTATTGTTGCAATTACGCCTGCAATGCCTGTTGGATCGAAACTTGAGAAATTCCAAAAGGAATTCCCGAATCGTATGATCGATGTAGGTATTGCAGAACAGCATGCTACAACAATGGCAGCAGGTATGGCAACGCAAGGGATGAAACCATTCTTAGCAATTTATTCAACGTTTTTACAAAGAGCATATGACCAAGTTGTTCATGATATATGTCGTCAAAATTTAAATGTTTTCATCGGAATAGATCGCTCTGGATTAGTAGGAGCAGACGGTGAAACACATCAAGGTGTATTTGATATCTCGTTTTTACGTCATTTACCGAATATGGTAATAATGATGCCAAAAGATGAAAATGAAGGGCAACATTTAGTGTATACGGCGATGCAATACGAAGATGGACCAATCGCTTTACGTTATGCACGTGGTAATGGCCTTGGTGTTCATATGGACGAAGAATTAAAGGCAATTCCAATCGGCACATGGGAAACGTTAAAAGAAGGTACGCAGGCAGCTATTTTAACATTTGGTACGACAATTCCAATGGCAATGGAAGCAGCAGAGCGTCTTGAAAAGGCTGGAGTTTCAGTGAAAGTAGTGAACGCTCGCTTTATTAAACCAATGGATGAAGCGTATTTACATGATCTCTTAGGAAAAAATATACCGATTTTAACGATTGAAGAAGCTTGTTTAATCGGTGGTTTTGGAACTGGAGTAGTTGAATTTGCATCTGAGAACGGATACCATAGTGCATTAATTGAAAGAATGGGTATTCCAGATCGTTTCATAGAGCACGGTAGTGTAACAAAATTATTAGAAGAAATTGGTTTAACGACAGATGCTGTTGTAGACCGTATTCATACAATGATTCCATCAAAACAAAAAAGGGCGTAACAAATGAGTGCAAAAAAAGAAAGAGTAGATGTACTATTAGTAGAGCGAGGGCTTATAGAAACACGTGAGAAAGCGAAACGTGCTATTATGGCTGGAATCGTATATGCGAATGAGATGAGACTCGATAAGCCAGGAGAGAAGATCCCACAAGATACAGAGATTACGGTAAAGGGACAAGTTATGCCGTATGTAAGCCGTGGTGGTTATAAACTTGAAAAGGCACTGGAGACATTTCATCTAGATTTACAAGATAAAGTTATGATAGATATTGGTTCATCAACTGGTGGCTTTACAGATTGTGCGCTTCAAAATGGAGCGAAACTATCTTATGCATTAGATGTAGGATATAATCAATTGGCGTGGAAATTGCGTCAAGATGAGCGTGTTGTCGTAATGGAACGTACAAATTTCCGTTACGTGACACCAGCAGACTTAGAGCGTGGTTTACCACAATTTGCTAGTATAGATGTTTCATTTATATCATTAAAACTAATACTGCCAGTTTTAAAAACAATGCTTATGCTTAACGGTGATGTAGCAGCGTTAATTAAACCGCAGTTTGAAGCTGGAAGAGAGCAAGTTGGGAAAAAAGGCATTGTTCGTGATAGAAAAGTGCATGAAGCTGTCGTAGAAATGATTGTCGATTTTGCTTTAAAAGAAGGCTATGATGTAGAAGGTTTAACATTCTCACCGATTACGGGTGGAGACGGTAATATTGAATTCTTAATTCATTTAAAATGGCATGGTGAACGTGATGAGAGTGGCAAAAATCATTCTCCAATTTCTATTGAGCAAGTTGTTACAGAAGCGCATGACGTTTTAAAACAAAAAGGAAAAGGGGAATAACATATGTTGTTCCTCTTTTTGCTGTAATTGTATAATGATTGTAAAAACAATTGTGTACAAGTAACGAATTATAAGTTAACATAAATAAGTGAAGTATACCAATGTTTAAACTATGGTAAGAGATAGTGTGAGGTGCAAATGTATGAATAAAGGTCAGCGCCATATTAAAATCAGGGAAATTATTGCGAACAAAGAAATCGAAACACAAGATGAATTAGTTGATATTTTACGTAATGAGGGATTTAATGTAACGCAAGCAACAGTATCGCGCGATATTAAAGAACTGCACTTAGTGAAGGTGCCATTACATGATGGTCGCTATAAATATAGCTTGCCAGCAGATCAACGGTTTAACCCGTTACAAAAATTAAAACGAAATCTAGTGGATTCATTTGTAAAATTAGACACGGCAGGACATATGCTTGTGCTAAAAACATTGCCTGGTAACGCTCATTCACTTGGAGCACTTATTGATCATTTAGAGTGGGATGAGATCATCGGAACCATCTGTGGTGATGATACTTGCTTAATTATTTGCCGTACACCTGAGGATACAGGTGTTGTCTCTGATCGTTTCTTAAATATGTTGTAACAAAAAAATCTTGTTTGCTTTCCTCTGTAAAGTGGAAAGTGAACAGGATTTTTTTAGTGGTTAAAAATGTGAATTTTTAATTGTAATATAATATTTTGTTTGAATAAAATTAGAAAATAGGTGGATTGACCCGTAAAACGAATGTTTGGTACAATGGAGCGGGTTAGAAGAGTACATACAAACATATAGTATGACTATTTGAATAAAGAACTGAGAAAAGCCCTTAGTAGGGGATTAGTTTATAACGAGGTGAATGGGGCATTGTTATCGGAATTATCGATTAGAAACTTTGCTATTATTGAGGCATTAAATATTTCTTTTCAAAAAGGTTTAACAGTTTTAAGTGGTGAAACAGGAGCTGGAAAATCGATTATTATTGATGCGATTAGTTTACTTGTAGGTGGCCGTGGTTCAGCGGAATTTGTTCGATACGGAACAGAAAAAGCTGAGATAGAAGGGTTATTTTATGTGGAAGACGACAAGCATCCATGTATTGAAAAGGCAGAAGAGTTAGATATAGAAATAGAAGACGGCATGATTATTTTGAAGCGTGATATTGCTGCAAACGGAAAGAGTGTATGTCGTGTAAATGGGAAACTTGTCACCCTTAGTATATTAAAAGAGATTGGCAAAACGCTTGTTGATATTCATGGACAGCACGAAACGCAAGACTTAATGAATGAAGAGCGACATCTGTTTATGCTCGATCATTTTGATGGGGAGCGTATTGTTAAACAGTTGGATATATATCAAAATGTATACGCTGACTATGAGAAATTAAAAAAACAATTGAAATCGTTAAGTGAAAATGAACAACAAATGGCACATCGCTTAGATTTAATTCAATTTCAGCATGAAGAAATCCGTAAGGCTGATTTAAAGATGGATGAAGAAAATGAATTAACTGAGGAACGATTGCAAATTTCTAATTTTGAAAAGATTTATAAAGCGTTAGGTGATGCATATCGTTCGTTAAGTGCTGACGGACAAGGATTAGATAATGTAAGAAGTGCAATGGGACAAATGGAGAGTATTACACATTTAGATGAAGTATATCAAGAAAATCATGATTCAATTGCAAATAGCTATTACTTATTAGAAGAAGTTGCGTATCAACTTAGAGAAAATCTCGATATGATGGAATATGATCCGAATCGTCTAGATGAAATTGAAACACGTTTAAATGAAATTCGTATGCTAAAGAGAAAATATGGAAATAATGTAGAAGAGATTTTAGCGTATGCTGATAAAATTGAGCAAGAAATTTTTACGATTGAAAATAAAGACGTTCATATTGAAGCGACGAAGAAGCAGTTAAAGGAATTAGAAAGTGTTATTCTGAAAGAAGCAACGTTGTTAAGTAATATGCGTCATGAACTTGCAGAGCATCTTACAAATGCTATTCATCAAGAATTAAAAGAACTATATATGGAAAAAACGAAATTTGAAGTGAGAATCATGAAGAGAGAAGGAAATGCAGAAGAACCTCTTGTGGAAGGCGCACCGGTGCGCCTTACGGCGGACGGCTATGATCACGTTGAGTTTTATATTTCAACGAATCCCGGTGAACCGTTAAAACCACTTTCAAAGGTCGCTTCTGGTGGAGAGTTATCTCGTATTATTTTAGCTTTAAAAAGTATTTTTTCTAAACATCAAGGTATTGCATCTGTTATTTTTGATGAAGTGGATACTGGTGTGAGTGGTCGAGTTGCACAGGCTATTGCGGAAAAAATTTATCGTGTATCAGTAAACTCACAAGTGCTTTGTATTACGCACTTACCTCAAGTAGCTTCAATGGCGGATTCGCATTTATTTATTCGAAAACAGGTAGCGAATGATCGGACAATTACATCAGTTACCGTTTTAACTATGGAGGATAAAGTAACAGAAATAGCTCGAATGATTTCTGGTGTGGAAATTACAGATTTAACGACAGAACATGCGAAAGAGTTACTTACGCAAGCGCATCATTTTAAACAGACAGCAGAGGCTATCCAGTAATGGATAGCTTTTTTTCTCAAATGAAGATTTCTTAATTCTTCCGGTTATAAATAAAGCACTGCAAGGAGAGATTAAAAAGTGAAGCCAAGAGGCTGAATGTGGGGTAGGAGCGAGGAGAGTGAACAAATTGAAATTAGAAAGATTTCGAAAAATAATAGGTCTTTGTCTCCTTGTTTCTTTAGTTTTTATTGGATGTTTTAAGCCGCTTCGGACGTTTATTTCATCCCCGAAGCAACTTGTTGTTTTTGAAGGACAACAATCAGAAATAGCTTCATTACCAGTTTTTAAAGCTTCATCTACAAATAGCCATGTATTTACAGTGAGTTCGAATGAACAAAAACAAGGACTTATGGTAAATTCTCATCAAAATGGTGAAGCGGACATGGTGTTCCAAATCGCTGGTTTTCCAGTAAAAAAAGTAAATGTGAAAGTATTAAAAGATTTTAAAGTTATTCCAGGTGGACAATCAATTGGTGTGAAATTAAACACAAAAGGTGTACTTGTTGTAGGCCATCATTTAATTCAAACTGAAAAAGGTAAAATATCTCCTGGTGAAACAGCTGGTGTGCAAATTGGAGATATGATTACTGAAATTAATGGTAAAACAATTGAAAGAATGAGTGATGTCGCACCATTTATTCATAGTAGTGGTGAAACAGGTGAACCACTTAACCTTGTTTTGTTAAGAGATGGAAAATACATTCGCACGAAATTAACACCACAAAAAGACAGTGGGGAATCGTCTTATCGTATTGGCTTATATATTCGTGATTCGGCAGCTGGAATCGGAACAATGACATTTGTTCATCCAGATTCTATGAAATACGGAGCACTGGGTCATGTCATTTCTGATAATGATACGAAAAAGCCGATTCAAGTTGAAGATGGACAAATTATGCGTTCGACAGTTACATCGATTGAAAGAGGTAGTCATGGGAATCCAGGAGAGAAGTTAGCAAGGTTCTCACCAGATCGTGAAGTGATTGGCAATATTACAATAAATAGTCCGTATGGTATTTTTGGGAAATTAAATACAAATATGACAAACGGCGTAATGGATAAAGCACTGCCTATCGCATTATCTCATCAAGTAAAAGAAGGACCGGCAAAAATATTAACAGTTATTGATCAAGATAAAGTAGAATCATTTGATATTGAAGTTGTTAGTACGGTACCGCAAAAATTTCCAGCTACAAAAGGTATGGTAATAAAAGTAACAGATAAGCGTTTATTAGCAAAAACAGGTGGTATCGTACAAGGGATGAGTGGAAGTCCAATTGTACAAAACGGGAAAGTAATCGGAGCCGTTACACATGTATTTGTCAATGATCCAACATCAGGGTACGGTGTTCATATTGAATGGATGTTACATGAGGCTGGAATTAATATTTATGATCAAGAAAAAAAAGCGAGCTAATTTATTCATTAGCTCGCTTTTCTATTGAAAAATTCGTTGAAATTTTGTAAAAGCTCCGCAAGAGATGTTTTTTGTTGTAAAATATAAGCAAAGGGTTGAACGTTTCGTTGTATTTCTATGATGGAATGTGTTGCGAAAGGGAATAAATGAACGATAAACATATTTTTTTGTGATTTTATCGGAAAGTAACAAACTTTAAAAGGGAATTTTCACACAATTGTCGAACAATTCATGTAGCCTAGAAGGATACACATGTCGGAGAATCGATTCGGTAAGGGAGGAAAAGCTGTGGAGAAAATTAAAGTATGTCTTGTGGATGATAATAAAGAATTAGTATCAATGCTAGAGAGTTATGTAGCTGCTCAAGATGATATGGAAGTAATCGGTACTGCTTATAATGGTCAAGAGTGTTTAAACTTATTAACAGATAAGCAGCCTGATGTACTCGTTTTAGACATTATTATGCCACATTTAGATGGTTTAGCTGTACTAGAGAAAATGCGACATATTGAAAGGTTAAGACAGCCTAGCGTAATTATGTTAACAGCATTTGGACAAGAAGATGTGACGAAAAAAGCAGTTGACCTAGGTGCTTCATATTTCATATTAAAACCATTTGATATGGAGAATTTAACTAGTCATATTCGTCAAGTGAGTGGCAAGGCAAATGCTACTATTAAACGTCCATTACCATCTTTCCGATCAGCAACAACAATAGATGGAAAACCGAAAAACTTAGATGCAAGTATTACGAGTATTATTCATGAAATTGGTGTACCTGCTCATATTAAAGGGTACATGTACTTACGAGAAGCGATTTCTATGGTGTACAATGATATCGAATTACTAGGGTCTATTACGAAAGTATTATATCCAGATATTGCAAAGAAATATAATACAACAGCGAGCCGTGTCGAGCGTGCAATCCGTCACGCGATTGAAGTAGCGTGGAGCCGTGGAAATATTGATTCTATTTCGTCCTTATTTGGTTATACAGTATCCATGTCAAAAGCAAAACCTACGAACTCTGAGTTTATCGCAATGGTTGCGGATAAGTTGAGACTTGAACATAAGGCTAGCTGAGAGTAGAAGTAGTAAAGGGTTTATTTTTTAGCACAGCTGACGGGTTTTTGAAATCTATAATCAATATTAATTTTAAACAAATAAACTTTTCATCCGAAGACCAATGAATGTTATGATTCGTTGGTCTTTTTATTTTGTCACGAAAAAATGGAGTAGTAAGTTTGAATGTGTCAAAGTTTTTGAAATTAACGAAAGGGGGTTATTTGATTTTATGGAAAACAAAACCTCTTTTTAGTAATATTACATATAAGAAGAGGTTTTTTATGAAAGGATTACAAGGCACAGATAAGGGGAAGGGAAATAAAATATTAACATGGCTAGGAATAGTAGCAACTATCAGAGTTCTTGCTGTTGCAGTTCCTTTTCAAATGTTAGGACTTGCAGATAATCTAGCAGATAAACATGCGAGTGCTGAAATAGATAAAAAAGAAGAATCAGCGGTAGTAGATGGTGTTCATCCTGCACTGATTATTAATCTTCACCGATCGAGCTTTTCGACCTAATGTCTTCGCAAAATTGTGAGTTGATTTAGTGAATGGATAGCGGAAGTTGTTTAAATATATGTAAAAAACCTTAAGAGAAAGCAGATTATACAGGTAATATAATACGTTGGTTTGACAGTGCAATTTTGATAACGTATCATTAATTGGGAAATGCTAGAGATATAGGAGAATAAAAGAATGTCTGTAAAAAAAATAGTGAATCAATTTTATCCAATCATTGTTATGACGGTGTTTTTATCTGTATTTTCAATGATAGTAAGTAAATTTTTTATCCCGAAAATAATTTGGATGAGTGGAGAATTTCCTTATCCGACTGAAGAGTATACTGCGCGAAAAGTAGGCGTTGTTATAGTAGCGACACTTCTTTTATTTGGGCTTTTCTTTATGTATTATAAATGGGTTATTAATAAAATGAAAAGAACGTATACAAATGTCGTGATTGCCTTAGGTATAATGGGTATTTTGACAGTAGAAATAATTATTACTTCTATAGCGTTTAACCCTGTTGTAGGAGATTATGCCATCCTTAAAGAAGGAATTGTCTCTGTGTTTAATGGAGATAATTATTTTTTAGAGATGGGACAGCTTTTATTTTATCCATATAATACACATATTGTATTATTAGGAGGGTACTTTGCCAAATTAATCGGAAGTGTAGATGTAGCAATAAAAATATTACCAATAGCATGTATAACAGGGAGTATTATTTTAAATGTATTGATTGTAAGGAAAATTACAAACTTTAAAGTTGCTCACATATCGATTGTATTGTCTGTACTAAATATTTTTATATATTGGCAGGCGCCAGTTTTTTATACACACACATTAGTAATATTTTTCATTTCAGCAACGATGTATACGTATTTGTGTTTGAAAACGGCAGAAACAAAAAGAATGCAGGTTATTTTATGGGTTTTATTAGGAGTTTTTGCAGCTTGTACTTATATTATAAGACCGACAGCATTGGCCGTAGCGTTGGCGATTTTAATTGAAAATATTTTAAAGTTTCGTAAGAAATATTCTCTGAAGGTGTTAAGTAGTGTTGTATTTTGTTTAATTCTCATTATAAGTTTTAAAGGTATAACGACCAAACTGAATCTCAGTACCGATAATGAAATTGAAAAAATTCCATACACCCATTGGATAAAAATGGGCGTTAACAAAGATACGTATGGTGTCTGGAATCAGGCGGATTCAGATTATATTAATGATGAAAAGATGAAGAATACGAAGGACTTGAATGAACACAATAAAGAAGTTATAGTACAGCGATTTAATGAACTTGGCGTAATGGGTTATATAAAACATTTAAATGAAAAAATAACTAGAGAATGGGTATCGAGTCAATTTTCAATGTATCGTATTGGGGAATGGTTCCAGCAGAAAGATGAAACGGTCACAAATTTTGTATCGAACTATAAAGAAGCGAAGTATAAAATGGTTACCATATATTCGTATATTTTTAAGTTATTTATCTATCTAGCTGTTTTAGCAGCAGTTATTCTTTATAAGCAGAAAGATGAAGCTGAATCAGAGGTTATACGGATCTCAATGGTTAGTATACTAGGAATACTTACTTTCTTGTTACTATGGGAAACGGCACCTCATTATACTTATGAGGCTTTTGCATTTATGAATATTCCGGCTTCTTTAGGATTGTATAAATTGTTTACGATTTTTAATAATAAAAAAATAGTTTAAATTAGTTGTTAAAACCCTATCTTGTAATAAGATGGGGTTTTATGTATAGGATTAGGTAATTTATTGTTGAAAGAAAATAGAATTATAGCGAGTAGATTGTTGTTCTGGTATTCTAAATGTAAAATTGACAGTTTTAGGGTGATGATGTAGAATTTGGTTAGTTTTTATATTTTGAATGCTCTGGTGATTATAGAGATATGTATATTATGAATATGTTGACTTTTAATATCTCCAGGTTTTCATCAAAAAACACGCTAAAAGAAGTCATGGTTTTCAGTTAGAAAGAGGGGAAAGGACTGTGTTAATTTTATGCTTGTCTGACAAAAAACGATGACATAATAATTATACATCTATAAAGGAGACAGAAAATGCAGACAAAGTGGTTAAAATGGGAAGTTATAGCAGTTGTTGTTGCGGCAATAGTAATGATTGGTTTATTACTTATTAAGCCTATTGTTGGTCTCGCTGACAATGGTGACTTTGAACGTATTATGATTCAAATTGGATTGGCTTATCCAGATCCAAATGAAGCGAGGGTAGATAAATACTTTTCATTTATCCATCATTTATATGCTTATGTGAATCCAGCTGCAGGTGATTATGTTTCTTCGCAGTTGTTTCTCATGGTTCCAGCTTTATGGATTGGGAAATTATTACCAGGACCTTGGTTTGATATACGAGTTCTAGCGGTCGAATATATTATGATTTTTCTTCTAGCGCTATATCTAATTGTCAAACTGAATAAAACGAATAATAAAATCGTGAATGGTTTTCTTGTAACGGTAACAATTGTTGTTTTTGCAGATATTGGATACATACTATATTTTAATTCTATGTATGGTGAAGCTGTAACGTATGTGTTTCTATTTTTGACAATTGCATTAGGGATACAACTTGCGCGTCAGAAACATCCGTCTGTTTGGTTAGTTATTTTGTTTTATATATCAGCAATAATGCTAGCTTGTTCTAAAACGCAGTATACACCAGCAGGATTTATAGCGGCACTACTTACTATTAGACTATGGTTTATACGCAAGGATACAGTATGGAGAAGTATAATTGTATCAATGACGGCATTACTCTTAATTTTATCTTTCATTTGTTATAAAAGCTCACCTGCATGGATTGATAAAATTAATATATATCAAACTATATTTTATGGAGTTCTTAAAGATTCCCCAAACCCAGAACAAGATTTACGTGATCTTGGAGTAGATCCAGAACTTGCTGTAAATGCAGGAACTCATTTTTGGTCTAATGCAGCGATACCACAGGAAGATCCGAGATTGCATAAAGAATTATATAATAAAATAAAATTCCCTGATATCGCCAAGTTCTATTTAACGCATCCACAAAGATTTTGGAGTAAACTAGAGGCAACAGCTGAATATGCTTGGACCATCCGTCCGTCCGTTGATGGAGTTGCTTTTCTTGGTAATTATGAGAAAAAAGATAATCCAGTTCCTGTTGCTCAAGTGGAGACATTTTCTTTATGGAGTCATGTGAAAGAGCAATATCATCCAAATGGATTCATATGGATTGTTCTTTTATACATTTTATATGGACTAGGAATTTTGCTAGAATATAGAAGAGCTAAGACGCATAGTGAGCGGCTTATTCCTGACGTATTTACAGCTGTAGCTATAATTGGTATGGTTTCTTATGTGGTTCCATTTGTTGGAAGCGGTGAAGGGGATTTCGCTAAACATTTATTTTTATTTACAGTTTGCTTAGATGTAATGTTAGTAAGTGGGATTTGGTGGTTAGCAAAAGGTAGATTGACAATGAAAAAATAGAATGTTAATAGGTTTTTCTTTTACAGAAAAATAGATTGCAATAAAAACTTAATTAATAGTGGATAATAGTCAGTGGAGATAGATAAAAAACGCTGACTAAAATGCCACTGTATTTTATGCTTATTTACAGTACTAATCTGCATCGTTATGTAAGAAAAACTATTTGAAATACGAAACGAACTAGATTATTATTATTTAAGAGTCTATAATGGTGTATATTGGAAGGATTTTAGGAGGATGGACATGGAATTTTTGACTGGAAAAGTGGTTACCGTTTTGTTGACGTTGTTTTTTATACTTACTGTATACGTTAACATTAATACGGTATACTATGTGATTTTATCCTTTTTCGGATTTGGCAAAGCGAAACGTGACTATGAATTAATCGAAGATAAGACAAGATTTTTAATATTAGTTGCAGCACATAATGAAGAGAAAGTAATTGGATCAACTATTGATAATTTGAGAAAAATTCAATATCGAGATGATTTGTATGATATTTATGTTGTAAATGATAATAGTACGGATAGAACAGGTGCTATTTGTGAAGAAAAGGGAATGAAGTATGTTAATACAAGTGAACAAGTATTCCCACGTGAAGGAGTAGGGAAACCAGCAGGTTTGCAATATGCGTTACGTCATTTAGGATTCGATAAACTGACTGAAAAATATGACTGTTTAATGATTTTAGATGCTGATAATCATGTTGATTCAAATGTTTTACAAGAGTTAAATTCACAGTACATTGCTAAAGATAAACCAGAGGCGATTCAAATTTATTTAGATTCAAAAAATTCAGCGACTAATTTATCGCTTGGTTATGCCATGAGTTATTACGTAACAAATCGTTTCTTCCAGTTAGCAAAATATCGTGCAGGTTTACCGAATGCCATTGGCGGAACGGGATTCATTGTTAAAATGGAATACTTAATGAAACATGGTGGTTTTCGTTTTAATTCCTTAACGGAAGATTTAGAATTAGAAATGGAAATTGTTAAAGATAATGGAAGAGTATTGTGGAATCATTTCGTCCGTGTATACGATGAAAAACCAGATAACTTTAAAATTAGTATTAAGCAACGTACACGTTGGTCTCAAGGACATTGGTATGTGGCGTTTACGAATTTTAAACCTATGGTAAAGAAACTTTTCACTGAAAAAGGAAAACTGAGAATTATTGATCAGTTGTTTTATCTGTTTGGTATGGCGCGTGCAGTTCAAATGCTAATTACTTTACTTGGTGTTTTTGGTGCTCTTGCCTATGTTCTTGCTACACAATCGTATCAAGATATACCGCTTGTAGGGAAACGTCTAATTGGTGTGATTTTTGGACTGAGTATTTTTTCTTTAGTACTTTTTGCTTACCAATTGATTATTTGTATGTATTATGCGATTAAGGTAGATACCAATCGAGAATATAAATTAATTCGGATGAGTTTCTCTGTGTTTTATTATGCGTATACATTTATTTATGCTCAAGTTGTTGGTTTGTTTAAATGGAGACAACAACATACATGGGTGAAAACAGAGCATAATAAGACAACGATAAATCATAAAGCGGATAAATGATAAAGGTTTAATATATTTCCAATAGAGAAATGAAAGAGCGATGCCATGAGGCAACGCTCTTTCATTTTTTGTTCAAAGAATGCTTGTAAGAAAGCGATTAGTTGTGGGATCAGTAGGAGAATAAGACAAGATAACTTATCTGGTGGAAGTTTCACTGTATGGGAGATGTACTTGTGATAGTATATGTAGTAAGGATAAATTAAAAAGTCCTGCAAAACAGGACCATATTATTCTTCGTCTTTATTTTGTTTTTCTAATTCAACTAGCTTTTGAATTAAAATGTGTTGTGGCATATGCATGAGCTGTTCGAGCGGGACACCTAATGCTTTTGATAAGCGGACTGCAGTGTCTGGAGAAATTTGTAATGGTCTCATAGAAGTACCTCCTTTTTCGTATAGTATAGCATAAGATTGGGGGAGTGAGGATGACTCTTATATTTGCACATCGTGGTGCAGCGGGAACGTATCCGGAAAATACAATGGTTTCATTTGAAGCGGCGGAGGCTTTTAGAGCGGACGGAATTGAGCTTGATGTTCAACTAACGAAAGATGGAAAGGTTGTCGTCATTCATGATGAAACGGTGGATCGGACAACAAATGGAAAAGGTGCGGTTCGAAATTATTTATATGAGGATTTATGTAAGTTGGATGCGAGTTATAAATTCGGTGATAAAGTTGGTTTTTGTAAAATACCTCTTCTAGAAGAAGTATTAGAATGGCTCGCCAAAACGAAATTGCTACTCAATATTGAATTTAAAAATAATAAAATCCCATACAGAGGTTTAGAAGAAGAGGTTATAACACTTGTACGTAAGTTTAGTCTAGAAGATCGTGTTGTATTTTCTTCGTTTAATCACTACAGTATGAAAAAATGTCATATGATGGCTCCGGATATTCAAACAGCTATTTTATATCGTGAAGGTTTGCATAGTCCGTGGGCATATGCAAAAAAAATGGGCGCAACAGCAGTACATCCTAATTATCGTTACCTTCAAGATGCCATAGCTATACTAACAATGGAAAGTGGTGTAGAGGTTCGCCCCTATACAATAAATGAAGAAACTCTTATGCGTAAATATTTTGATATGAATATTTCGGCGATTATTACCGATTATCCTGAAACAGCAAGAACTTTATTGCCGATAAAAAAATGAGACCTAATATAAAGGTCTCATTTTTTATTTATCAAGCTCTTTGTTGTAGGACTCATCATCAGTTAGAAATGGACAAAACCCTAGTGATTAAAGTTTTACTTTATCTTCTAAAGCGAGCTTGAACTTTATTGCGTTTACGGTCTCGGTGTAAGACGAAGCCACCAAAGATGTAAAACCCGAGTGCGAAGCAGAGAGCGCCAATAAAAAACTGTAACCATAGTATAGAAATTGGGGGGAATAAAATCCCAAATACAGTATCTCTCATTAACTTAATGCCGAATACAGCTAATGAAATAGGGATGAGTGCTAATAATAGAGCAAGGTAACGCTGCATACATAACGCTCCTTTTCAGATTATTTAGTATATTCCAATGATGTTATATGAGAAGGGGGTTTGTCAAGAGGGGGCTGAGCGAGTAAGATAAAGGTGTGAAAAATTTTGCAGAGATACTTCGAGAGGAAGTGTAATGTATGAAACAAAAGGTTTTAATTGTTGGTGCAGGTGAAGGTGGAAGTACACTGCTGAATCTGTTACAAAGTTCGAATATATTTCAAATTATAGGGGTTATTGATATAAATCCGATTGCGCAAGGATTACAAATTGCTAAGGAAAAGGGGATTGCGATTGGAGAGTGTGTAACTCCGTTTCTTTCTATGCATATCGATGTCATATTTGATATGACAGGTGACGATGGTTTACATAAAGTTTTACTAGAGAAAAAGCATAAAGATACTCTTCTCATTCCAGGTGATATTGCGAAAATTGTTACGAAATTAGCGCATGAGAAGGAAGGTTTAATTGGACAGTTAGAGGAACAGACGCAACAAGGAGAATTAATTTTAAATTCTACACATGACGGTATGATTGTAATTGATAAAGAGGGACAAGTCCGTCTTTTTAATAAAAGTGCAGAGCGTATTATCGGATATAAAAAAGAAGACGCGATAGGGAAATATATTTTAGAAGTTATTCCAACTAGTAAGTTGCTTCGCATTATACGTACGAAACAAATAGAAGTAAATTATGAACTGACGTTAGAAAATGAAAAGAAAATTATTACAACACGTATTCCAATATTAAAAGAAGGAGGAGAGGTTCAAGGGGCATTTGCGATTTTTAAAGATATTACAGAAGTTGTAGATTTAGCGGAAGAAGTTACAGATTTAAAAGAAATTCAAACGTTACTAGAGGCAATTATCAACTCATCTGAAGAAGCAATTTCGGTTGTCGATGAGAAAGGAAGAGGATTAGTTATAAACCCTGCTTATACGAAGTTAACGGGTTTAACAGAAGAAGATATTCTTGGACAACCGGCTACAACTGATATTGTAGAAGGTGAAAGTATGCATATGAAAGTACTTCGAACGCGTAGGGCGGTACGCGGGATACATATGAAGATTGGGCAAAAGAAGCGCGATGTAATTGTAAACGTAGCACCCGTTATTGTTGATGGGATATTAAAAGGAAGCGTCGGTGTAATTCGTGACGTATCAGAAATTCAAAAGTTAACAAATGAGTTGAATAGAGCGAGACAGATTATTCGTACATTAGAAGCAAAAT
Organism: Bacillus cereus group sp. BceL062; assembly: GCF_051780025.1. NCBI lineage: Bacteria > Bacillati > Bacillota > Bacilli > Caryophanales > Bacillaceae > Bacillus > Bacillus cereus group sp. BceL062. The sequence goes on along the minus strand of NZ_JBPWGY010000005.1, from coordinate 224,410 downwards.
ATTCATTTGATGATATTGTCGGAAATTCAGATGAAACAACTGCAGCTATCGAGCAGGCGAAACTTGGGGCGAATACACCGGCAACAGTATTGTTACGCGGAGAATCTGGGACGGGTAAAGAATTATTTGCACATGCGATCCATAATGGAAGTAATCGAAAATATAATAAGTTCGTCCGTGTAAACTGTGCGGCGATTTCGGAGACGTTGTTAGAAAGTGAATTATTCGGTTATGAGGAGGGTGCGTTTTCTGGAGCGAAAAGAGGGGGAAAACGCGGATTCTTTGAGGAAGCGAATAACGGTAGTATCTTTTTAGATGAAATAGGTGAGTTGTCTGCAAATACGCAAGCGAAACTCCTTCGCGTGTTGCAAGAAAAAGAAATTGTAAAAGTTGGTGGAACGAAAGCGATACCTATTAATGTTCGGGTAATTGCAGCGACACATGTGAATTTAGAAAAGGCTATTCTAGAAGGAGAGTTTAGAGAGGATTTATATTATCGATTAAATAAAATTCCAATTCAAATTCCGTCTCTTCGTCAGCGAAAAGGAGATATACCGGCAATTGCTGAACGATTGATACAAAAAATAAACCAAGATTATGGTCGGAATGTAGAGGGGCTCACTGATTTGGCTATTTCCTATCTACAATCATATGAATGGCCAGGGAATGTAAGGGAACTTGAAAATATTTTAGGACGAGCGATTATCTTTATGAATTATAACGAGATATATATTGATGTACAGCATTTACCCCCTTTGCATAAAGAAGAGCAGGCGGAGTTAGCTCAAAATAACTTATTACCTGAATTAGAAGAAAAGCCACTTGAACATTTAGTGACAGAGTTTGAAGGGAATATTATTCGTGGATATCTAGAGAAATTTGATGGGAATAAAACGAAAACTGCAAAAGCATTAGGAATTTCAGTTCGAAATCTATATTACAAGCTAGAAAAGTATGAGTGTGCAAAAAATAGCATGCAATAAATTGCGTACCGTGCAATTTATTGCATGGTATATAAAAAGTGACAAAATAAGACAGAATGTTTCGTTATTTTTCAAAGTATTGATTTTACTGCATTTTGAATGCGTTTTCATTATTGGTAAGACCACTTTAAAAAGTTGGCACGGTATTTGCTTTATAAATAAACGAGGGACGACGGAAAGGGTTGATTACAAAATATGAAGTTAGAACACTTAATTGATCAAGCAGCAGGACAGCCTAAAAAAACTGTAGCTGTAGCAGTAGCTGAAGATCATGAAGTAATTGAAGCTGTAGCGAAAGCGATTAAATTACAGCTAGCTCAATTTCGTCTATATGGAAATCAAGAAAAAATAATGGGGATGCTACAAGAACATGGTTTACAAACTTCAGACCACATTGAAGTGATTGCAGCAGCGTCAAGTGCTGAGGCTGCAGAGCTTTCTGTTAAATCTGTGAGAAACGGTGAAGCAGATGTGCTTATGAAGGGCAACATCCCAACAGCGAATATTTTAAAGGCTGTGTTAAATAAAGAGTGGGGGTTACGTAAAGGTAGCGTGCTTTCACATGTAGCAGCATTTGAAGTTCCAAATTACGATCGTCTTATTTTCGTTACAGATGCAGCGATGAACATCGCACCTGATGTAACACAAAAAACTGCTATTATACAAAATACTGTAGAAGTTGCCCGGGCAATAGGAATCGAGTTGCCAAAAGTGGCACCAATCGCAGCAGTAGAGGTTGTGAATCCAGCGATGCAGGCGACAATTGATGCAGCGATGTTAACACAAATGAATCGCCGCGGACAAATTAAAAATTGTATCGTTGATGGACCACTTGCTTTAGATAATGCAGTATCACAAATCGCAGCAGAGCATAAAGGCATAGTAAGTGATGTAGCAGGTAAGGCAGACATTTTACTCGTCCCAACGATTGAAGCTGGAAATGTGCTCTATAAATCACTTGTTTACTTTGCAGATGCAAAAGTAGGAGCGATGATTGCTGGCGCAAAAGCACCGATAGTTTTAACATCTCGTGCTGATTCAGCAGAAACAAAAGTATATTCATTAGCGTTGGCAGTTACGACTGCTTCAAAATAAACCAAAAAGGGTAAAACATTAGGGGGAAACGACAATGACATTAGAAATCTTCGAATACTTAGAAAAATATGATTATGAGCAAGTAGTATTTTGTCAAGATAAAGAATCAGGTTTAAAAGCAATTATTGCAATTCATGATACAACACTTGGACCGGCTCTTGGTGGAACAAGAATGTGGACATATGATTCTGAAGAAGCGGCGATTGAAGATGCATTGCGTCTTGCAAAAGGGATGACATACAAAAACGCAGCAGCTGGTTTAAATCTAGGTGGAGCGAAAACAGTAATTATCGGTGACCCACGTAAAGATAAGAGTGAAGCGATGTTCCGTGCGTTAGGACGCTATATTCAAGGATTAAACGGACGTTACATTACAGCTGAAGATGTTGGTACTACAGTAGATGATATGGATATTATCCATGAAGAAACTGACTTTGTAACAGGTATTTCACCTTCATTCGGTTCTTCTGGAAACCCATCTCCAGTAACTGCATATGGTGTATACCGTGGTATGAAAGCAGCTGCGAAAGAAGCGTTCGGTACAGATAATCTAGAAGGAAAAGTAATTTCTGTTCAAGGTGTTGGTAACGTAGCATATCATCTATGCAAACATTTACACGCTGAAGGAGCAAAATTAATTGTTACAGATATTAATAAAGAAGCTGTACAACGTGCAGTAGAAGAATTCGGTGCAACAGCAGTTGAGCCAAATGAAATTTACGGTGTTGAATGTGATATTTACGCACCATGTGCATTAGGCGCAACAGTTAATGATGAAACTATTCCACAACTTAAAGCAAAAGTAATCGCGGGTTCTGCAAATAACCAATTAAAAGAAGATCGTCACGGCGACATCATTCATGAAATGGGTATTGTATACGCACCAGACTATGTAATTAATGCAGGTGGCGTAATTAACGTAGCAGACGAATTATATGGATATAATAGAGAACGTGCGCTAAAACGTGTTGAGTCAATTTATGACACAATTGCAAAAGTAATCGAAATTTCAAAACGCGATGGCATAGCAACTTATGTAGCAGCAGATCGTTTAGCTGAAGAGCGCATTGCAAGCTTGAAAAACTCTCGTAGCACATACTTACGCAACGGTCACGACATTATTAGCCGTCGCTAATCATTCATATATAACTTTTACAAAAGGTGTGGTTACCTCTTATGAGGTTTCCACGTCCTTTTGAATTTATTAGTGGAGGTAGCAACATTGTCCTTAAATCGAATTCTTGTTATTAACCCGGGTAGTACATCCACAAAAATTGGTGTTTTTGATAATGAAAGACCTGTTTTAGAAGAAACAATTCGTCATGATGAAGAAAAGATTGGGAAATATAAACGAATTATCGACCAATATGAGTTTCGAAAAGAAACAATATTAGAAGTTTTACATTCTCACGGTATTAACATTTCAAAATTGAACGCTGTTTGTGGGCGTGGTGGATTACTTCGTCCAATAGAAGGCGGAACATACACAGTAAACGATGCAATGTTAGAAGATTTGAAAAATGGATTTAGCGGTCATCACGCTTCGAATCTTGGAGGCATTTTAGCATATGAAATCGCTTCTGGATTAAATATTCCAGCATTCATTGTGGATCCTGTCGTTGTAGATGAAATGGAACCGATTGCTCGTATAAGCGGTATTGCTGGTATGGAACGTAAAAGTATTTTCCATGCATTAAACCAAAAAGCAGTTGCTCGTAAAGTGGCTGTAGAATTAAACCACAAATACGAGGATTTAAATTTATTAGTTACACATATGGGCGGCGGTATTACAGTTGGTGCTCATAAAAAAGGAAAAGTTATCGATGTTAATAATGGCTTAAACGGAGAAGGACCATTTAGTCCAGAGCGTGCTGGTACAGTACCAGTAGGACAATTAGTTGAGATGTGTTTCTCTGGTGAGTATTACCGAGACGAAATGGTTAAAAAACTTGTCGGACAAGGTGGACTTGTAAGTCTTATCGGTACAAATGATGCAATTAAAGTAGAACAAATGGTTGAAAAAGGCGATCCTGAAGCAACTCTTATTTATAAAGCAATGGCATATCAAGTTGCGAAAGAGATTGGCGGAGCTAGTGCTGTACTTCACGGAAAAATCGATGCAATCGTATTAACTGGTGGACTTGCATACAGTAAAATACTTGTTGATGAAATAAAAGAACGAGTGGATTGGATTGCAGATGTTATCGTACATCCAGGGGAAGATGAGTTAGAAGCGTTAGCAGAAGGAGCACTTCGTGTATTACGTGAAGAAGAAGCGCCGAAAGAGTATGTGGTAAGAGAAAAACAAACAGTAGCTAGGGGTTGAGATAATGGCAAGAGAATATGATTTAGTCATCGTTGGCGGCGGTACAGGTGGATATGTTGCTGCAATTCGCGCATCACAACTAGGATTAAAAACAGCACTTGTTGAAAAAGAAAATCTTGGTGGTACTTGTTTGCATAAAGGATGTATTCCTAGTAAAGCTCTTTTACGTAGTGCGGAAGTATACGCAACTGCTAAAAAAAGCGAAGAGTTCGGAGTTATTGCAAGTAATGTAGAACTAAACTTTGCAAAAGTACAAGAGCGTAAAGAGAAGATTGTAACGCAGCTTCATAAAGGTGTTCAACATTTAATGAAACAAGGTAAAATTGATGTGTTTGAAGGTATTGGCCGTATTCTTGGCCCGTCTATTTTTTCTCCGATGCCAGGGACAATTTCAGTTGAACTTGCAAGTGGAGAAGAGAATGAAATGTTAATTCCAAAAAATGTACTTGTTGCAACGGGTTCTCGTCCAAATTCATTACCAGGTTTAGAGTTAGACGGAGAGTATGTAATGTCTTCAGATCATGCCCTAAAAATGGAAACGCTTCCTAGTTCGATCATTATCGTTGGTGGCGGTGTAATTGGTATTGAGTGGGCATCTATGCTTGCTGACTTCGGTGTAGAAGTTACAGTGTTAGAGTATGCGAAAACGATTTTACCACTAGAAGATCAGGACGTTTCAAAAGAAATGCAACGTCTGTTCAAGAAAAAAGGTATTAAAGTGGTGACTGGTGCAAAAGTATTACCAGAAACATTGGTAAAAGATAATGGAGTAACAATTCAAGCTGAACATAACGGTGAGAATAAAGAATTTAAAGCAGAAAAAATGCTTGTATCTGTAGGAAGACAAGCCAATACGCAAAATATTGGTTTAGAGAATACGGATATCGTTGTGGAAAAAGGATACATTCAAACAAATGAGTTTTATCAAACGAAAGAATCTCATATTTACGCAATTGGAGATGTAATCGGTGGCTTACAACTTGCTCACGTTGCTTCTCACGAAGGAATTGTTGCAGTAGAACATATTGTAGGGAAAGAAGTTACGCCAATTGATTACTCTATGGTATCAAAATGCGTATATAGCAGTCCAGAAGTTGCTTCTGTCGGTTTAACAGAACAAGAAGCGAAAGAAAAAGGCTATAAGTTAAAAGTAGGTAAGTTCTCATTCCGCGCAATTGGAAAAGCGCTTGTATACGGAGAATCTGATGGTTTTGTAAAGCTTGTAGTTGATGAGGAAACAAATGACATTCTTGGTGTTCATATGATTGGACCACACGTAACAGATATGATTTCTGAAGCTGGTCTTGCAAGAGTACTTGATGCAACACCTTGGGAAGTAGCACATACAATTCATCCGCATCCATCATTATCTGAGGCGATTGGTGAAGCAGCACTTGCTGTAGATGGAAGAGCGTTACACGCATAAAAATGTGGATTTAGGAGGTTATGAAAAATGGCAGAAGTAAAAGAAAAGCGCCATGAAGAGCTTGGCTTAAGTGATGAGCAAGTATTAGAAATGTTCCGTACGATGTTACTTGCACGTAAAATTGACGAACGTATGTGGTTATTAAACCGTGCAGGTAAAATTCCATTCGTAATTTCTTGTCAAGGACAAGAGGCTGCACAAGTTGGAGCAGCGTTCGCTCTTGATAGAGAGAAAGATTATGCATTACCATACTACCGTGATATGGGTGTTGTACTAGCGTTTGGTATGACAGCTAAAGAGCTTATGTTGTCAGCTTTCGCGAAAGCTGGAGATCCAAACTCTGGTGGTCGTCAAATGCCTGGTCACTTCGGTCAAAAGAAAAATCGTATTGTGACAGGTTCATCTCCAGTAACAACACAAGTACCACATGCAGTTGGTATTGCGTTAGCTGGAAAAATGGAGAAGAAAGATTTAGTAACGTTCGTTACATTTGGAGAAGGTTCTTCAAACCAAGGTGACTTCCATGAAGGGGCAAACTTTGCTGGTGTACACAAACTACCTGTTATTTTCATGTGTGAAAATAACAAATATGCAATCTCTATTCCGGTTGAAAAACAATTAGCATGTAAAAACGTATCAGATCGTGCAATTGGTTACGGTATGCCTGGATATACAATAGACGGAAACGATCCGCTTGCAGTATATAAAGCTGTAAAAGAAGCAGCAGACCGCGGCCGACGTGGTGAAGGTCCAACTTTAATTGAAACAGTATCATATCGTTTAACAGCACATTCTAGTGACGATGATGATCGTGTTTATCGTGATAAAGAAGAAGTAGAAGAAGCAAAGAAAAAAGATTCAATTATAACATTTGCAGCTTATTTAAAAGAAGCTGGCGTGTTAACTGAGGAATTTGAAAAACAAATGTTAGACGAAATTATGCATATCGTAAATGAAGCAACAGAATATGCAGAAAATGCTCCGTATGCAGCACCTGAAGATGCATTGAAGCACGTATACGCAGAATAGGGGGGAACGTTTCATGGCTGTAATGTCTTATATTGATGCTATTACATTAGCAATGCGCGAAGAAATGGAACGCGATGAGAAAGTATTCGTTTTAGGAGAAGATGTTGGTAAAAAAGGTGGCGTGTTTAAAGCGACACACGGTTTATATGATCAATTTGGTGAAGATCGTGCACTTGATGCACCGCTTGCAGAATCTGCAATTGCTGGGGTAGCAATTGGTGCGGCGATGTATGGTATGCGCCCAATCGCTGAAATGCAGTTTGCTGATTTCATCATGCCAGCAGTAAACCAAATTGTTTCTGAGGCAGCAAAAATTCGTTATCGTTCTAACAACGATTGGACTTGTCCAGTTACAATTCGTGCGCCATTTGGCGGGGGTGTTCACGGTGCATTGTATCATTCACAATCTGTAGAAGCGATGTTTGCAAACCAACCAGGTTTAAAAATTGTTATCCCTTCTACACCATATGATGCAAAAGGCTTATTAAAAGCTGCAATTCGTGATGAAGATCCGGTACTATTCTTTGAGCATAAGCGTGCCTATCGCTTAATTAAAGGTGAAGTGCCAGAAGATGACTACGTATTACCAATTGGAAAAGCAGATGTAAAACGTGAAGGTGATGATATTACTGTTATCACTTACGGATTATGTGTTCACTTTGCTCTTCAAGCAGCTGAGAAGTTAGCGCAAGATGGCATTTCTGCACACATTCTTGATTTACGTACTGTGTATCCATTAGATAAAGAAGCAATCATTGAAGCTGCTTCTAAAACAGGTAAAGTTCTTCTTGTAACAGAAGATAATAAAGAAGGAAGCATTATGAGTGAAGTGGCGGCAATTATCGCTGAAAATTGTCTGTTTGATTTAGATGCACCAGTTGCACGTCTTGCAGGCCCAGATGTTCCAGCAATGCCATATGCACCAACAATGGAAAAATTCTTTATGGTAAATCCAGATAAAGTTGAAAAAGCAATGCGTGAACTTGCGGAATTTTAATCGGGGGGACTATACATGGCTGTAGAAAATATTACAATGCCTCAGCTCGGGGAGAGCGTTACAGAGGGCACAATTAGTAAATGGCTCGTTAATGTTGGCGATCACGTAAATAAGTATGATCCGCTTGCAGAAGTAATGACTGACAAAGTAAATGCAGAAGTACCATCTTCTTTCACTGGTATTGTGAAAGAGTTAATCGCTGGTGAAGGCGATACGTTAGCTGTAGGTGAAGTAGTTTGTGTCATTCAAGTAGAAGGCGCGGATGAAGTAGCAGCAACAGCTGTAGAAGAAAAAACAAAAGAAGAACCGAAGGCAGAAGTAACTACGCCTGAAAAAGCGCCGAAAGTAAAACAACCAACTGATGGAAAACCACGTTTTTCACCAGCGGTATTAAAACTTGCGGGCGAGCATAACGTTGATTTAGATTTAGTAGAAGGTACGGGAGCAAATGGTCGTATCACTCGTAAAGATATTTTAAAACTAGTGGAATCTGGAAACATTCCGCAAGTAGGTGCGAAAAAAGAGGAAGCTGTAGCAGTAGTAGAAGCGCGCCCAGAAGCACAAAAAGCAGCGCCAGTATCGCAAAAAGTAGAAGCTGCGAAACCAGTTTCTGTACCGACAATGCCTGGCGATATCGAAATTCCAGTAACAGGTGTGCGTAAAGCAATTGCAGCGAATATGTTACGTAGTAAACATGAGGCACCACACGCTTGGATGATGATTGAAGTAGATGTGACAAACCTTGTGTCATACCGTAATTCAATTAAAGGTGACTTTAAGAAGCGCGAAGGCTTTAACTTAACGTTCTTTGCTTTCTTCGTAAAAGCAGTAGCACAAGCGTTAAAAGAGTATCCTCAAATCAATTCTATGTGGGCTGGCGATAAAATCGTTCAGAAGAAAGATATTAACCTTTCTATCGCTGTTGCAACAGAGGAAGAACTATTTGTACCAGTAATTAAGCAAGCGGACGAGAAAACAATTAAAGGTATCGCTCGTGAAATTACAGAGCTTGCAGGAAAAGTACGCACGAAATCGTTAAAAGCGGACGAAATGCAAGGCGGAACATTTACAATTAATAACACAGGATCATTCGGTTCTGTTCAATCTATGGGTATTATTAATTACCCACAAGCAGCTATTTTACAAGTTGAATCAATTGTAAAACGCCCAGTAATCATGGATAACGGTATGTTCGGTGCTCGTGACATGGTTAACTTATGTCTATCACTTGATCACCGTGTACTTGATGGTTTAATTTGTGGTAAGTTCTTAGGACGTGTAAAAGAAATTTTAGAAAACATGTCAGAAAATAATACATCTGTATATTAATAAAAAGCTCGCTTATGCGAGCTTTTTATCATCTTATTTCTTCATTTGCATTCTACTGTATGTACAACACTTTTCCCAGTAATCTTACAATGAACGATTATGTATTAGGAATTTACGAAAATACATTGCTGATATATGGTATATAGATATAAAATAAGAAAAGAATAATTTTTTTGGCAAATCTTACTGATGAAACTGTAGTATAATATATTGTATTGTATGAAAAAGAGAGTTATTCTATATAAGTGTTTTATAGATAATGTGTAATCAGTCGTCAAAACATGAAGAATGTTGACTCCTGGTTTTTTATTTTGCTGTAACAATGTTTCAGGAGGATGTCATGAAAAGAAGTACCGAGTTTCTAAAAAGTTTAGATGTAAAATTAATTTTAATTTTGTGTGCACTATGTGTTACGAGTATAGCTGCTATATATAGCAGTCAGCAAACTGGCCAATATGGAGAGGCAAACTTTGCGATGAAACAGGGTTTGAACTACATAATTGGGGTTGTATTGTTATTGCTTGTTGCAAGCATTGACCTAGATCAATTACAAAAATTGTCTTGGCCACTTTATATCGTTGGATTTGCTTCACTTATTCTTTTGAAAATACTACCAGTTTCCACTTTCACACCTGAAAAATTAGGTGCAAAAAGATGGTTTGTATTTCCGCTAGTTGGACAAATTCAGCCGTCTGAGTTTTTCAAAATTTCATTGCTTCTCGTAGTAGCAAGTATAGCAGTGAAACATAATGCACAGTATATGGCAAGGACATTCCAAACGGACTTAAAATTAGTAGGTAAAATTGTGCTAGTATCCCTCCCGCCTATGGCTGTTGTATATAGCCAACCGGATACAGGGATGGTGTTCTTATATGCTGCTGCCATTGCATGTATTTTATTTATGTCAGGTATTCAGAAGAAATTGATAGCGTTATGTACAGTTATTCCAGTCACCATATTAACTACGTTAATATTTATTTACGTAAGGTATGAGGATTTCTTCTTTAATAAGTTAGTTACTTTACTAAAACCTCACCAACAATCACGTATTTTAGGTTGGTTAGATCCATTTGAACATACAGATCAAGGTTATCAAACGCAGCAATCGATTTTAGCTGTAGGTAGTGGCGGTATGGAAGGGAAAGGATTTGGCGAAGGGAACGTCTATATCCCTGAGAAGCATACTGACTTTATTTTCGCTACAATTGCCGAAGAAGGTGGATTTATCGTAGCAGCGTTAGTTGTGTTCTTGTTCCTATTACTACTATATAGAACAATTATTATTGGTTATTCTGCTGATAATTTATTCGGTACATTATTATGTGCTGGATCAATTGGGATATTAACGGTTCAAATATTCCAAAACATCGGTATGATCGTTGGATTAATGCCTGTAAAAGGGATTGCATTGCCTTTCTTATCGTATGGGGGAAGTTCCTTGTTCTCGAATATGATTATGATGGGTCTCATATTATCGGTACGGAAAACGTATAAAAAATATATGTTTTCAGTTAAGTAAAAAAGCTAGTTCGTGTAAAAACGAACTAGCTTTTTTACATATATGCTCTTAAACGTTGCAAACTAAAACAGACTAGCAGTTTGAGATGGGGTGCGAATGATGCATATGCATATTTTTGAAGGGGCACGGCACCTTTCAAATATGGAATGGGTTGTACGGGCTATAATAGCATACGTATTTTTAATATTAGTTACGAAAGCGATGGGGCAAAGATCTATCGCACAACTTCGTTTTTTAGATGTTGTATTAGTGCTATTGCTTGGTGGGAATATTTCTAACGCATTGTCTGATGAAAAAGTAGGGTTACTCGGTTCGATGATTACAACGTTCATACTCGTTGTACTTCATATTATAAGCTCAGTTTTAATGCTGAAATGGGATAGATGGAGACGTTTTTTAGAGCCAGCACCTATCATTCTTATACACAATGGTTCCATTGATTTTAGCAATTTGAAAAAAGCGAGAATTACCGTGGAATATTTATTTTCGGAACTTCGTATGCGAAATGTGAGCGATATTCAAACAATCAAATTAGCATTATGGGAAGCGAACGGTGTCGTTTCTATATTTAGATATCCAGAATATGAAGCAGTTTCGCGACTTGATCTTAAAGTGGCGGGAAAAAAATCTCCAGTTTCTTTTGTATTAGTAAAGGATGGGAGGATTCAGAAAGATGTTCTTGCTTTATTAGGAAAAACAGAAGCGTGGGCGAGAGAATTTCTAGAGGAGAGTACAGAAGTCGAATCTATTATGTTAGCTACAGTAGATGAAGCACATAAAATAAATATTTTGTTAAAAAAATGAAAAATATACGCATTTTGTCGTTTCATACATATGATACAATAGTGTGGACAACAAAAAAGGAGGCGATACGATGGGATATGTAGAAGAATTACGAAAAATAGTTGGTCATCGCCCTTTAATTTTAGTTGGTGCTGTTGTACTCGTTATAAATGAACATGGAGATGTATTATTGCAACAACGAACAGAACCGTATGGAAAATGGGGGCTGCCTGGCGGGCTCATGGAGCTTGGTGAATCACCAGAAGAAACAGCTTACCGTGAAGTATATGAAGAGACAGGTATAGAAGTAAAGAACTTACGATTAATCAATGTGTTTTCTGGAGCGAACTATTTTACAAAATTAGCAAACGGTGATGAATTTCAATCTGTAACGACAGCCTATTATACGGATGAATACGAAGGACATTTTGTTATGAATAAAGAAGAGGCGGTTCAGCTTAAATTCTTTCCAGTAACGGAGCTACCTGACTATATTGTTGGATCGCATAAAAAAATGATTGTTGAATATATGAAAATTATGGAAATGAATATATAATAATGAAAGAAATATAAAAACACAGCTCTGGTCGGTAGTCCAGACGCATGATTTCATGTCAGTAACCTTCCCCTCCGGGATGTCCAATATTGCTAATTTTATTAAAGGAGGGGCTGTCAATGGATTTGACAGTATATCACGACGGTCAATTTTATGTTGGAATTATTACGCATAAAGAAAAAGGGAAATTGTATGGAGCGAGGTATATTTTTGGAATGGAACCTTCAGACGAGGAAGTACTTATATTTGTGAATGGTCCAATGTTAGCATATTTCCAGCACGTTGCAAAATGTGGTGTGGACATTAAAGAAAAACAGCGTCCAAAAAATATAAAACGTATCATACGAGAAGTGGCAAAAGAAGTAAATGTAAAACGTTTTACAAAGGCACAAGAAGCAATTAGTTTATCTTATGAACTGCATAAACAAGAACAGAAAGTGCAATCTAAAGAGAAACGGGAAGCTGAAAAGCAGAGAAAACGTTTTATAAAAGTACAAAAAGCAAAGCAAAAACATCGTGGTCATTGAGAAAAGGTGTTAGAGCAAGAGCTCTAACACCTTTTCTATGCTGAAATACAAGTAAACTTACTTGTATTTCATAAACATTAACTGGTAAGATACAAATAGGTAGATTTAGAGGAGGGAAAAGATTGATTAATTTTAACTTTTTTATGAATGATGTTGTTCGTCAAGCGCGTGAAGAGATCGTTTCTGCTGGATATACAGAATTAACGACACCAGAAGCAGTTGAAGAAGCGTTTAAAAGAAATGGTACAACACTTGTAATGGTAAACTCTGTATGTGGTTGTGCAGGTGGTATTGCTCGCCCTGCTGCTGCGCATTCCGTACATTATGATAAACGTCCTAACCATCTTGTAACGGTGTTTGCAGGTCAAGATAAAGAAGCAACAGCAAGAGCTCGTGAATATTTTGAAGGGTATCCACCTTCTTCTCCATCATTTGCTTTATTAAAAGATGGAAAAATTGTAACGATGGTAGAACGTCATGAAATTGAAGGTCATGAACCGATGCAAGTTATTGCGAAATTACAATCGTATTTTGAAGAAAATTGTGAAGAACTATAAATAAGTGAAAAGGCGGTACGCCCACGATTAAGTGGGTGTACCGCCTTTTTTTTATTAATTATACAAAACGATGGAATATACATCATCTTGTTTTGTTATGCAGTTTTTTATGCATTAAGAATGCGTTATTTAATGTTATTTAATTTATTTTTATTTTATATATTGCATAAAAATAAAACTGCTGATACAATACAAACATCGAATAAATATTCTATTAAACTTTTAAATATACATTATTAGGGGGAAGAAAGATGAAGAAGTTATTATCGATATCGTTTGCACTTATTTTAATTGTAAGTATGTTTAGTGCGTGTAGTAATGGGGACGTAAAAGAAGAAAAAGGAAATAAGAAAGTACTTGTAATGGGAACTTCAGCAGACTATAAACCTTATGAATATGTAGAAGCTTCAAAGAGTGATGAAATTATTGGCTTTGACATTGATATTGCAAAGTATATCGGAAAAGAACTTGGGTATGAAGTGAAAGTGAAAGATATGGATTTTGGTGGTTTATTAGCGTCTCTTAGCTCAGGAAAAGTTGATTTTGTAATGGCAGGTATGACGCCAACGGCAGAGCGTAAAAATAATGTAGATTTTACAGATATATATTTTGTTGCGAAAAACATGATTGTTTCTAAAAAGGATTCTAACATTAAATCAGTAGAGGATTTAAAAGGGAAAAAAGTAGGGGTACAAACAGGATCTATTCAAGAAGAGAAGGCGGCGGAATTTAAAAAACAAGTTGATTTCAAAGCTGAGGGACGTGACCGTATACCAGAAATTGTACAAGAAATTAAAGCGGGTCGTTTTGATGCGGCGATTTTAGAAGATACAGTAGCAAAAAATTATTTAGAGAAAATGAAAGATTTACAAGGAATTGAAATTAAAGAAGCACCAGAAGAAGTAGGAGCGGCAATTGCCCTTCCGAAAAACAGTGATAAAACAGCTGAATTTAATAAAGTGATTAAAAAAATGCAAGAAAACGGAGAAATGGATAAATTAGTGAAGAAGTGGTTTGGCAGCGGAAAATAAGCTGCCTTTCACTTTTCTGTGAAGGGAATGAAAAGAATGAACTTGGATTTTTCAGCGATTACGCCTTCGATACCGTATATATTAAAAGGGCTAGAAGTTACTTTGAAAATTGTAGCAGTATCAGCTTTAGCAGGATTTATTTTAGGAACGTTATTAGCACTTTGTAAGATTGCTAGAATACGAGCATTAAATATAGCGGCAGATCTTTATACATCAATTTTCCGTGGTACACCACTTGTATTGCAATTAATGATTATTTATTTTGGTGTCCCGCAAATAATTGGTTATGAGATACCAGCCTTTTTAGCGGCTGTACTAGCATTTAGTTTGAATTCAGGTGCATATATGTCAGAAGTCATCCGTGCCGGCATTCAAGCGGTTGATAAAGGACAAACAGAAGCAGCGATGGCTTTAGGAATTCCATATGGAAAAATGATGCGAAATATTATTTTTCCCCAAGCTTTAAAAAATATATTACCGGCACTTGTAAACGAGTTTGCGACGCTTACGAAAGAGTCGGCTGTAGTAACAGTAATAGGTGCGACGGATTTAATGCGCCGCGCTTACATTGTAGGCGGTGAAACGTTTAAATATCTTGAGCCGCTACTATTTGTTGGTCTGATCTACTATACGCTAGTCATTATTCTTACATTAGTCGGGAAGGCAATTGAAGGGAGAATGAAAAAAAGTGATTAAAATTGAAAACCTTCATAAATCATTCGGGAAAAACGAAGTATTAAAAGGCATTACAACAACGATTGAAAAAGGGGAAGTAGTTGCAATTATCGGACCGTCCGGATCAGGGAAATCAACATTTTTACGCTGTATGAATGTGTTAGAAGCACCAACAAATGGTCACATTTGGATTGGAACGGAAGAAGTAACGAATCCGAAAACGAATATAATGCACGTTCGTGAAAATGTAGGAATGGTATTTCAGCATTTTCACCTATTCCCTCATATGACTGTATTAGAAAATATTACGTATGCTCCTATCAATGTAAAAGGAGTAACGAAACAAGAGTCTGAAAAGAAAGCCGAGAAACTTTTAGAAAAAGTAGGCTTGTTAAATAAAAAAGATACGTATCCGAATCGCCTTTCAGGGGGACAAAAGCAACGTGTAGCGATAGCGAGAGCGTTAGCGATGGAACCGGAAGTAATGTTATTTGATGAACCGACATCTGCTCTAGATCCAGAGATGGTGAAGGAAGTGCTAGAAGTTATGAAATCATTAGTGACGACAGGAATGACGATGGCTATCGTTACACATGAAATGGGATTTGCAAAAGAGGTGGCAGATCGCGTTCTTTTCTTAGACGGAGGAAACCTTGTAGAAGACAGTCCGCCAGCACAATTTTTTGCAGCACCAAAAAGTGAACGTGCGCAACAATTTTTACAAAAAATATTGTAATATGAAAAGGTTATGTGAATAATAAGTAGAAAAGGATGACATTGTGTCATCCTTTTTTTATACTAACTGTAAATACGTTTATACATATAGGAGTAATGATATGTTTAAAATTGGATACCGTACAGTAAAAACAGCAATAGGGACAGGAGCGGCAGTTTTTATTGCTCAGTTATTAGGGTTAGAATTTTATAGTTCAGCAGGTATTTTAGTTATATTATGTGTACAAAATACGAAGCGTAAATCACTTCAAGTATCGGTACATCGATTTTTAGCTTGTGTATTATCAATGGTATTCGCATTTTGCATTTTTGAAACAATTGGCTATACCCCACTTGCAATTAGCGTATTATTACTTACATTTATTCCGACTGCAGTTATGTTGAAAATTCAAGAAGGCATCGTCACGAGTTCAGTTATTGTTATGCATCTATATTCATTGAAACACATTACATGGCTTATAGTTGGAAATGAAATTGCTATATTAACGATAGGAATTAGTGTGGCGTTATTAGTGAACATGTATATGCCAAGTAGTGAAAATAAGCTAAGAGAGTATCGGAATAAAATAGAAAGTAATTTTAAAACGATATTGTTTGAAATGGTTGTGTATTTACGAAATCGAGAAAGTAGTTGGAGCGGGGCAGAACTCATTGAAACCGAGAATATGCTAAATGAAGCAAGAGATTTATCTTTTAAGAAGCTTGAGAATGCATTTATGCGCGAAGATGATTATTACTATCGTTACTTTAATATGCGCATGCAACAATTCGAAATTTTAGAGCGAATGATACCATTGGCAGCCTCTTTATCGTGGACATATGAACAAGCTGATATGATTGCCGATGTTGTTGAAAATATTGGGAATGCAATTAGCCCTGAAAGTACAGGTGTTATTTCCTTAAGGCAGCTTCAAGAAATGAGAGAATTGTTTAGAGAAATGCCGTTACCAGTCACACGTGAAGAATTTGAAATACGTGCAAAACTTGTTCAACTTGTATATGAAATGGAGCAATATTTACTCATTAAAAGTCGCTTTAAGGGAAAGGATAATATAAAAGAACTTATATAGAAGGTAGGAATTATTTATGCCGTATCTTCTCTCTTTCATATTATGTCTTTCTTTATCGCCGATTTGGCCTCTTGGTGATAATCCACGTGCCGGAGATCCTTTCATTATTGTAAATAAAGCGACGAATAAACTAGCTTACATTGACGATGGGAAAATTCAAAAGATTTTTCCCATAGCGACAGGAAAAACGAATGAATTAACCCCAGAAGGAACTTTTGATATTGTAATGAAAGCGAAGGATCCGTACTATATTGCAAAAGATATTCCAGGTGGTTCACCAAAAAATCCACTTGGATCAAGGTGGATTGGGTTTAATGCAAGAGGAACTGATGGGAGTAAATATGGAATACATGGAACAAACCAACCAAGTTCAATTGGAAAGTATATTTCACAAGGATGTATAAGAATGAAGAAAAACGATGTGGAATATTTATTTGATCGCATTCCAATTGGAACAAAAGTGTGGATTGTGAAGTCGAAAAAAACATTTCAGCAATTGGCAAAAGAAAAAGGTGCCATTGCATATGAAAAAGCCAACGCAAAGGTTGGCTTTTTCTTTTATCATAAGTTGTCTTGACATGTGTACATAACCATGCGTTAATGAAAATATAGAAAGATAAAGTGAAACTTTAATCAGTGCGAGGTTATTCCCCGTTAATGCGGGATAAAAATAGGTAAAGGGGTTGCTCATATGTACTTGAATCCAAAAATTTCGTATATGCAGTTTTTTATTGGCTTTCTATTTGTGATTACATTCATATTGGCAACTTTTAATATATGCTCTTATGTTGTAGCGATTGTATTGATGGCATTACTTAATCTTACTTTTGTTATTGGGGCGTTTCAGCAGAAACAGTACACGAGTTTTGTGATAGCGTTAGTAATGGCATTTTCCTTTAGTATTGTAGCGGTTGTGTTTTATATAAAATAAACCATCTCGATGTCGAGATGGTTTATTTTATTATGTGTAAAACGTAAAAAAAGGACGAACACATCGCCCTTTTTACCAAAACATACTTGCGCCAGCAAGTAATGTTGTTACAAGCATAGAAATTAGCATGATATAAACCATAACTTTTTGAGCTTTTTTATGCATCGTTAAACCTCCTTGCAAATCAGTACACCTTCATTGTAACGAGAAATGAAACTGTGGACAAGGGGAGAGAAAGGACAAATTTCGGGAAGGGGTTGCAAAATATAACAGGAAATTTAAGTATGCATAGAGAATATATTAAAAGATAGATTGTGAGTTTTTGTTTTGCAAGCTGAAGAATGGAGATACGATGATGAAAATATATGAGACAGGTCGCTTACATTTAAGGGAAATCGATGAGTCGTATGCTGAAAAAATTCTTCAATATTACGACAGAAATCGTGAATTTTTAAAAGCTTGGGAAGAGTATAGACCGGAGGATTTTTTTACGTTAGATTATCAAAAGAAAAAGCTACAAAAGGATAGAAAAGAGTTTACAGAAGGTAAGATCATTAGGCTATGGATTTTTAAAAAAGGTGATGACACGAAAATAATTGGCTGTATTTCATTTAATTTAATCGTTCGTGGTATTTATCAATCTTGTGTACTCAGTTATAAATTAGATAAGGAAGAGTTAAATAAAGGTTATACGACAGAAGCGCTTAGAAAAGCAATTGCAGTTGCTTTTGAGGAATTTCATTTACATCGTATAGAAGCACCAATTATGCCGCGTAATTTAGCATCTATACAAGTAGTGACGAAAATAGGCTTCCAGTATGAGGGTGTATCTAGGAAGATGTTAATGGTAAATGGAGTGTGGGAAGATCATATGCGCTGGGTATTGTTAAATGAGTAATCGAAAGCAGATGGTTATCTAGACATATAAACCGTCTGTTTTTTGTCTTGTATTTCGAAACTTTTGCGAAATTCTGTTATAATTAGTAGTGTTACATACATAATGGTAGTGCAGGAGGCGCAGTCTTATGATTAATCAAGAACGTTTAGTAAATGAATTTATGGAATTAGTACAAGTAGATTCTGAAACGAAATTTGAAGCAGAAATCTGCAAAGTATTAACAAAGAAATTTACAGATTTAGGTGTAGAAGTATTTGAAGATGACACAATGTCTGTAACTGGTCATGGTGCAGGTAACTTAATTTGTACTTTACCAGCAACAAAAGATGGCGTGGATACAATTTACTTTACTTCTCATATGGATACAGTAGTTCCTGGTAATGGAATTAAGCCTTCTATTAAAGATGGATATATCGTATCAGATGGTACTACAATTTTAGGTGCGGATGATAAAGCAGGATTAGCGTCAATGTTCGAAGCAATTCGTGTGTTAAAAGAGAAAAATATTCCTCATGGTAAAATTGAATTTATTATTACAGTTGGAGAAGAATCTGGACTTGTTGGTGCAAAAGCATTAGACCGTGAGCGCATTACAGCGAAATATGGTTACGCATTAGATAGCGATGGAAAAGTTGGTGAAATCGTTGTTGCAGCTCCAACACAAGCGAAAGTGAACGCAATTATTCGCGGGAAAACAGCTCATGCTGGTGTAGCACCAGAAAAAGGTGTATCTGCAATTACGATCGCAGCGAAAGCAATTGCGAAGATGCCACTTGGTCGTATTGATTCTGAAACGACTGCAAATATTGGACGTTTTGAAGGTGGTACACAAACAAATATCGTTTGTGATCATGTACAAATCTTTGCAGAGGCTCGTTCTTTAATCAACGAGAAAATGGAAGCACAAGTTGCGAAAATGAAAGAAGCATTTGAAACAACTGCAAAAGATATGGGTGGTCAAGCAGACGTTGAAATAAACGTTATGTACCCAGGATTTAAATTTGCTGATGGCGACCACGTTGTAGAAGTTGCAAAACGTGCAGCTGAAAAAATTGGTCGCACACCTTCTCTTCACCAAAGTGGTGGCGGAAGTGATGCAAACGTAATTGCAGGACACGGTATTCCAACAGTTAACTTAGCGGTTGGTTATGAAGAAATTCATACAACAAACGAGAAGATTCCTGTTGAAGAATTAGCGAAAACAGCAGAATTAGTTGTTGCAATTATTGAAGAAGTAGCGAAGTAATAAAATAAAAAAGACGTGTGAACCAATTATGGTTTACACGTCTTTTTTATTTTGATTCAACTGCTTTCACTAGGCGGATAAACCAATATAAGAAAATCCATGGCAGTATATAAGTTGTTACGATACTTAGTAAACGAGGGAGGAGTCCAGCTGTATTAATATTAAAAATGGGGAGTAGTAAGTAATTAATTAAGAGGATTAATATAGTAATGAGAAAGATATAGTTAAGTTTACTATTAGATTTCATAATAAGTCACTCTTTTTACAATGATATCCATATTTCGTATTAAGTATAGCAAAAATAAGGATGAAAAGAATAAGTAATTATTATATTGTACATGAATTTGGTATAATGAAGGAACAAATGTTCTTTGGAGGGGGTAGTACTATGCGAGAAATGTATCCGAAAAATGGCCGTGTTATTTTACATGTGGATATGAATTGTTTTTTCGCATCTGTTGAAATTGCTCATGATTCATCATTACAAGGAAAGCCATTAGCGGTTGCTGGAAATGAAAAAGAGAGAAAAGGAATTATTATAACGTGTAGTTATGAGGCGAGAGAATATGGAATACGTACGACGATGCCTCTTTGGGAAGCGAAAAGGTTATGCCCACAATTAGTTGTAAGGCGTCCTAATTTCACATTATATCGTGAAGCTTCATTTCAAATGTTTCAAATCCTTTCCCGTTTTACAGAAAAGATACAACCAGTCTCTATAGATGAAGGATATTTAGATATTACAGATTGCTATGCACTCGGTTCGCCTCTTGAAATAGCAAAGATGATTCAACAAGCGTTGTTAACAGAGCTACAGCTTCCGTGTAGTATTGGGATTGCTCCAAATCTTTTTCTAGCAAAGACCGCTTCAGATATGAAAAAGCCTCTTGGTATTACTGTACTTCGAAAACGTGATATTCCAGAATTGATTTGGCCACTTCCAGTTGGAGCCATGCATGGAATTGGTGAGAAAACAGCTGAAAAATTAAATGATATTCATATACAGACAATTGAACAATTGGCAAAGGGAGACGAGCATATCATTCGCGCTAAAATTGGAAAGCACGGTGTTGATTTACAAAGGCGTGCAAAAGGTATGGATGATAGAGAAGTTGATCCGAGTCAAATGGGACAGCATAAAAGTTTCGGTAATTCGACGACCTTTTCAAAGGATATGGATGAAGAGAAAGAGTTACTTGATATGTTAGAACGTTTATCAAAATCAGTGAGTAAAAGATTACAAAAGCGAACTCTTGTCAGCTATAATATTCAAATTATGATTAAATACCATGATAGGCGAACGGTAACACGGAGTAAGCAATTGAAAAATGCCATTTGGGAAGAACACGATATTTTTCAAGCAGCATCCCGTTTATGGAAGCAACATTGGGATGGTGATTCCGTTCGTTTACTAGGTGTTACAGCTACTGAAATAGAGTGGAAGACAGAATCGGTGAAACAATTAGATTTGTTTTCATTTGAAGAGGATGCGAAAAAAGAACCGTTACTTGCTGTCATTGATCAAATTAATGATAAGTATGGAACACCGCTTTTACAACGAGGTAGTCAACTACTACGTAAGCAAGAGAAGTCGTTTCAACAAAAGTTAGAAAATAAGTTTATGTAGAAGGTGTCATGAAGTAGTAAATAGCATGACACCTTTCATATTTAACTCGCTTCTAAATTTAAAGAAGTCTTCCACCCAGCAGCAGTAACGCCAGATTCTAATAACATTCTACTTATTATTTTTTCAATTAAGATAGCCGCATTTGTCTTGCAATGTAATGTAGCCTGTATACAGACTTTTTGCTTAGAATCTACATCTTCACTATATAACTCTTTTAAACCGAGACCTTCTGTACTTACCATGTGCATGAGTAAAAAACGAATATGTGCTTCATTTTCTTCGGAACAAGTAAGAGAAAGGAAGTAGTTTGTTTGTTCAGGTGATTCTTCTTTTGATTTTTTATTCATAAAGAGAGCGATCGGGCGAAGTAGTATATTTGCTAGTAAAACGCCGGTTGCACCTAATATAGCTGCAAGGAGAAAACCAGCGCCTGTAAGAGTACCGACAGCAGCAGCACACCATAAAGTAGCAGCAGTATTTAATCCTCTAATACTAAAACCGTCACGGATAATCACACCGCCTCCTAAAAAGCCAATCCCACTAACAACTTGAGCAGCAATACGTGAGGGGCTAGCATCATGATCAAGCATGACGGATAATAAAACAAATATACAGGCACCAAGTGATACGAGAGCATTTGTCCGTAAACCGGCCATCCGGTGTCTCCATTGCCTTTCCATTCCGATGCAAGCACCTATAATAATTGCGATAAATAATCTTAATACAATGTCATACCATACCATCATGGTCACCTCCATACATATAAGTACGTGTTATGTTTTTAAGAATGAGTGAGGAGTACCCACTCATTCTCGTTTTTATCCCGCTATTTGCGGGCAGTAAGACCCCTACCTCAAAATTAAGCGAAAACAAAACAGTTAGGTGGGGGTCGGGCTGCCCGTAAAAGCCCGATTGGTGTGGGCTAATAATCAGTGGGGGATGAAAAACCCCCCCACTGATTAAAGTTTCACTTTATAACCAGCTATGAAACTTTTTAATATAAACTTTTTTCAGGAATTGTGTTAAGAAAGCATAGCCTAATAGTATTCCTACTAGCCAAGGGAAATAGCTAAGTGGTAATGCTTGTAAACCAATGGCCGCACCAAGCGGTGAGAATGGAATATAAATTCCGATTGCCATAATACAAGCGGTTAATAAAAGTACCGGTGCTGATGCAGTACTTTGAATGAATGGAATCTTCTGTGTTCTTATCATGTGAACGATTAAAGTTTGTGTGAGCAGTCCAACGACAAACCAACCAGATTGGAATAATGATTGTTCGCTAGGTGTATTTGCACCGAAGACATTCCACATGACTACGTATGTGATAATATCAAATATGGAACTAATTGGACCGATACAAATAATGAAGTTCCGTAAGTTTGCAGTATCCCATTTTCTCGGTTTTTCTAAAAATTCTTTATCCATTTTGTCCCATGGAATAGACAGCTGTGAAATATCGTAAAGCAAGTTTTGAATTAAAAGGTGAATGGCAAGCATCGGTAAAAAGGGAATGAAAGCACTTGCCACTAACACACTAAATACATTTCCAAAGTTAGAGCTAGCCGTCATTTTAATATATTTTAAAATATTTCCAAACGTAGTGCGTCCTTCTAAAATACCCGATTCTAATATAGTTAAACTTTTTTCAAGTAGAATAATATCGGAAGACTCTTTTGCGATATCAGTTGCAGTATCAACAGATATTCCAACGTCAGCATCACGTAGTGCTACGGCATCGTTAATACCATCCCCCATATAACCTACTGTATGACCGTTCCCCTGTAAGGCACGAATAATGCGAGATTTTTGTATTGGATTTAGTTTTGCGAACACTGCTGTTTCTTCGGCTAGTTTTGCTAATGCTTTATCTGGTAAAGAATCGATCTCGTAGCCAAGGATAGGCTCACCAATATCCAATCCAACTTCTTTACAAACTTTTTTTGTAACAATTTCATTATCACCAGTTAAAATTTTTACTTGTACACCATGTTTCTGTAATGCTTGAATAGCAACAGCTGCAGATGGTTTCGGTGGATCTAAAAAGCCAATATATCCAGCGAGAATCATATTAGTTTCATCTTTTACCGTGTACTCTTTATCATTTATTTTTCTATCTTTTTTATAAGCTACAGCAATTACACGCATACCTTCGCCATTCAATGTCTCACTTAGTTGTTTGACATTTGAGCGCATTTCCTCGGTAAGTTGAACAATCTTTCCGTTTGATTCAGTGTAGTTACAAATGGATAAAATTTCTTCTACGGCACCTTTACAAACCATTGTATGTTCACCTGAGATGTCTTTGACGATGACGGACATGCGACGGCGGGCAAAATCAAATGGAATTTCATCTAGTTTTTGAAACGTTGAAGGGTCGAACTTTTGTTTTTCTTCTGTATGCTCAATAACAGCTTTATCTATTAAATTTTTCAATCCGGTTTGATAGAAGCTATTTAAATATGCAAACTGTAATACACGATCGCATGTATTACCAGTAGGATCTAAATGTCTAACAAGAACAACTTTATCCTCTGTCAATGTCCCAGTTTTATCTGTACAAAGAATGTTCATCGCGCCTAAGTTTTGAATAGAATTTAGCTGTTTTACAATAACTTTTTGCTTAGACATGTTCACAGCACCTTTAGCTAAATTAGCAGTTACAATCATTGGTAACATTTCAGGTGTAAGACCAACTGCAATAGCGATAGCGAAGAAGAAAGCTTCTTGCCAATCACCTTTTGTGAATCCATTAATGAGAAGGACAATGGGCGCCATAATAAGCATGAATGTAATTAAGAGCCAGCTTACTTTGTTTACACCTTTATCAAAGCTTGTTTCTGCGCGCTTTCCGATTACTTTATTCGCTAAAGAGCCGAAATACGTATCGGTACTTGTTGAAACGACAACAGCATTTGCGCTACCACTTACAATATTCGTACCCATAAAGCAAAGGTTTTCCATATCGAGTGGATTGAAATTTTTTTTCATATTTTTCGGTAAGATATGCTTGCTTTCTGTATGGTAGCAGTTTTCGTATTTTTCTACAGGAAGTGCTTCCCCAGTTAATGAAGACTGATTAACAAATAAATCTTTAGCCGATAAAATACGCACATCAGCTGGAACGATGTCACCGGCTGAAAGTGAAATAATATCGCCAGGTACAAGTTCTTCAATTGGAATTTCTATTGTATAATTTCGATTTAAATTCGTTACGTTTTTTGTTTCGTGTACAAATCCATCTATTCTAAAGACGCTCGCGGTTGTTCTAACCATAGCCTTTAATTTATCCGCGGCTTTTTGAGAGCGGAATTCTTGTAAAAAGCGAATCGTTGAACTTAGAAGTACCATTACAGATACGACAATTGTTCCTTGCATGTCATCTGTGAAAAAAGAGAGCGCTCCAAGAGCTAATAAAACAAAAATAAATGGATTTTTAAATGCCAGCAGAAATTGGATGTACCAAGGCAACGTTTTATTATGAGCAATTTCGTTCGGACCATATAAAGAAAGTCTACGGGACGCTTCTTGTTTAGAGAGTCCATTTTCTGTAGTTTCTAGAAGTTTTAATGCAGAGTTTATATCTTGTGTTGCAACTTCCACTAATACTTTGTTATTTGTTTGCATGCTATCTTGATCGTAAGCATGCTTTGTTTCTTGTCTTTGTAAATTTAACATCGGTAGTTCCTCCTTTGTCATGAAGGAGGAAACAATCTGTTACTCGACTATTTAAAATTAGGAGGAACAGCTTCTTTCCTACCTACATGATGAAATATTAACGTAAAACATATGGGTATCTGGGCCGAATCATCACTTGCCACTGTTCCTCACCTCCGCACAATTTAATAGTTTCTGAATATGCTATGTTTGTTTCATAGTCAGGTGCATAAAGACATAAAAAGACCTTTACTCACAACGAGTAAAGGTCTGAATTCACAGTTAAAAAACGTCCACACGAAAGCCTGTTAGTAAACATAGCTAAAAACAGTTTTTGTGTATGACAAAATACATGCACCTCTCCCTCGTTGAGTTTTAGCACTGTATAGCATAGGTACTGAAACCAGCTACGTTAAAAAAGGCCTTCATTCCGACCTTTCCTGTTGACCCATTGGCGTCTCTCGACATTTTTGGGCAGCAGCGTTTCTCTATACAGGAGCCTCACCTAACAGAGACCATATTCAATTACATGTTGAATGTTAGCACTGTAAAATCGTAGTGTCAATATCTTTTTAATCTGTTTTTTTGAAAAATCAAATAGATTTATGAAGGGTATATAGTATGAAATAAGTTGTATTTTTTGAGAATAAGTTGGAAAAATAAAAAATAATGAACATAAATAAAAAGCACTCATTACAGTGCTTTTTATAATAGATTATGAGATTGTAGGATTTTCAAAAATAACAATTTCTGAGTTACTTGTTGTTGAAACGCGTTGTGCGTAATATGTTAAAGCTGAAGAAATATATGTTGGTAATGTCTCATTTGTATGTGATGTTGTATATTCATGGATTAATTCTTTTAAAGTCGTCCATTCTAATTGTGCTGGGTGATCAGACACGAAAGAACTTACCCAGCGATCAAATGAAGATGAAAAATCAGTTTGTAAACGAAATACTTCTTTCATAATAAAACGCTCCCTTAAAATGTAGTACAATCATTTTACCACAAAACACGAACGATAGCTAATTTTTTTAAGTATAATGTTCGTGTTATATAGTTGTCTAGATGATTGGTTATGTAAATTCAATTTGCCATTTGAAATAACATTCCGTAAGATGAAAGATAGATTATATAAAGAGCTGGAGGAAAGAAAGTGGAATTTGTATTTTTAGGAACTGGTGCAGGTGTTCCTTCAAAAGGAAGGAATGTTTCAGCAATTGCTTTGCAGTTGTTAGAAGAACGAGGACAGACTTGGTTATTTGATTGTGGCGAGGCGACGCAACATCAAATATTACATACGTCTGTACGTCCACGCCGCATTGAAAAAATATTTATTACGCATTTACATGGCGATCATATTTTTGGATTGCCGGGTTTATTGGGTAGCCGTTCGTTTCAAGGTGGAACAACAAAATTAACAGTGTACGGACCGAAAGGAATTAAACAATTTATTGAAGTGGCATTATCAGTAAGTACGACACATGTGAAATATCCACTTGAAATCGTTGAGATAACAGAAGAAGGTACTGTGTTTGAAGATAATGAGTTTTATGTAGAAACGAAAAAATTGTCACATGGCATTGAATGTTTTGGATATCGTATTGTAGAGAAAGATATACAAGGTGTTCTTTTAGTCGATAAATTGCTCGAAATGGGAGTGAAACCAGGGCCAATCTTTAAGCGTTTAAAAGATGGAGAAGTAGTTGAATTAGAGAATGGTACGATACTAAATGGAAAAGATTTTATCGGTCCGCCTCAAAAGGGAAGAATTATTACCATTTTAGGTGATACACGATATTGCGAAGCGAGTAGAGAGCTAGCACAAAATGCTGATGTACTTGTTCATGAAGCAACTTTTGCGGCAGACGATGAACAACAAGCGCATGATTATTTTCATTCCACATCTAAGCAAGCTGCGAGCATTGCACTTCATGCAAATGCGAAACGATTAATATTAACTCACATTAGTTCTCGTTATCAAGGAGATACATATAAGGAATTATTGAAAGAGGCACGAGAGTTATTCCCTAATACAGAAATAGCGACAGATTTAAAATCATTTCCAGTAGAAAAATAATGATTTTTTGAAAAATGGTAACATTAGGTTACCATTTTTTTATGTCTAAAAAATTTTAAAAATAAAACTGTTATTATTTTATACTTAAACTTGGATGATACAGAAACTTAGAATGGTTTGAATATATAGGATAAAAATACGTAATAATGATTATTTAGTAAAACTGTTATATAAGTCAGATGACATACAAGTAATACAAATAGCAGAAAGGGACTTTTATTCAGAACTTTTAAAATTCAACAAAAGTAAGCGTTTTATAAAAAACAAGCTATAATGAGGGCAGATTACAATTTATTATAAGTCACATGCATATTAGTCATTGTCGTAACAAGTGAAGTTGACTAAAACATGAGAGAGTAATATGGAGATTATAATAGGAAAGATATCATTATTTGTACTAAGTCTTTTTTACTTTTTAGCTAAACGGTATGATTAGCTAGTGTAGCTGTTGCAAGTGCTTTAGTAGAAGCTTTTTTAATAATAAGTTGGTGGGGATTTAATTGGTATACCACTCTTTAAAAGAGTTCAGAACATCAGCAGGTAGTCTAGGTTGAGTAGCGGGTGCAAATTTTAGTTGTATTAGCAATGGTTATATCACCTGTTTATGCTATGCTTGCAATGGCTTCTGTGTTAAACTTTGGATTGCTACCAGGATTTATTGCTGGTTATCTTATATCGTTTTAAATGAAAGTAATGCTATATTTCTTATGTATTATGGTATCTGGTATTATTTCAGGATATTGGTTCATTTTATTCAAAAACTATCCAATTCGTACAGCGGAACAAATTCGTGGTAGAACTGGAACAGCAACAAATGTGGCAGCTTAATAAAATAGTAGAATAAATTTTTTTCATAGAGGTTTAGGGGGAGTTATGATGAAGTACCGCTCAGTGTTTGATATTATTGGTCCGGTTATGATTGGTCCATCAAGTTCACATACAGCAGGCGCGGCAAGAATGGGGCAAGTTGCTCGTCAGCTGTTTCGTCATGAGCCAGAGAGAGTTAGCATTTCATTATATGGTTCATTTGCAAAAACATACCGTGGTCACGGTACGGATGTAGCGCTAATCGGTGGAATACTTGGATTTGAAACAGATGATTTACGTATTCCAAGTGCGTTAGATATTGCAAAAGAACGCGGGATTGAAGTGGAATTCATTGAAGAAGATGCAAATGCTCCGCATCCAAATACAGCGAAAATTCGTCTGTATAAAGGTGAAGAGGAAATTGAAGTTGTTGCTTGCTCAATTGGTGGCGGTAAAATTGAAGTTGTAGAATTAAACGGATTCGATCTTCAATTAACAGGCACGAGTCCAGCACTACTTATTGTAAATAACGATCGCTTTGGTGCTATCGCAGCTGTAGCTTCCATTCTTGCGAAACACGAGATTAACATTAGTACAATGAGCGTTTCTCGTAAAGAAAAAGGAAGAAGAGCGCTTATGGTCATTGAAACAGATGAATTGTTAGCAGATGAAGTGATTGAAGAAATAAAAGGGCAACAAAATATTTGTCAAGTAACTATTATGGATTAATTGCAGGGGGGACACACCATGTTTCGGAACGCAGCGGAACTAGTGGCGCAAGCTAAAGAACAAAATGTAAAAATCGCAGAAATTATGATTCAATGTGAAATGGAAACAAGACATATTTCACGTGAAGAAGTAATTGCTGGTATGGAAAAGAACTTAGTCGTGATGGAACAAGCAGTAGAACGTGGTATTCGCGGCGTGAAATCACCAACTGGTTTAACTGGCGGTGATGCTGTAAAAGTTCAAGCGTATATGAAGAGCGGAAAAGGCTTATCTGGAGATACGATTTTGGACGCAGTGAGTAAAGCTGTTGCAACAAATGAAGTAAACGCGGCGATGGGGATTATTTGTGCAACACCAACAGCAGGTTCTGCTGGAACAGTGCCAGGTGTACTGTTTGCACTGAAAGAAAAATTACAACCTACACGTGAAGAAATGATTGAATTTTTATTTACAGCAGGAGCTTTCGGTATGGTAGTTGCGAATAATGCTTGTATTTCTGGTGCGGCAGGAGGATGCCAAGCAGAAGTTGGTTCAGCAAGTGGAATGGCAGCGGCAGCAGCAGTTGAGATGGCTGGTGGAACACCAGATCAAGCAGCTACAGCGATGGCAATTTCATTAAAGAATATGCTTGGTTTAGTGTGCGATCCTGTTGCAGGACTTGTAGAAGTACCTTGTGTAAAGCGTAATGCAGCGGGTGCTTCAAATGCGATGATTTCAGCGGATTTATCATTAGCTGGTGTAACGAGTACAATTCCATGTGATGAAGTGATTGAGGCAATGTTTAGAATCGGACAAACGATGCCAGTAGCACTTCGTGAAACAGCTGAAGGCGGGCTTGCAGCAACACCGACAGGTCGTCGTCTACAAGAAGAGATTTTTGGAAAGAGTAATAACTAAAAGTATATGATGATAAAAAATGGAGCTCAAGTAAGATTGAGCTCCATTTTTATTTTTCTTTTGTGAGTTGTTCCAATGTTTTTCCAAGATCATGTGATCGTTTCGTTGCCTGTGTAATACAAGAAACGAGTGCTTGTTGAAATTTATTTTCCTGTAATACTTCAATGCCTGCTTCGGTAGTTCCGCCAGGAGATGTAATTTCCTTTCGCAAAATAGAAGGGTGTTTTTCGCTTGCTTTTAGCATTTCAGCAGCACCAATCATCGTCTGAAGAATAAGCGATTTTGCAACATCTTCTTTTAAACCAATTTTTTTTGCGGCGTCTTCCATCGCCTCTACTACGTAATAAATATAAGCTGGTCCACTTCCAGACAATGCAGTCACAGCATGCATATCTTCTTCCTCTACAACAGAGACGAGACCGACCGTTTCAAATAAAGATTTTGCAGTTTGAATATGTTCCGCTGTTGTATGTTTTGAAGGCGAAATAGCGGTAGCTGATTTTAAAATAGCGGCAGATGTATTTGGCATTGCACGAATGATCGGAACGTTTTTTTGAAGTAGGTTTCTAATCGAGTGAGTAGAAACACCTGCTAATAACGAAATAATAAGCAAATCCTTATTTATATATTCTTTAAGAGGGGTAAGCGCTTCTGCAACATCCTTTGGTTTCATTGCTAGAAAAAGAATATTTGTATTAGCAAGTAGTTTTTTTTTGTTATGCGTACCTTTGACACCATATTTTGTATGTAGCTCTTGTAACCTTGTCTCGTTAGAACGATTACTTACGGTAATTTGTTCTCCTTTAACTACATTTGCGTGTAACAATCCACCAATAATCGCTTCGGCAATAGAGCCTGCACCGAGAAAGGATATGTTTTGAATAGACATGATGTTCCTCCTTTAAACTTGGTTAGAAATACTTATAAATGTACATACATTCGGTTTTTTATAGAAAACACCTCT
Source organism: Bacillus cereus group sp. BceL062 (assembly GCF_051780025.1). Taxonomy (NCBI): domain Bacteria; kingdom Bacillati; phylum Bacillota; class Bacilli; order Caryophanales; family Bacillaceae; genus Bacillus; species Bacillus cereus group sp. BceL062. The sequence goes on along the minus strand of NZ_JBPWGY010000005.1, from coordinate 193,936 downwards.
TTTTATCTGAAAATAATGACAAATTTATGTAGAAGTTGTAAACTGAAGAGGTATTCATTTTTGAACCGGAAAGAGTCAGGGGGGCTAAGCATGACGGCGATTCACCGAATGGAGATTCCTGTGCCATTTGCAGTTGAGACTGTGAATGTGTTTTTAGTTGAGGGGGAGACATTAACATTAATTGATACAGGGACGAATACAGAAGAGGCAAAAAATGCGTTAGAAAGTCAATTAGGTACATTAGGTTATACGATAGAAGATATTGAAACGGTAGTGATTACGCATCATCATGCGGATCATTGTGGACTTTTAAATATATTTTCTGAGAAAACGAATATTATTGGACACCCTTGGAATGAGCCGTGGATCACGCAAAATCCAGAGTTTTTAAAGCGGTATCATGAGTTTTTTAGAGAGACAGCCTTGCAGTTCGGTGTTCCAGCAGCATTTTTGAATGACGAGGCATTATTGACGACAAGGACACTTAAATATTCTTGTAATAGATCGTTAACATATACTGTGAGAGAGGGGGATCGTATTGATTCTTTACCTGGGTTTACAGTAATTGAAACCCCAGGTCATGCTTCTACTCATATTTCTTTATATAGAGAATCCGATGGGATATTAATTGGTGGGGATGCTCTCATTAGTCATATTTCTTCAAATCCAATATTAGAACCACCATATGAAGGGCAAACGGAAAGAGCACGTCCATTGCTACAATACAATCAAACGTTAAAACGTTTAAGTGAAATGAATATTTCACGTATTTTATCAGGGCATGGGGAAGATGTTCTAAATGTGAAACAACTTATTGAAACGAGGTTACAAAAGCAAGAAACACGTGCATTTAAAGTACTTGAGTTATTAAAGGAAAAACCGATGACAGCATTTGAAGTATGTGTGAAGCTATTTCCAGTATTATATAAAGAACAATTGCCGCTTACTATCTCCGAAACTGTTGGACAATTAGACTTTTTAGCATATAATCAACAAGTGATGATTGATGAATCTTCGCAACAATTGATTTATTATGCAAAGTAGGTGACAGCAATGACAGGACGCTTACAAGAAAAAGTAATCGTCATTACAGGCGCTTCTAGTGGAATTGGAGAGCAAGTTGCAATGCAAGTTGCAGAGCAGGGAGCGACTCCAGTATTAATGGCTCGAACAGAGGAGAAACTACAAGCGTTAGCAGACAAAATAAAAAAAACTTATGATACGCCTTGCTATTATTATGTATTAGACGTAAGTGAAGAGACGAAAATACAATCTGTTTTTTCAAAGGTATTACAAGAAGTGGGACGTATTGATATATTGGTAAACAATGCGGGTTTTGGTATTTTTAAAACGTTTGAAGAGGCATCAATGGATGAAGTAAAGGATATGTTCCAAGTAAATGTATTTGGACTAGTAGCTTGTACGAAAGTGGTATTACCTTATATGGTAAAAAGAAGCGAAGGACATATTATTAATATTGCTTCACTTGCCGGAAAAATTGCAACTCCGAAATCAAGTGCGTATGCAGCAACGAAACATGCTGTATTAGGATTTACGAATAGTTTACGCATGGAATTAGCGAATACAGATATTTATGTTACAGCGATTAATCCAGGTCCGATAGATACAAACTTTTTTGAAATAGCGGATCAATCTGGTACATATGTAAAGAATATGGGACGTTACATGTTAAAACCAACATACGTAGCAGAACAAATCGTAAAGTCGATGCACACGAAAAAACGTGAAGTAAACTTACCGAAGTGGATGGGAATTGGCCCAAAACTTTATGCTTTATTCCCAGGTTTGTTTGAACGTGTAGCAGGTAAATCATTAAGTAAAAAATAGGAGATTTCCACATGGAAATCTCCTATTTTTTATTGTTTTCCAGTCACATAATCATAAACAATATCCTCAATCTCCTCGTATAAATCAATTTCAATATTTGAATGAGTCACCGTTTGAATATGTTTCACTAGCATTTCCTGATCTTCTTTTGATATTGGACTGCATTGATATTGTTGAAAACTTTTTATAATCATTTTCTCAATTAACTTTTCGTTCATATTTTTCCCCGCCTGTATGTACGTATGTATTGTTTTATTGTACTTGAAGTGAAATAAAAAAACTACCATGCACTATTTTGTATAAAAATTCGGTTGAGTATATTATTTTTCTAGTAAAATTAAGTTTTTTAGTTTTAAAAAATTTATAAATATTTAATTGACTCTATAAATATACAATATTATAATCATACTTAATTTAAAGAATCAATATGAGGAGGAACTTATGAAAGTCGCAATTATTGGAGCAACTGGATATGGAGGTATTGAATTAATTCGGTTATTAGAGCAGCATCCGTATTTTTCGATAGCATCTCTCCATTCTTTTTCGCAAGTTGGTGAGTGTATAGCGAATGTATATCCACATTTTCGAAATATCCTTGTCCATACGTTACAAGAAATTGATGTGGAGGAAATAGAGAAGGAAGCAGAAATTGTATTTTTAGCAACCCCAGCAGGTGTATCGGCAGAATTAACTCCAAAGTTATTACAGGTAGGTTTAAAAGTAATTGACCTATCTGGAGACTTTCGTATGATAGATCCCTCATCATATGAACTGTGGTATAAAAGGCCAGCTGCACAAGAAGAAATTCTTAGGAAAGCAGTATATGGGCTAAGTGAATGGAAAAGGTCTGAGGTTCAAAATGCAGATTTAATTGCAAACCCAGGATGTTTTGCTACAGCTGTATTATTAGCGATAGCGCCGTTAATGCGTAGCGGCATAATTGAAGAAGATTCCATTATTATTGATGCGAAATCAGGAGTATCTGGAGCGGGCAAAACGCCAACAACAATGGCTCACTTTCCTGAGTTATATGATAACTTACACATTTATAAAGTTAATCAGCATCAGCATATTCCTGAGATTGAGCAAATGCTTGCAGAGTGGAATAGTGAAATGAAGCCAATCACGTTTAGTACACATTTAATACCGATATCACGGGGGATTATGATTACACTTTATGCGAAAGTGAAAAAGGAAATGAAAATAGAGCAGCTTCAAAAATTGTATGAAGAAACGTATGAATACTCAGCTTTCGTTCGAGTTCGCTCTCATGGAGAATTTCCAAGTCCGAAAGAAGTAAGGGGCTCAAATTATTGTGATATTGGGGTAGCTTACGATGAAAGAACAGAAAGAGTTACGGTCGTTTCTGTTATAGACAATATGATGAAAGGTGCGGCTGGGCAAGCGATTCAAAACGCAAATGTATTAGCGGGATTGGAAGAGACAACAGGTTTACAGCATATGCCGCTTTATCCATAAGGGGGACATGATGATTAAAGTAGCGTCTATTACAAAATTAGAAAGTGGTTCAATTGTAACGCCGAAAGGCTTCTCGGCAATCGGTACTAGAAATGGTTTGAAAAAGGAGAAAAAGGATTTAGGTGCAATCGTTTGTGACGTACCAGCATCGTGCGCCGCTGTTTATACAACAAATCAAATACAAGCAGCACCCCTGCAAGTAACGAAAGATAGTATAGCAACTGAAGGGAAATTACAAGCAATTATCGTTAATAGCGGAAATGCAAATGCTTGTACAGGAATGAAAGGTTTGCAAGACGCTTACGAGATGCGCGCATTAGGGGCAGAACATTTTGGGATGAAAGAAAATTACGTTGCGGTCGGTTCAACTGGTGTAATTGGAGTACCTTTACCGATGGATAGCATCCGCAAGGGAGTTACATCTCTTATACCGACAAAAGAAGTAAGTGAAGCTCATTCTTTTTGTGAAGCAATTTTAACGACGGATCTTATAACGAAAGAAACTTGTTATGAGATGATTATTGATGGAAAAGAAGTGACTATCGCTGGTGTTGCTAAAGGTTCAGGAATGATTCATCCGAATATGGCAACGATGCTTAGTTTTATTACAACAGATGCCAATATAGAGCATGAAGTATTGCAAACAGCATTATCACAAATTACGAATCATACATTTAACCAAATTACGGTAGATGGAGATACTTCTACAAATGATATGGTCATCGTTATGGCAAGTGGATTGTCGGAAACGAAACCAATCAATATGGAACACACAGATTGGGAAACTTTCGTATTTACTTTACAGAAGGTATGTGAAGATTTAGCAAAAAAAATTGCACAAGATGGTGAAGGTGCTACGAAGTTAATAGAAGTAAATGTGTTAGGGGCTAAAGCGAGTGAAGAGGCAAAGAAAATTGCAAAGCAAATAGTTGGTTCAAGTCTTGTGAAAACCGCAATACACGGTGAAGACCCAAATTGGGGGCGAATTATTAGCAGTATTGGACAAAGTGAAGTAACGATTAATCCAAATACAATTGATATTACTCTTCAATCTATCGTTGTGCTAAAAAATAGTGAACCTCAAATATTTTCTGAAGAGGAAATGAAAAAGAAATTAAAAGAACATGAAATTATTATTGATGTGTATTTACATGTAGGAAAAGAGACCGGATCAGCTTGGGGATGCGACTTAAGTTATGATTATGTAAAAATAAACGCTTGTTATCGTACATAAGGAGAGAGAAGATGAGTGATTATATCGTAATTAAATGCGGCGGTAGTATGTTGAATCAATTAAATCATGTGTTTTTTGATTGTATAAAGAAATTGCAACAGAAGTATAAGGTAGTGATTGTCCATGGTGGTGGACCAGAAATTGATGCCAAATTAAAAGAGTGTCATATCAAAGTGGAAAAAAGAGATGGATTACGAGTAACACCAAAAGAAGTGAGGGATGTTGTTCAAATGGTGCTATGTGGTAGTACAAATAAAAAGTTTGTAATGAATTTACAAAAGCATAATTTACTGGCCGTAGGGCTTTCAGGGTGTGATGGTAATTTACTTCAAGTTCAACCTGTCAGCGAAGAAATAGGATATGTAGGAGAGGTAAGTTATGTAGAAACAACCTTATTAAAAAAATTAATAGATATGAATTATATTCCTGTTATTGCCCCAATCGGAATAAATGGTAATGAGGTGTATAACATAAATGCGGATACTGCTGCAGCTGGGATTGCGGATGCGCTATCCGCAAAAGAACTTATTTTCATTACAGATGTAGATGGGATATTACATGAAGGAAAATTAGTAAAAAAAACAGATGAACCTGAAATTGTTACTTTTATAGAAAAAGGTGTTATTACAGGCGGGATGATTCCGAAAGTACGGGCGGCACTTACATCATTAAAAATGGGAGTACAAAAGGTAAGTATTGTGAATGGTACAAAGGATTTTACTAAGGTCACAGGTGAGTGTATCGGAACGACGGTAACGAAAGGCGTGAGTATCGTATGACGAGTCATCTTTTTCAAACGTATGGAAGAAGAAACGTTGAGTTTGTAAAGGGGAATGGAACGAAAGTTATTGATAAACATGGTAAGCAATATGTAGATTTCACTTCCGGTATTGGAGTATGTAATTTAGGACATTGTCATCCTACTGTTGTAAAGGCGGTTGAAAAGCAACTTAGAGACATATGGCATATATCGAATTTATTTACAAACTCCTTACAAGAAGAGGTTGCATCGTTAGTAACAGAAAATACAGCATTAGATTATGTGTTTTTTTGTAATAGCGGGGCAGAGGCGAATGAAGCAGCTTTAAAGCTAGCTCGTAAGCATACTGGAAAATCTCTAGTCGTAACATGTGAGCAGTCTTTTCACGGTAGAACATTTGGAACGATGAGTGCAACAGGTCAAGATAAGGTGAAAGAAGGGTTTGGTCCACTACTTCCGTCTTTTTTACATATCCCTTTTAACGATATACAAGCATTAGAGGAAGTAATGAATGAAGAAGTTGCAGCAGTAATGATAGAAGTTGTTCAAGGAGAGGGCGGAATCATACTAGCTGATTCGTTTTTTTTGAAAGAAATCGAAATATTATGTAATAAGTACGGTTCTCTATTTATTATAGACGAAGTACAAACGGGTATAGGAAGAACCGGAACACTATTCGCTTACGAACAGATGGGAATAAAACCTGATATCGTTACTATCGCTAAGGCTCTTGGAAATGGTATTCCCGTTGGAGCAGTAATTGGTAGGAAAGAACTTGGCTCTTCTTTTAATGCGGGATCACACGGTTCAACTTTTGGAGGGAATTATATTGCGATGACTGCTGCGAAAGAAGTGTTACAGGTAAGCAAGGAACCATCCTTTTTAAAAGACGTACAGGAAAAGGGCGAATACGTATTAAAGAGATTGCAAGAAGAGTTATGTCATGTCGAATGTATTCAAAATATTCGTGGCAAGGGGCTTATGATTGGAATCGAATGTAAGCATGAAGTTTCAAATTTTATAGAACAACTTGAAAAAGACGGGCTACTCGTATTACAAGCAGGGCCTAATGTCATAAGACTATTACCGCCACTCATTGTAACGAATGAAGAGTTAGAACAGGCAGTATATATGATAAAAAAAGTAGTTTGTACAAAAAACGTATCAATCATATAAGGGGGAAATTTCATGTCAACTGTACAAGTACCGAAATTAAATACGAAAGATCTTTTAACACTAGAAGAATTAACGAAAGAAGAGATTATTTCTTTAATTGAGTTCGCTATATATTTAAAAAAGAATAAGCAAGAGCCTTTATTACAAGGTAAAATATTAGGGCTTATCTTTGATAAACATTCAACTCGTACTCGTGTATCTTTTGAAGCAGGAATGGTACAGCTCGGAGGACATGGAATGTTTTTAAGTGGGAAGGAGATGCAAATCGGAAGAGGAGAGACCGTTTCTGATACTGCGAAAGTACTGTCTCATTATATTGATGGGATTATGATACGTACATTCTCACACGCGGATGTAGAAGAGCTGGCAAAAGAATCGAGCATTCCTGTTATTAATGGATTAACGGATGATCATCATCCTTGTCAAGCATTAGCCGATTTAATGACGATATATGAAGAAGTGAATACATTTAAAGGAATTAAATTGGCTTATGTAGGTGATGGGAATAATGTGTGTCATTCGTTACTGTTAGCGAGTGCAAAAGTCGGAATGAATATGACTGTGGCAACACCCGTAGGGTATGAACCGAATGAGGAAATTGTTAAAAAAGCGTTAGCGATTGCTAAAGAAACAGGCGCTGAAATTGAAATTTTGCATAATCCTGAATTAGCGGTACAGGAAGCAGATTTTATTTATACTGATGTTTGGATGAGTATGGGGCAAGATGGAGAAGAAGAGAAATATACTTTATTTCAACCTTATCAAATCAATAAAGAACTTGTTATGCATGCAAAGCAAACATATCGTTTCTTACACTGTTTACCTGCTCATCGTGAAGAAGAAGTAACAGGAGAAATTATTGATGGACCACAGTCTATCGTTTTTGAGCAAGCTGGTAATCGATTACATGCTCAAAAAGCATTATTAGTAAGTTTATTTAATAATGTAGAAGAACCTTCCTAAAAGGAAGGTTTTTTATATTAAAATGTCGGATGTATATTTGGTTAATCATTTTTATATCATTTATAATAGAAAGAGAAAACTAAATTTGTTATTCAGTGCGTGTAAGGACATACTACATATAAAATATAGTTAAAGAGATGATGAGAGTGAAAACAACTAAGCAAACATATTCGTTTTTTCAGCGGATGTGGAGAATATTAAAGTTTCAATATTATAAGTTGCTTCGATCGCCAGAAGGAGCAAAGAAAGTGTCGTTAGGTTTTGCTATTGGTTTTGGTTTAGAAATGTTAGTAATTTATACAGCATCGCTCGTATATGTAATATTTTATCCAATCGTTCGATTAGCAAAAGGATCATTTCCTGCTGCAGTTATTGGCAATATTATTGGGAAAATATCGTTTCTCCCAGTGTTTTTATTTCCGCTTGCGTATGCGCTAGGGAAAATGATTTATCCATTTCATGTACAAAAAATACATCATGAACCATTCACGATATCGGACTTGTTTTCAAGTCACATTTTCACGATGTTAAAGAGCTTATTACAGAGTGAAGTATATGTATTAATTGGAATGACAATTTTAGGAGTTGTATTCGGTGTAGTTTCATATTTCGTTGTGCATTATTTATATGAAAAGAATCGTAAGTTACGTTTGAAGAACAGAAAGAAAAAAGTGAGAGAACCACTTGTACAAATATAAAGAATGGCACATTCATTTTCTCCTTTGAATATGTTTAAGAAAAAGGGGGAGAGAATGGATGTATTATTACTATGTACCTCAAGTATACCCATATATAAATTATTATCCAGTAAATGATCTGAGACAGCAAGTTGGAGTGTATCAACAGCAACAATTTCAGCAATTGCCACAAATACCACCACAACAATCGACGCAAGATCAAAAACCATATTTAACGACATGGCCATATTCAAATGTATACTACGGTAACTATTATGAATCATAAAGCTGCTTCTATTTAGAAGCAGCTTTATGCGTTTGTTTTCAAAATTAAATTTTGAATGGTTTGAAGAGATTGAATGAGCTTTTCGCGCTCTTCCTCAGATAATGTTTGGAAATTTTCTTTTAGTTTGTCTAAAATGAATTGCTGATACTGATTTACTAATAATTTCCCTTCAGCTGTTAGAGAAATTAAAATGACCCGTCGATCTTTTTCGCTATAATGACGCTCTATTAGTTCCTCTTGAATAAGTTTGTTTAATAGAGGTGTCATGTTAGGCCTTGAAATCGCTAGCCGCTTGCCGATTTCGGAAACTGCTAATGTGCCATTTTCATGCAAAAGTAGTAATACTTGTGTATGTGATGGCGGCATATGTCTTTGAGAAGAAAATTCTCCAGGAAGCATAAATTTGCGATAAAAAAGAGGCACTAGCGAAAGAAGATGATCAACAATACGTTCCCACTCGCGTGATTCCATATAAAGGCCCCCTTCCACTTTCATTGTAACAAAAAAGACATGGTATAAAAATAGAATTGTTTCACAGCAGCTTTAATATTTGTAGGATAACACTTGCTTTGTAAATGTATTAGCAATAATCGCATAGCCGTTATCATTTGGGTGCACTTGGTCAAATAGTAAATCTTTTTTATCATTCGATATTAATTTACGAATTGGTAAAACGATAGACGGTTGATTTGCTTTTGAAATGGAATAAACGGATTCATTCCATCCGTCTAAAAACATGTCTGCATAACTTGCGATGGAGTCATCGAGTTGTAACGGGTTATAGAGTTCTGAGAGAATGAGTAAAGCGTTCGGATTTTGATCTCGAACTGTCTTTACAATAGTTTTTATATCCGCTTCAAAATGAGCTTTTTCTTTATTTAACATTTTAATACCATCTATAACACCGACATCACGATTTAAGCGAAATAAATTATTTCCTCCAATATTAATCGTAATTATATTTGCAGCTCTAATTTTTTGCTTTACATCTTCTGATTGAACTTTTTTAGCGAGACGATCTGTAGTAAGGCCGTTTATCCCAAGATTTTCTACTGTAATTGGTTTATGAATTTGTGCTTCTATTTGTCTGGAAGCTAATTCAGCAAATCCACCTTGTGTCGATCCATATCCTTTAGCGAGTGAATCACCTAATACGAGGTGATAAAAGGAGTCGTTTGTTTGCTTATCAATCCAACTTGGAGCAGATGTTTTCTCTGTTTTGTCTTCAGGTTCGTTTTGTTTTGTCTCATCGTTCTTGTCAAAATTAGAATAAGAAATGATTAGAAGGAGGAGACAAACAACTATTAAGATGACTTTTTTCATAAATTCATCCTCCTTGTAATTGGTAATTGTATCATATTCAGCAGTATTAGCAATGTAAGGGCATATTATATGTTTATGAAAAGTTTACAATAACTTTACAGAAAATTTGTTGAAGTTTGTCAAAAAATATTGACGATACGAAAGAGTTTTATATATGATAATGTCAGATAAGGTGAAATGCTACTTAGTGGGAGCTTTATCTCCCGTTAATTGTTAGTCTTCATTAATCGAGCGTTTAAGGGGACTACTCGTTAGCGCAGGATGAAATGAAAATCGTGTCTCTAATAGAAGAAAAAAGGTATGTGATTATGGACCGATAGGGATTCATTTCATTATTTCTGGTAATTGTATAAGGGGGATTTTTTGTGAAAAAGTCAAAAAAAATGCTAGCTGGAGCAACTCTTGCTATAGGTGTAATAGCGCCGCAAGTATTGCCAACAACAGCTCATGCGGATGAGAATACTGGGGAGAGTACAGTTAACTTACGAATTCTAGAAACATCAGATATTCATGTTAACTTAATGAATTACGATTATTATCAAACGAAAACAGATAATAAAGTAGGTCTCGTGCAAACGGCAACACTTGTTAATAAAGCACGTGAAGAAGCGAAGAACTCTGTCCTATTTGATGATGGAGATGCATTACAAGGGACACCGCTTGGAGATTATGTAGCGAATAAAATAAACGATCCGAAAAATCCTGTGGATCCTAGTTATACACATCCATTATATCGTGTAATGAATTTAATGAAGTATGACGTCATCTCTCTTGGGAATCATGAATTTAACTATGGTTTAGATTATTTAAACAAAGTGATTAGTAAAACAAAGTTCCCGGTTATTAACTCGAACGTCTATAAAGATGATAAAGATAATAATGAAGAGAACGACCAAAATTACTTTAAACCATATCATATTTTTGAAAAAGAAGTAGAAGATGAATCAGGTCAAAAACAGAAGGTGAAAATTGGGGTAATGGGATTTGTTCCACCTCAAGTTATGAACTGGGATAAAGCAAATTTAGAAGGAAAAGTTAAAGCGAAAGATATAGTTGAAACAGCGAAGAAAATGGTTCCGAAAATGAAAGCGGAAGGTGCAGATGTTATCGTTGCACTAGCGCATTCTGGTGTTGATAAGAGTGGATACAACGTTGGCATGGAAAACGCATCGTATTATTTAACAGAAGTTACTGGTGTAGATGCAGTATTAATGGGACATTCACATACTGAAGTGAAGGATGTATTTAATGGTGTTCCAGTTGTAATGCCTGGTGTGTTTGGAAGTAACTTAGGTATTATTGATATGCAATTGAAAAAGGTAAACGGAAAATGGGAAGTACAAAAAGAGCAATCGAAGCCACAACTTCGTCCGATTGCTGATAGTAAAGGAAACCCATTAGTACAATCTGATCAAAATTTAGTTAATGAAATTAAAGATGATCATCAAGCGACAATTGATTATGTGAATACAGCTGTAGGAAAAACGACAGCGCCAATTAATAGTTATTTCTCATTAGTACAAGATGATCCTTCTGTGCAACTTGTGACAAATGCCCAAAAATGGTATGTCGAAAAGTTGTTTGCTGAAAATGGACAATATAGTAAATATAAAGGAATACCAGTTTTATCTGCAGGCGCACCATTTAAAGCAGGTGGCCGAAACGGTGCTACATATTATACGGATATTCCAGCTGGAACGTTAGCAATTAAAAACGTTGCAGATTTATATGTATATCCAAATACTTTATATGCTGTAAAAGTAAATGGAGCGCAAGTGAAAGAATGGCTTGAAATGTCTGCAGGTCAGTTTAATAAAATTGATCCAAAGGAAACGAAAGAACAGCCGTTAGTAAATATAGGCTATCCTACATATAACTTTGATATTTTAGATGGTTTAAAATACGAAATTGATGTGACGCAACCAGCGAAATACGATAAAGATGGAAAAGTTGTAAATGCAAATACGAATCGTATTATAAATATGACGTATGAAGGTAAGCCAGTAGCTGACAATCAAGAATTTATCGTCGCTACAAATAACTATCGTGGAAGTAGCCAAACGTTCCCAGGTGTAAGTAAAGGGGAAGTTGTATACCAATCACAAGATGAAACACGTCAAATCATTGTGAAGTATATGCAAGAAACACCAGTTATTAATCCGGCAGCCGATCAAAACTGGACATTTAAGCCGATTGTTGCAGATAAATTAAATACAACATTTGATTCTTCACCAAATGCACAAAAGTATATAAAGAAAGATGGGAAAATATCATATGTTGGGCCATCTGAAAATGAATTTGCTAAATATGCAATTGATATAACGAAGAAGAACGATGGTGGAGAAAAACCAACAACGCCACCAACAGGTGAAGGTAATAATGGAGGAAATCCAACGACACCACCAACAGGTGAAGGCAATAATGGAGGGAATCCAACGACACCACCAACAGGTGAAGGTAATAATGGAGGGAATCCAACGACACCACCAACAAATGAAGGTAATAGTGGAAACAATGCAGGATCTGGACAAACTACAACAGATGATCAAAATACAAAAGAAACAACGACAACTGTAAGTGAAAATAAAGAAGCTGACAAAGATGAACGTGATTTACCGAAAACAGGTGCAAGTGTTGCTTCTACAATTGGAGCGGGTCTTGCATTTATTGGAGCGGGATTACTTATGTTATTTAGAAGAAAGAAAGCAAATAGATAGTAAAGTGTTGTATAAAAAAAGGATTACCGCAATCGGTAATCCTTTTTTTACTTGTATATTATGAAACTGGTACTGCTTTTTCTTTTTTCCATGAAAGACCGAATCCAGTAAAGCCGACGATAATGGTTACAACTGGACAAGCTAAACAGAAGATTGCGTATGGCAGGTAATCGAATGTTGGAACGCTAAGGACGTTTGTTAAGAATACGCCACTTACACCCCATGGTACGAGTGGATTAATTACTGTACCAGCATCTTCTAGTACTCGTGATAAATTACGACGTTCTAAACCGACTTCATCGTATTTGTTAGCGAATGCTTGTCCTGTTAAAACGATTGACAAGTATTGTTCGCCGAGTAAGAAGTTTACACCAATTGCAGTTGAAGCAGTAGAAATAATTAAGCGTGTACTATTTTTAACAAAGCTAGAGATGATATTCATCAGCTGCGCGATAATACCCATCCCTTGTAGTAATCCTCCCATGCAAAGAGCTAGGAAAATAAGGGCAACGGACATCATCATACTTTGTAAACCGCCGCGAGATAATAAGCTATCAATATCTTTTATGCCAGTTTTAGAAACGTAACCGTCCTGCATAATTTTCATTAAATCAGTTAGAGATGTACTAGGTTTGAAAATAAAGAGAATAATGATTCCTACTACGATTCCAGCAAGTAATGTTGGAACTGCTGGAACCTTTTTGAATGCGAATAGGAACAGTAATAAAATTGGAATAAGTGTAACGATAGAAATTGTTGCATTTTTTTCTAACGTGCTAATAAAGGATGTGAAATCAACATTGCCTCCAGATCCACTGCCTAAAATGAAATATGCAATAAAAGCAATAATGAAAGCTGGAACTGTCGTCCAAAGCATGTTACGAATATGTTCAAATAAATCTACACCGGTTACAGCAGGAGCTAAGTTTGTTGTATCAGATAAAGGAGACATTTTATCCCCAAAGAATGCACCAGAAATAATTGCACCAGCGATAAGCGCTGGATCGTATCCAAGAGCACTACCCATGCCCATAAAGGCAAGTCCTACAGTTGCAGCAGTTGTAAATGCACTACCGATACTCGTTCCAACAATCGCACAAACAACAAAAACAGTTGGAACGAAAATTTTCGGAGATACAAGTTGGAAGCCGTATACCATTAAAGTTGGAATTGTTCCAGCTGCGATCCATACACTAATTAATACGCCTACAAGTAAGAAAATAAAAATAGATGGAATCCCCGCTGAAATACTACTGATCATCCCTTTTTCCATAGTAGACCAAGAGATTTTTTTCATAAACCCAAACGCTAATAAAATAACGATACCGAATAAAATCGGGATATGCGGTGAAACTTCTAATTGAATAACACTAAAACCAATACAGAAAAAGATAAAAATTGTTAAAAGAACAGATTCAATTTTTGAAACCATTGTTTTCCCCTCCTAATTAATCGAGAATAGCCTTTTTTATATAAAATTCGCCAATATTGTATATTTCCTTTTAAATTTTAGAATTTTTTGACAAATTACCGGTAATTTGTTAATACTTCTATATGATACGGAAATGATTGGATAAAAAAACGTCCCTGCATATAATTATGCAGGGACGAAGAAATCGCGGTACCACCCTAGCTTGTAAAATGAATGTATCACAAAATAAAGGGTCGTATGATATGCGTTAATAAAATAAAAAACGCCCCTGCAATATATGCAGGGACGAAAAATTCGCGGTACCACCCTAAATTGTGAAACAGTGTCGTTTCACCACTCTTTAGACATAACGGTCTATAACCGTCTTTCACTACTCCTTACGTTTCGTAAAAGAAGCTCCAGGGGGTAATTCATAATTCGCTCTGTACTGGTTCGCACCGACCACCAGCTCTCTGAAATCAGAAATCGAAATACTACTAAATCCTATCAACGCCGATTCATATGATGTTAGTTAAATTTTTATCATATATTCATCATACATGTCAATAAAAATGTGTAATATTTTTTTAGGGAAATAAAGGAGATAGGTTTTAACATTGAAAAATGTGCGTTATAATGAATTCGAAAGGGGAGAAAAGAGTGAAGAAAAAACTAATTCTTTTTACCACCTTACTAGTCATTGGCGGAAGTGCTGGAATTTACACAGCTTTTGCAGCTGAATCAGAGCAGGTGAAGCAAAAGCAAATCCAGCAATCAGAAGTGAAGAAAGTGAAAGAAACGGAAGAGAAGAAGTCGATGGAAAAAGCAGCTGCGAAACTAGGAGTTTCTACTGATGAGAAAACAAAAGAGGAAATTACGAAAGAAGTAAACACAGCTAGATTTGAGAAGCGTCATGATTTATTAATTGAGCATGCAAAACAACTGGGAATTGATACAGAAGGAAAAAAAGATGAAGAGATTATTTTAGAAATCGGAAAGATACAGCATGGAAAGTAGAACAACTTATCGTATGATAAGTTGTTCTTTTTTAAGAACTGTTTAATTTAAAAATAATTGACAGTCTTTTGGATTTAATGTTAACTATATCTATAAACTAGTTAACATTAGGGGTGACAATTGTGACTGTGAATAGTAATACGACTGAAAAATCATCTTATACATATGAAGAATTATCAGAGAAAAATAAAGCTTACGTATGGCACCCATTTACACAAATGAAAGATTATTTAGAAGAAGATCCTGTCATTATTGAACGTGGAGAGGGAAGAAAGCTATACGATGTAAATGGAAATGAATATTGGGATGGGGTTTCATCTATTTGGCTAAATGTTCACGGACATCAAGTGCCAGAATTAGATGAAGCAATTCGTGAGCAATTAAATAAAATTGCTCATTCTACTATGTTAGGACTTGCTAACGTTCCATCAATTTTATTAGCAGAAAGAATTATTGAGGTTGTACCAGAAGGATTGAAGAAGGTGTTCTATTCAGACTCTGGTTCTACAGCTGTTGAAATTGCAATTAAGATGGCTTTCCAATATTGGCAACATAAAGGGAAACCGAGAAAACAAAGATTTGTTACATTAAAAGAAGCATATCACGGTGATACGATTGGTGCTGTTTCAGTAGGAGCAATAGACTTGTTTCACCAAGTGTATAGTTCACTCTTATTTGAAGCAATTAAAATGCCGTATCCATATACATATCGTTCTCCTTATGGAGATAATAAGGAACAAATTGTAAAAAAACATTTAGAAGAAATGGAAGAAATGCTGAAAGAAAAACATGAAGAAATTGCAGCTATTATTGTAGAACCTTTAATGCAAGGAGCTGGCGGTATGATTACAATGCCGAAAGGATACTTAAAAGGGCTAAGGGATTTATGTACAACATATAATGTTTTATTTATTACGGATGAAGTAGCAACGGGATTTGGGCGCACTGGAAAAATGTTTGCATGTGAACATGAAAATGTGACGCCAGACATTTTAACCGCTGGGAAAGGTTTAACAGGTGGTTATTTACCGGTTGCAGTTACGGTAACGACAGACGAAATATATAATGCCTTCTTAGGAGAATATGAGGAACAAAAATCATTTTTCCATGGTCATAGTTACACAGGTAATCCGTTAGGGTGTGCAGTAGCAATTGCGAATCTAGAATTATATGAAAAAACAAATTTAATAGAAGATGTTGCACGTAAAACAGAATATGTAGCCAAGCAATTAGAAGCGCTCTTTGCATATAAACATGTAGGTGATATTCGTCAGTGCGGGTTAATGATTGGTATTGAACTAGTGAAGAATAAGGAAACGAAAGAATCGTTTGAATGGACAGAAAGAGTCGGTGTGCAAGTATGTAAACGCTCAAGAGATCTTGGCATGATTTTACGACCGCTCGGTAACACGATTGTATTTATGCCTCCTCTTGCTTCTACAATTGATGAGATAGATGATATGTTACGCATTTTATATAAAGCAATCTCAGATGTTACGGAGGGAGAAGAATGAGCTGTTTTTTCATAACAGCAACAGATACTGAAGTTGGAAAAACTGTGGTTGCAGGTGCGTTAGCAGGTGTATATAGAGAGTTGGGATATAACGTAGGGGTATATAAACCGTTGCAAAGTGGACATGTTGCATCAAACCCTGAGGGAGATGCAGCAAGATTAAAAGCATTATCGGGTGTACCGACAAAAGAAGATGAAATTTGTCCTTATTCCATTGAAGAACCGCTTGCTCCGAGACTTGCGATGAAAAGAGCTGGAAGAGTCGTAAAGTTAAAAGACATTATGAGGCACTATGAAGAACTATTAAAAGAGTTTAATAGCGTATTTGTTGAAGGGGCAGGCGGGCTTGCAGTCCCATATACTGAAGATAGTTTAGTAATTGATTTCGCAAAACAATTACAGTTGCCTCTTATTATAGTAGCTCGCCCTACGCTAGGGACAGTCAATCATACTGTCTTAACAATTTCTTATGCACAGGCACACGGTTTAACAGTAGCAGGTGTAATTTTGTCTAGTTGTAAAGAATGTGACAAAGAAAGAGTGCAAGAAAATAAAGAAATGATTGAGGAGTTAAGTGGAGTACCAGTTTTAGGTTTATTACCATTTCTTGAAGGTGAATTTACTAGGGAAAAATTATTGGAATCAGCAAAAGAACATATTATGATTTCAAAATTAGAGGAGTTCATTCAAAATGAATCAAACGTGGCGCACACATCTTCAATCTAAATTACAACAATTACATGAGCAAGGACAGTATCGTAATTTGCATGTAACAGAGCAAGCAGAAGAGACGTGGCTTATTCGAGATAAAAAAAGGTTGTTAAATTTAGCGTCAAATAATTATTTAGGATTAGCTGGAGATGAAAGATTAAAAGAAGCTGCTATTGCGTGTACAAAAAAGTATGGAACTGGTGCGACTGCTTCTCGCCTCGTTGTAGGAAATTATCCATTGTATGAAGAGGTTGAGAGAAGTGTATGCAACTGGAAAGGTACTGAAAGAGCACTAATTGTAAATAGTGGATATACAGCAAATGTAGGTGCTATATCTGCTTTAGCCTGTCGTCACGATATTGTTTTTAGTGATAAATTAAATCACGCAAGTATTGTTGATGGAATTATATTAAGCGGCGCAGAACATAAAAGGTATCGTCATAATGATTTGGATCATTTAGAGAAGTTATTGAAAATAGCGTCATCTGAAAAGAGGAAGTTAATCGTAACTGATACTGTTTTTAGTATGGATGGTGATACTGCATACTTGAGAGAATTAGTGCAGCTTAAGGAGAAATATGGGGCAATCATTATAGTTGATGAAGCACATGCGAGTGGAATATATGGAATCGATGGAGCTGGGTTATCTCATATAGAAAAAGACATTTCTCAAAAAATTGATATACATATGGGGACGTTTAGTAAAGCTTTAGGGTGCTATGGTGCGTATTTGACAGGCGATGCAATTTATATAGAGTATTTACGAAATATGATGAGAAGCTTTATTTTTACTACAGCCTTACCACCAGGAATATTAGGGGCGATACGAAAAGCAATTGAAATTGTGAAAGAAGATAACGAAAGAAGAGAGAGTCTTATAGCGAATGGTGCATATTTCAGAACCCATTTACGAGAAGCTGGTTTTGATATTGGGAATAGCTCAACTCATATTGTACCGATTGTAGTCGGTTCAAATGAAAATGCTTTACGGTTTAGTAAAAGATTACAAGAGGTAGGCATCGCAGCAATTGCAATTCGTCCACCGACGGTTCCAATTAATAGTTCCCGGGTCCGTTTTGCTGTTACGTCACAACATACAATAGCTGATTTAAAATGGGCCATTGACCAAATTATTTACATTGCCAAAGAAGAGGAGCTTTTCGTATGAAAGAGCTAAAGATTATTTTTATCCCTGGATGGGGAATGGAAGAAAATGTTTGGGATTTAGTACTTCCGTATTTCAAAGAGTATCCTGTTCAATGCATAGATTGGCGTAACGTGAAAGAGATAGGCGAGTTTGCGGAACGAATAATAGATGTAGCGCATGATGAAAATGTAATTTTAGTTGGATGGTCATTAGGAGCTTTAGCGGCAATTCAAGCCTATAAAAAGATTAAGGCGAAAGGTATCGTATTAATTGGTGGTACTGCTAAATTTACAAATACGAGTGACTATACAAGTGGATGGAATTCTTTGCATGTAGAACGGCTGAAAAAGAATTTGGTGGGGAAGAAAGAAGATACGCTCAAGCGGTTCTATGAAAATATGTTTACGAAAGATGAGTTGAAAGAGAATAAATGTTTTGAAGATATTGTAAAACATTTTAAAGGGGATTCTATTCAGTCTTTACAATTAGGTTTGGATTATTTAATAGAAACAGATATGAGAGGAGAGCTGAAAGAAATTCAAGCACCTATACTATTTATTCATGGAGAGCAGGATGTAATATGTCCATTGTCTGCTGCTCATAGTATGGCGGACAATACAAATGTAACACTCAAGGTAGTAAGTGAGGCAGGACACGCATTATGTATAACGAATTTTGAATATTGTGCAAATGAGGTAATTCAATTTGTAGAGGGGATACGACATGATCAACAAAACGTTACTACAAAAACGGTTTAACGTGGCAGCTGTATCTTACGATCAATATGCAAATGTACAAAAAAAGATGGCACATTCATTACTTTCTACACTGAATCGACGATATAGTGCAAATTCATCGATACGTATTTTAGAACTTGGATGCGGGACAGGTTATGTCACAGAGAAATTATCAAACTTATTTCCAAAAGCGCATATTACAGCTATTGATTTTGCTGAAAGTATGATTGCGGTTGCGAAAACTAGACAAAATGTAAAAAATGTAACGTTTCACTGTGAAGATATCGAACGATTACGATTAGAAGAATCATATGATGTCATTATTTCAAATGCTACATTTCAATGGCTAAATGATTTAAAACAAGTGATTAGAAATCTATTTCATCATTTGTCTGCAGATGGGATACTACTCTTTTCAACGTTTGGACAAGAAACTTTTCAAGAGCTTCACAATTCGTTTCGGAGGGCGAAAGAAGAAAAAAATATACGAAATGAAATAGTGATAGGTCAACGTTTTTATTCGAAAGATCAGTTACGCCATATATGCAAGATAGAAACAGGGGATGTACATGTTTCTGAAACATGTTACATAGAGAGTTTTGCAGAAGTTAGAGAGTTTCTGCATTCTATTCGAAAAGTAGGAGCGACCAATAGTAATGAAGAATCATATTGCCAAAGTCCCTCACTCTTTCGTGCGATGCTTCGTATATACGAAAGAGACTTCACGGGAAATGAAGGGATAATGGCAACATATCATGCTTTATTTACGTATATAACAAAAGAGGGGAAGAGATGAAATGAAACAAGTACAAACAAAAAGGGATTGGAAAAAACTTGCATACGACGTAGTAGAAGAGAAAATGATTACGAAAGAAGATGCAATAGCAATATTAGAAGCTGATGATACAGAAGTTTTAGAAATTATGAATGCAGCCTACATCATTCGTCATCATCATTTTGGTAAGAAAATAAAATTGAATATGATTATTAATACGAAATCTGGCTTATGTCCTGAAGATTGTGGGTATTGTTCACAGTCTATTATTTCAGAAGCACCAATTGATAAATATGCATGGTTAACGCAGGAGAAGATTGTAGAAGGAGCACATGAAGCAATTCGCCGTAAAGCGGGTACATATTGTATTGTAGCATCTGGCCGTCGACCGACAGATAAAGAAGTAAATCACGTAATTGGGGCTGTGAAGGAAATTCGTGAAACGACAGATTTGAAGATTTGTTGCTGTTTAGGTTTCTTAAACGAAGATCAAGCAGGACGCTTAGCAGAAGCTGGTGTTCATCGTTATAACCACAACTTAAATACACATGAAAACAATTATGAAAGCATTTGCTCAACTCATACGTATGACGATCGTGTTGATACGGTTCAAAAAGCGAAACAAGCTGGTATTTCACCATGCTCTGGGGCGATTTTTGGAATGGGAGAAACAATTGAAGAACGTGCTGAAATAGCATTTGAATTACAACGTATAGATGCAGATTCTATTCCGTGTAATTTCCTCGTTGCTGTAAAGGGCACACCGCTTGAAGGACAAAAAGAGTTAACACCTGTAGAATGTTTAAAAGTATTGGCGATGATGCGTTTCGTAAACCCAACAAAAGAAATTCGTATTTCAGGAGGTCGCGAAATTAATTTACGTTCTGTACAGCCACTCGGCTTATTTGCAGCAAACTCTATTTTTGTCGGGGATTACTTAACGACAGCTGGACAAGAGCCAACTGCAGACTGGGGTATGATTGAAGATTTAGGATTTGAGATTGAGGAATGTGCACTATAAGATAGAGGAAAAAGCAAACTTGTAAAAGAGTTTGCTTTTTTTGTAAATAAAATGTAATAAAAGGCTATTATCACTTGATACGAATGGGTTTTGAGTGAGAAAAAGAATTTTTGCGGACGAATTTTCCAAGCCCTAGTTGTACATAGTAAATATGTATTTTATATTGGGTTGGAGGATTTTACATGCACAAATACATATTAGCGATTATGACCTGTCTAATTTTAATAAAAGCAATAAGTACTGATCCAGTTAAGGCCGCTGAAAATCCTGAACAAAAAGAGATGCAACAAAGAATTGAACAACATTTTCGAACGAAAGCTGAACATTTTGGATTGAAAACGGAAGGGAAAGATTTAAAGGAAGTACGAAAAGAAATTACTATTATAGAAGAAGCGAAAAAAAGAGAGAATGTATGGAGAACAGCGCAAGCACTTCATATAAAGACAGAAGGAAAAACGATGAATGAATTAATAAAAGATGTACGAAAAAAAGCGAAAAAATAAAAAGAGGCCGCAGCCTCTTTTTTTATGCCCATTGTTTTGATAAGTGAGCCATTTCAATGGCAGCAACGGCTGATTCATATCCTTTATTACCAGCTTTCGTACCTGCACGTTCAATCGCTTGTTCAATTGTTTCTGTCGTTAATACACCGAAAATAACAGGGATGTCAGTTTGTAGTGATAAAGACGCAACACCTTTTGCTACTTCATTACAAACGTAATCGTAATGTGTAGTAGCTCCACGGATTACAGTACCTAAAGTAATAACAGCATCATACTTTCCGCTACTGGCCATCTTTTTAGCGATTAAAGGAATTTCAAATGCACCAGGAACCCAAGCGACATCAATATCATTTTCTTCTACGCCGTGACGTTTTAATCCGTCTAAAGCGCCGCCAAGTAATTTACTTGTAATAAATTCATTAAAACGTCCAACAACAACCCCAACTTTTAATCCTGTACCAACTAAATGACCTTCGAATACCATAATAAATCTCTCCTTTGATTATAAGTTTAATAAATGTCCTAATTTGTTTACTTTCGTTTGTAAATATGTTTTATTCTCTTCTTTTGTTGGCATTTGCAACGGTACACGCTCGACTACTTCTAAATCGTAACCTTGTAAGCCAGCAATTTTTCTTGGATTATTCGTTAATAATCGTAAACTTTGTAAGCCTAAATCTTTTAATATTTGAGCGCCGATACCATAATCACGAAGGTCAGCAGGGAAGCCGAGTTTTTCATTTGCTTCTACAGTATCGAATCCTTCTTCCTGCAATTTATAAGCGCGAAGCTTATTAAGAAGCCCGATGCCTCGTCCTTCTTGTCTCATATAAAGAAGAACACCTTTTCCTTCACGCTCAATTTGAGCAAGTGCTGCATGGAGTTGTGGTCCGCAATCACAGCGACATGAACCGAATACATCTCCTGTTAAACATTCAGAATGAACACGTACAAGCACCGGTTCACCTGTTGAAATATCACCTTTTATGAGCGCAATATGTTCTTTCGTATCTAATGAGTTAGAATAGCCAATTGCTTGGAAACTACCGAAATCTGTAGGTAAGGTAATTTCCACTTCTCTTGTCACAAGTGTTTCATGATGGCGGCGATAAACAATTAAATCTTCTATCGTAATCATTTTTATATCAAATTGTTTTGCGCACTGTAGTAAATCAGGTACACGTGCCATCGTACCGTCCTCATTAATAATCTCGCAAATGACTCCAGCAGGTTCTGCTCCGCAAAGTTTTGCTAAATCGACAGCAGCTTCTGTATGACCTGAACGGCGAAGGACACCGCCTTCTTTCGCGATTAATGGAAAGATATGTCCAGGTCGATTGAAATCAGCACCTTTAGATGCAGGATTTAACAATTCTTGTATCGTAGTTGCACGTTCGTGAGCGCTAATCCCTGTTGTTGTAGAAACATGATCAATGCTCACTGTAAACGCAGTATGATGTGAATCTGTATTATGAGATACCATTGGTTCTAATTGTAGGCGCTCTGCGTACCCCTCCGTAATCGGTACGCAAACGAGGCCGCGACCATGTGTAATCATAAAATTAATTGTTTCTGGCGTAATATACTCTGCTAAAGCGATAAAATCGCCTTCATTTTCTCGGTTTTCATCGTCGCATACGATAACGACTTTTCCTTGTTTTAAATCTTCTAGAGCTTCTTCAATACGATGAAACATTATGTTTCCCCCTTATAGAAATCCGTTTTCTTGTAAAAAGCTTTCGGACATTGACCCCGTTCGTTTTACAGGTTTAGAAATAAAGCGTTCGATATATTTACCAATCATGTCACACTCAATGTTTACGATATCTCCGGCATTCTTTTCTCCGATGACAGATTCGCTTACTGTGTGTGGGATGAGTGAAATTGTTATGGAAGATTCGTCTATATCAAATATCGTTAAACTCGTTCCATCAACAGCAACGGATCCTTTATGCAAACAATAGCGTAGCAATTCATCGGAAATTGCTATTTTGTAATAGACGGCATTGTAATGTTGTTTTTTAGTTAAAATTGTCCCGATGCCATCGATATGTCCTGAAACGAAATGTCCACCAAAGCGCCCGTTTGCAGCCATGGCTCGCTCTAAATTTACTTTAGAGTGTGATTTAAGCAGGCGAAGTGATGTTGATTTCATCGTTTCAGGCATTGCATCAACTGTAAATGAAGTAGTTGTAAAGCTCGTTACAGTTAAGCAAATCCCGTTAACCGCGATACTATCACCTAAATGGACATCAGATAAAATTTCATTTGCATGGATCGTTAATTTCATCGCTTCTCCGCTTTGTTGCATGTTTGTGATCGTTCCTAATTCTTCTACAATTCCTGTAAACATTTCGTCACCTCATTTCGGGCAGTCGCAACAATTTTGATATCATCGCCAATTTGTTTCATCTCTTGAATTTTCAAGGAAAGCGAATCTTGTAATTTTGAAAAACCGTGTCCTCCAAAAAGAGTAGGAGCACCTTTCCCGCCAATTAATTTCGGGCTTATATAGGTTACAATTTCATTGAAATTGTTTGTTTGTAAGAAACTTGCATGAACAGTTTGTCCACCTTCGATGAAGAGAGACAGGATTTGTTTTTCACCGAGTAGATCTAAAACATCTTGAATTTCAATTTGCTTCGTTTTCATTTGGAATATCGCTATATTTTTAGATTCATAAGAAGCTATTTTCTCTTTATTTACATCCTTACCTACAATAATCCATGTCGGTGCTAAAGTATCTGTTATGACATGAGAAGATGGTGGCGTTCGTAAATGGGTATCTAAAATAACGCGAATAGAATGTTTCCCGCCATTTGGAATTCTTGTTGTTAAATGTGGATTGTCGGCTATAACTGTATTCACTCCAACAAGAATTGCATCATGTGTATGGCGATATTGGTGAACGTCAGCGCGTGCTTCTGCACCAGTAATCCACTTACTTTCACCAGTTACAGTGGCTGTTTTGCCATCTAAGCTCATCGCGGTCTTTATCGTGACAAATGGGCGTTTCGTTTTCATGTAGTGAAAAAAGTAGCGATTTAATAAAACTGCTTCCGTTTCAAGAACACCCGTAGTTACTTCGATTCCTGCCTCTTCTAATTTCTTTTTTCCATTACCAGAAACGAGCGGGTTGCAATCAAGGGTAGCAATGACAATGCGCTTAACTCCCTTTTCGATGAGTAATTCACAGCAAGGTGGTGTTTTTCCAAAGTGGCTACACGGCTCAAGTGTTACATAGACGGTAGCGTTTTTTGCTTTCTCACCAGCCATATGAAGGGCATGAACTTCCGCGTGTTCTTCACCAGCACGTAAATGAGCGCCCATTCCGACGATGTTTCCATCTTTTACAACAACAGCACCAACCATAGGATTCGGACTCGTTTGTCCTGATGTCCCCTTAGCTAATTGCAAGGCAATCCTCATATATTCTTGATCAGTCATTCTCTTCACCTCTCCTAAAAAAATCAAAAAACCCCAAGGATTTAATATCCTTGGGGTTTGGGAGACGTGATTTCTAGAATTATAGTTTGAATACGAAAGTACAGGAAAGAAACCTAGCGATGATTGACATTTTTGCATAAGGAAAAAACCTAGCAAAATATCGAATTTTTTAAACGCTAGTTGTCTCTTTTTTATTTCAGTATAAAAAATGAGTATAGAAAACTAAACATATATATAAATTCAAAATGAATGTATAAAAATATGCATACTGAAATAAAAGTGTATTCACTATATAAAAAACTAGAAACATATCCTTCTCCCATCCAGACTATACTGTCGGCCCTAGAGTTTCACTAGATCCACCGTTTTCGAGTTGAAAACGGGTCACGGACTTAGAAGTTTTCACTTCATCACCGCCGGTTGGGAATTTCACCCGACCCCGAAGGATGCTGTTTGGTCAAATTATAGCACAAAAAAGAAAAAAGGCTAGCAAAAAATATTTGAATGTGAAGAATTGTGTGAAAATACATGGAGATTGAAATGGAGACAAAAGTGTTAAAAATGTTGTTAGGAAAAGGAATATCCAGACTTTGATTAAAAGAAAAAACATGCACAAAAAATGTGCATGTCACATACAAAATTACTTTGCCTCTGGTGCTCTAACAACAGATTCGAATTTACCTTTATGCGAAGCATCGCAATAAGGCATATTTTTTGATAAACCACAACGGCATAAAGAAAATGCTGATTTTGCTGAGAATACATTCCCTTGTGAGTCGACTAATTCCACGTCCCCTGTAACGCGAAAAGAGCCATTATCATTTACTTTAATTTGTACTTTTGCCAACGCTATCCCTCCTTCCCAAACGCTTAATTTCATCATATAATCAAGGGAAGCACTTGACAATATAAAGTGAAACTTTAATTAGTGGAGGGGGTTCATTCCACTGATTATTAGCCTTCACCAATCGGGCGATTACGGGCAGTTAATCTCCCGCCTAACTTCTTTGCTTCAGCCGAATTTTGAGATGGGAGTCTCACTGCCCGTTAACGCGGGATAAAAAGAGCACTTTCTTTGGGAGAGAAGAGAGTGTTATAATGTTTTTTATAACTGACTAGAGTAAGGTGACGAAAGATGGACAAACAATTACTTACATTACGAAATATTGCAAATGAGCGCACGTGGGCATCATTTTTGAATGATAATCATCCATATAGTTTATTGCACTGGTCGATTGCCGGTGTAGGACAAGAAGCGAAGGATGTTTGGTTACTTCAAGATGAGGTAACGTTTCAAACGACAGAATTTCCAACGCTAGATGAAGCTGTGCAATGGATTTCTGAAAACATGGAACAAGTTACAGACGTTTTATCGCAATGAAAAAAACAGGCTTATGCAAGCCTGTTTTTTGTTTCTTTTACGCATGTGTTCAAAAATTGATCAAGAGCTGCTTCATACTCCTCTTTATTTTCGTTATAAGAGCAAGCGTGTGCACCGTGTTCTGCAATATAAAGTTGTTTATTATTTTCTTTTGCTTCATATAGAGCTTTTGTCATATCGGCTAAAATATAATCGTCATCTTTACTATGAATAAAGAGAACGGGATTGTTAATGTTTTTTATACAGTCGATTGGTGAAACTTCACGAATTGTATACCCGTCACGAACTTTTAAAAAAGCATTTGCTAATGGTAATAAAGGCCATTTGGGTAAATGGAATTCAACCTTTAAGCGGTGCTGTAATTGCCCATAGAAATCAGAAAAAGGACAATCTGCAATATAGAAATCAGCACCATCTTCTACAAGTCCTGCGTATTGAAGTAGTGTTGCAGCGCCCATAGATTCACCATGAATACCGAGTATTATATTTGTGCCAAAACGACTTTTTAGCCAGTCAACTACTGATTTTAAATCATGTTTTTCATAGTATCCATAGCTTGTTGTTTTTCCTCCGGTTTTACCATGACGACGATGATCATAAATAAGGACATTATATCCTCTGCTTAAAAATAAGTTTGCATATTTTACAGAGTTCATTTTGTTTACAGTTACGCCGTGACAAAAAACCATAAACTTGTTGGAATGACCTGCAGGAATGTAATATCCATGAAGATCATATCCGAATTGCGAAGGGATATGAATTTCTTCTTTATGAAGAGCATCAAAATCTTCTATACGAAAATGTTTTTTCGATTCTCTTTCTAGAACTTCTTCCTCTGTTTTTTTCTTCAAGTACATCACTTTATTTGTAAAGAAAATCCCAAGGGCAGTTATCGCACCTAGTATAGTAAACAATGCTGCAAAAAAACGTTTCATACTTTACCTCATCCTCCAAATACCGTTACATGTGATACACTTACATTGTATCACAAGGATAGAAAAGGAGAGAAATAGGAAATGGTGCATATAAAAAAAATTACATCAACAATGAAAGAAACAATCCGAATGTTCATGTGTGAAAACTGGGGGAGCTCATTGATGGTTTCACGTGGTAAGGGGCATCAGTTAGAAGAGCTACCAGGGTTTGTTGCGTTTTTAGATGACAGAATAATCGGAATTATAACGTATGAAGTGACTGGGGATTTGTGTGAAATTGTATCGTTAGATAGTTTTGAAGAAAGGAAGGGGATCGGGACGAAGCTTGTGGATTGCGTATTGCAAGTTGCTCAAGAAGCACAGTGCCAAGGAGTTTGGCTCATTACAACAAATGATAATATGAACGCGTTACGCTTTTATCAAAAACGTAATTTCATGATGACAAATTTATATGTAAATGCAGTAGAAGAGGCGCGAAAAATAAAGCAAGAAATTCCGCGCATTGGATATAATAATATCCCGATTTTACATGAAATTCAGATGGAGTATCGTTTATTAAAATGATGTAACAATTTTCAGAAATATAAGTTATTAATCTTGACGAATATTGTAATTTAAGTTACCTTAAAATTGTAATCTATTACCATATTAAGGGGTGACGATGTGGCAACTATACGTGATGTTGCAAAATTGGCAGGTGTTTCAGTCGCAACCGTTTCACGAGTTATTAATGAAAAAGGATACGTTCATGACGAAACAGTAAAACAAGTAAAGGAAGCAATTGAGGAATTACGTTATAGGCCAAACAGTGCAGCAAAGCCATTATTTAAAGAGAATTCAACAATCATTGCATTACTTGTAGAGAATTTATGTAACCCATTAAACATCACTTTGCTACATTGTATTGAGGAAATAGCATATAAAGAAGGCTATCAAATAATCGTTTGTAATATAGAGAATAAAGATAGATACATACATATGTTGAAGCAAAATAACGTTGCAGGTGTTATTTTGACAAAATCAGTTTTTAAAAGTCTAGGGAAAATCGAATTCCCATTTGTTGTGATGGAGGACAAACAAACTCTTACAAATCATTATGAAAGTGGACAGAGGGCTGTTTCTTTATTAAAAGAGAAAGCATGTCACTTTCTTGCTTATTTCGGTGAGGGGGAAGAAAGTGAAGAAATGGAAGAGCGTATATCAGGATTTTTAGACGCTGTTTGGGATGAAGGGATCTCTTATCGAGAAGCATGTGTACAAAGGTATACGAATAAACAGTTTATTACATTATTGCAAACTCATCCGTATATAGATGGAATTGTAGCTTCAAGTGATAAGGTTGCTACCGAGTTAATTCGAGCAGCCAAATTTCTAAATATACATATACCAGAAAAATTAAAAATTATTGGACCGAATGGGAGTATCGAGAGTGAATGGATAGGTCCATCACTACCAGCAATTGAAAATTACGTCGAAGAAGAAGCGAAAATAGCTTTTCAACAATTAAAAGGGAAAATGAAAAAGTAAAAGGTGCGTTTTATACGCACCTTTTACAATGTAATTGCGGCAATAAAGCCAAATATAAGTAACGGTATATTATAATGCAGAAAAGTCGGTACACATGTATCCCATATATGATGGTGTTGACCGTCAGCGTTTAAACCTGATGTTGGTCCAAGTGTACTATCAGATGCTGGAGATCCTGCATCACCTAGCGCTCCTGCTGTACCGATAATTGCAATTGTAGCCATTGGACTAAATCCAAGCTGAATGCAAAGGGGTACAAAAATTGTTGTTAAGATAGGGATGGTTGAAAAGGATGAACCAATTCCCATCGTAACGAGAAGTCCGATAACGAGCATAAGAAATGCAGCAAGCGGTTTGTTATTTCCGATGAAATGTGCACTCGTTTGCACAAGTGATTCAACATGTCCTGTTTTTCGAAGAACAGCGCCAAATCCAGCGGCAGAAATCATAACAAATCCGATAAAGGACATCATACGCATTCCACTTGTTAATATTGCATCTGCTTCTTTAAGGGGGAGACTACCACTAATTGATAAGACAATAATCCCCGCTAAGGCACCGAAAATCATTGATTCTGTTGCTAATTGAACAGTTAATGTAGCTGTGATAGATAATAATCCGAAAGTGATGCTTCGCTTTGTATAGGGAACGATTTCACTTTCGGCGGTATGAATTTGTTCTGTTTCATATGTACGAGGTTTTCGGTACGTAATGAATACTGCTACACATAATCCGATAATCATTCCGATTGCTGGAATAGTCATCGCTTTTGGGATAAGCGCGACATCAAATGTAAGGCCGCTTTGGGCAGCATTTGTTTGCAATACGTCATGATAAATTTTTCCGAATCCTGCAGGGATCCACATATAAGGTGTAATTAACCCGAATGTAATAATACATGTGACAAGTCTACGATCTACTTTCAGCTCGTTTAATACTTTTAAAAGTGCAGGAATTAAGATTGGGATGAAAGCGATATGAACAGGGATAACATTTTGTGAGAAACAAGCCATTGTTAAAATGATGAATAAAATCAGTATTTTAGAATAAACTTGTTTTTTTGTGTCTTGTTCGTTGCCAATCCATTTTAATGCGGTTTGAATCATGGCATCTGGAAGTCCTGTTTTAGAAAGAGAAATAGCGAAACCGCCAAGCATTGCATAGCTTAATGCGATAGGGGCACTGTTTCCAAGACCAGTTGTAAAAGTGTTAATTGTTTCTGAAATACCGAGTCCGCCGATAAGTCCGCCTGTTAGAGCTCCAATAATAATGGCGACAATGACTTGGACACGTAACAAACTAAGCAATAGCATGACTGCTACTGCGACGAGTACAGCGTTCATAATAGATATAATCTCCCTAATTTTTATTCTGTTAAGGCAAGTGAATATGAAGCAGTTTGCTATATTTATACATAATACTTGCGACATATTATTATAAAATGTTTTCTATGAAATGTAAAAGAGCCTTTTGTATTTAATGATGAAAAGATAGCTCTTGTTTGATGGATTGTAAAGAATTAGCAAATAGTTCTGGTTCTTCTAGATCAGGAGAATGTGCTGAATTTGGAAACCAAATCATTTTCTTTATGGGTGCTTCAATAACATCACAATATTCTTGAACGAGTGCATACGGAGTTTGATAATCATAGCGACCAGAACAAAAATATACCGGAATAGATAAACTTGAAATAGACGAAAAGAAATCGATTGTCAGCATTTCTTCCCATAAAACGCCAGATTTTAAATTTCCTGCGAGAAACTTGAACCAATCTAATAGCGTATACTCAGGAGAAAAGAAACCTTTTCGTATGAAAGAAAAGGAAGATCCGTTTTGGATTGCGCCTCCAAATGTGCCAAGCCACTTTCTTTGAATAATAAGACGTCTCGTATCTAAAAATGGTGGTTTGCCTAATTTTAAAAGGGAAGCTAATGCTTTTTTATGATCATGTTTTTTGGCAGAATGAATTAAATGTTGATATAGCAATTCTTCATTTTGTTTCATATGTACAATTTGCCCTATACCGATGTAAGCCTCGATATATTTTGGATATTGATGTGCTATGTTAAGCCCAATAATACTTCCCCAAGAATGACCAGCGAGAAATAGTTTTTGTTTGTTGAACCTTTTAAGTACATATTGAATCACTTCTTTTGCATCGGAAACGAATTGTTCGATTGTGAAATTTGCTCCGAAATCTTTCATTGAAAAGGATTTACCTGCCCCGCGTTGATCCCAATTAATAACGATAAAGTGCTTCTCTAATTCTTTTTGGAAATGGCGAATAAATCCGATTTGTGCCATGCCAGGTCCGCCGTGACAGCATAATAAAATAGGCTGTTCTACGTTTTGACCACGCATGAGGAGGAATTGTTTTCGGTTGTTAATCATAACGCTTTCCATCGTAGCAATACTATTAGGAATGAGTTGTTTATTTTCATTATAGAACTGTGGGGTACAGCTACGAAAAAGCATATTGAAAACCTCCTTTTCTGAAATCGTATGAATCGCACAGGCTATTTATTTTGCATATACTGTTAGAAAATCATTGTAACATACCATGCTAGTGTCATTTCAACATGGGAGGAGGGGAAATTGTGACGATTGGAGAAATTATAGATTGTTTAAATAGGCGTGAATCCATCGCTATTATAGCAAAGCGCCTTGAAATAAGTCCGTATACATTATCGAAGAAATTAAGGTGGATTGGATACGAGTATGATGGAGAACGGAAGAAACGTATTTTTGTAGGAGATGGAGAAGAACCACGTCACTTACAACTCCAAGAAGCGACCGCCCTTCAATATGCGAAAACAGATTATCAAGTATTAATTTATGAGCAATTACAAAGCATTTATGAATTATTAAGAAAGAGAGAAGAAGTAAGTGCACCAATTATGAGTAAAAGTATAGAAAAAAAGAAACGTACCTTCTCTATTAATAAAGAAATATTAGCAAGATTAGACATCATATCAGAATCAAAAGGGATTCAAAAATCTAAACTTGTAGAAGAGGCATTACAACAATTTATACAGCAATTTGACTTTAACAACACATCACATTTTGATAATTGAAGAAAAGGATACTGTGTTCATTATAAGAACGAGTATCCTTTTCTTTGTTTCATGTATATTACGGCTAGAATAAAGGATAAGTGCATATCCTTTGCAATGAAAAGTACAGAGTGCTTATTTCGAGCGTACTTAATTTATTTTTTGAATTCTACCATCAATAGTTGGTTGAATTGGCTCTTTTACTTGTTTTACATAATCAACTAGTGCTTCAAAGTCATTTGGACCAGTCTCTGCATTTTTACCATTTTTAAATGATACGAATCCATCACCACCAGAAGCTAAGAAAGCATTTGCAACTACGCTATACGTTTTAGATGGAGATAATTCTTCTCCATTTGTTAAGCGTATATTCGTAACCTTTTCACCGTTTGGTTTGCTTGCATCCCAAGTATATTGAATACCTGAAATTTGCAGCATTCTCGTTGTTCCTTTTTGCCATTGTTGATTTAAAATATCACGAATATCTTGACCTGTTAAATCTGCTTTAATCAACTGATTTCCAAAAGGTTGAATGCCGTACAATTCGCCCCATGTAATATCACCAGCGTCTAAGTCATTACGAATCCCACCAGGATTCATAAGTGCGATTTGAGTTTGCATCGTTTGGCGCTGTGCATCGGCAACTAAATTTCCAAGTGTAGATTCACCAGCATCGTTTTGTTTACGGTCAATAGATGCTGTAGATTTTCCGACTACTTCATTTACAAGAGGTGCGATTTTTTCTTTATATTGATCTAACTTTTGTTTTACTTGTTTATCAGGTTCGACACCTTCATGGTATGTTGTAACAACTTCAGCTTTTTTCTTTACGATATCTTTTGTTTTACGGTCAATTGTTACATCTACGTCTGAGAAAGCCATCCCGTAAGAGTTCGCTTGTACGATAAGTTTATTATTAACAGTACCATTTACATACGTATGACTATGCCCACCGAAAATAACATCAACTTCTGGATCAGCTTCATTTGCAATTCGGTTAAGGTCGCCATTTGTTATACCAGACTCATCTGTCGTTCCGCCAACATGTGCAAGGACAACGATGGATTTAACACCGAGACGCTTTAATTGTTGCGTTGATTTATTAATCGCTTCCACTTCGTCAGTGATCTGTACATTTTTAAGCATAGTAGGCATAACGACATTTGGTGTATCAGTTGTAACGACACCGATGAATCCTACAGGAACACCATCTACCATTTTTACAGTAAATGGTGGTAAGAATAAGCGACCAGTTGATTTGTTATAGAAGTTTGCAGCGACATAAGGGAAGTTTGCTCCTTTGAAATTCCCTGTTTTTTCGTGGTAACCACCGTAAATGAGTCGTTTCATTTCATCGATGCCTTCATCAAATTCATGGTTTCCGATTGTACCTACATCAAATTTTAAGTCATTTAAAAATTCAATCGTTGGTTCGTCTTGTAACAATGCTGAAACTGGTGGACTAGCTCCGACAATATCGCCAGCATGTACGAGAAGTGTATTAGGGTTTTGTTTTTTACGTTCTTTTAAATAAGTGGCTAAGTAATCAGCGCCACCGGCTTCTTTATTATTAATTTTTTTAACAGTATCTAGTTGTCCATGGAAATCATTAATGCCAAGCATTTGTACGTCTATGTAACGGTTTTGTTCGGCTGGAGTCTGAGATGGGGGAGCGGCGAATACACTTGAAAAAGTAATGGTGCTTAAAACTGCGACAGCGGGAATAATTTTTTTCCACATAATTCATTTCTCCTTTTTTTATAATCTGACATCATACGACATAATTTTAATAGATTCATAGGATTATATCTATATAAAAATTTAGTTTTTTTAAAAAATTAACAAATTTACAAATAATGAATAATAGAGTAATGAACCTTTTTTATTGTCGATTTCAGCATGTATCCTCTATAATGGAGAAAAAAGTAAAAGGTGAGCGGTATGAAGAAAAAGAAACAAAGGCAAGTGCAAAGACAATCTCAAATGAACCAACCGAAGAAAGAATCACTTACATTAGGTGATCAATTAAATGATTCACTCATGCAACAATTAAAAAATAAGAAAAAAGAGTTACAAGTGAGAGAAGAGAAAAAAGAGGCAGCAGAACTGGAAAGAAAGCGTCAAGAGCAAAAAGAACGTGAAAAGAATAAATCATTTGAAGAACTGTTAAGTGAAAGTAATCTTACTTGGAAAGACTTTAAATAATAACGAAAATGATCAGTGTATATCGCTGGTCATTTTTTTGACGAGCTTGTAAGAAAAGGGGAGTTAAAATGAGAAAAATTGTAGTCGTACCATATGAAAATCATTGGATTGAAAAATTTCAAATGGAAGCCGAAAGATTGAAGTCTGTGCTGCCAGAAACAGTGGAGATTCATCATATTGGCAGTACATCAGTGCCAGGACTAGCAGCTAAACCTATTATCGATATGATTATGGAGGTAGAAAGTATCGGTCGTGTAGATCGTTGGAATGAAAGATTTAAAGAGCTTGGTTACATCGTAAAAGGAGAAAATGGTATTTCAAGACGCCGTTATTTTATTCATGGAACGGAGGAAAAACGCTCGTATCACTTACACGTGTTTGAAAAAGGAAATCCTGAGATAGTAAGGCATTTAGCGTTTCGTGATTATATGATGGCGCATTGTGAAGAAGCAAAGGCGTATGCAGTTTTAAAGAGAGAACTAGCCGAAAAATATACATATGATGGCACGTTATATACGGAAGGGAAAAACGAGTTTGTACGTAATATTGATGAAAAAGCAAAAGAATGGAGAAAAGGAAACGTAAATAATTGAGTTCGTATTTTTAGTGTATAAAATTATTATGTCAACTATACGTATATTTTGACTTTTTGGATGAATCTTGTTGAAATAAAGTAGTGGTTTATAAAATGTAACAATGAAAGGGAGAACGACTGTGCATATTCCAACAACTACACTTCATAATGGCGTGAAAATGCCGATGATTGGTCTAGGCGTCTATAAAGCGAAAGAAGGCGACGAAGTAAAGCAAGCAGTAAAAACAGCGTTAGAAGTTGGATACCGTTCGATTGATACAGCAGCTGTATATGAAAATGAAAGCGGTGTCGGTGAGGCAGTTCGTGAATCAGGAATTCCGAGAGAAGACATATTTATTACAACAAAAGTTTGGAACGACGATCAAGGATACGAGGAGACACTCGAAGCATTTGAAAACAGCTTAAAGAAATTACAGATGGACTATGTAGATTTATATTTAATCCACTGGCCAATTAGAGGGAAGTATATTGAAACGTACCGAGCTTTAGAAAAATTGTATGAAGAAGGTAAAGTACGCGCGATTGGTGTTTCTAATTTTCATAAACATCATTTAGAACTGTTATTACCAAATTGTAAAGTGAAGCCTATGGTAAACCAAGTGGAACTTCACCCGATGTTAACACAATTTGAATTGCGTAATTTCTGTGAAGGTGAGCAAATTCAAATGGAAGCGTGGAGTCCGTTAATGAGGGGCGGCGAAGTATTCGAGCACCCAATTATTCAGGGGATTGCTAACAAATATGAAAAAACACCCGCACAAGTTATATTACGATGGGATATTCAAAGTGGGATAGTAACGATTCCTAAATCTGTGACACCATCTCGTATTCAGGAGAATTTTACTATCTTTGATTTCTCATTAACTGAAGAAGAGATGAATCAAATTAATACGTTGAATCGCAATTTACATGTAGGAACGAATCCGGACAAATATGATACGTTATAAAAAAGACTGCCTCCTAATGTTTAATGTTGGGGGCAGTCATCTGTTTTTATCAGTAAATCGATATTTTAACGGTGCAAGGCATATGAATCATGCTTAACGATTTTTTGAAGTTGTATATATTCTTCTTTTGTTACAGGTAACTGTTGGCAAGCGTGTACATTTATCTGTAATTGTTGAATAGAGCTTGCACCAGGTATAACAGCTGCAACAGTTTCGTTATGTAAGCAATAGTGAATAGCTGTTCCTGTTAAAGATTTTTCTCCGATAACTTCTTTTACACTCCCGAGTGTAGTGTTTAATTCATCGTAAGAATAAGAGAGATAGTCCTTTTCTTTTACTCTTTCTATCTTTCTTGCATTGTTGTCAGTTAAAATTCCTTTCGCAAGTGGTCCGCGGGCAATGACACTAATTTGGTGTTCATTAAGAAGTGGGAACCATTCTTCTGGACGACGATTTAAAAGGCTATATTCCATTAGTACACTAACGATATTTGAGCGTTTTGCATACTCACGGATGACATTTGGACGTATAGAAGAAATACCGTAATGGCGAATAATACCTTCTTTTTTCAATTCTTCAAAAGCTTCAATAGTTTCATCTATCGGATCTTCCAGCGTTCCGCCATGAAGTTGATAAAGGTCAATATAATCAGTTTGAAGTCTACGTAAACTTTCTTTTACTTCGGCTTTTATGTAGGCTTTAGAAGGGTCCCAAGCCCAGCCGTTTTTTTCTTCTGTCCATCGATTTCCAACCTTTGTTGTAAGAACAATTTGGTCTCGTTTTCCCTTCAATGCTTTTCCAACAAATTCTTCGTTTAATCCATAATCATATAAATCCGCTGTGTCAAAAAAATTGATTCCTAAATCGATTGCTTCATCGATAATGCGCATAGCTTCTGTTTCAGATGTGCCGAGAGACATACAGCCAAGTCCCATTTCTGTCACAAATAAATCTGAGTTTCCTAATTGACGTTTTTTCATAAGTCAACCTCCTTTCCTTTATTGTACGAAAGGGAAAAGAGGTTGACAAACGTTTACTTTTTATTCGCTGTAAGCCACTCTTGTACGGTTGTATACTCTTTGCCATATTGTTTTAGTTTATGGCGAATCTGCCATGCTTTGCCGACTAACGTGATGCGATTTGGTAAAATATAAACTTTCATTTCTATCACGCTCCTTTCAATGTGGTAAAATGTATGAAGAAAGAATAGGAAATAGAACAGGGAGATGAAATAGTATGAGTAATCTTGCAGAGAGAACGGTAAAAACTGAGCCGATTTTTGATGGTAGAGTTATAAAAGTTCGTGTTGATGATGTAGTATTACCAAATGGAGAAATGAGTAAACGTGAAATCGTAAATCACCCTGGTGCAGTTGCTATTATCGCTATTACTGATGAGGGGAAAATTGTGCTTGTTGAGCAGTACCGTAAAGCGCTTGAGAAGGCGATTATTGAAATTCCTGCTGGGAAATTAGAACCTGGGGAAAAGCCAGAGGTGACAGCAGCTCGTGAATTAGAAGAAGAAACAGGATATGTATGTGAAAATATGGAGCTCATTACTTCTTTCTATACATCTCCAGGATTTGCAGATGAAATTTTATATGTATATAAAGCGACAGGTTTGACAAAAAAAGAAAATAAAGCAGCTTTAGATGAAGATGAGTTTGTGGAATTAATGGAAGTATCATTAGAAGAAGCGATTGATCTTATGAAAGACCTTCGTATCCATGATGCGAAGACGATGTTCGCTGTGCAATATTTACAATTACAAAAATAAAACACTCGCCAAAGGCGAGTGTTTTTTAATTGATTTTTGCATATACACGTGCATCACGTAAGCTACCATCTGGCGCAAGGAAATCATTTTCCATTGTACCTTCTAGAATAAATTCTAAACGTTCTGCTAAGTTACATGCATTGGCATTTGTTGCATCAGTACGAATTTCAATCCTTCTAGCACCTAGCTTATCAAAGGCAAATTGAATGGCACCTTTAACAGCTTCAGTCATATAACCTTGTTTTGTATAAGCACTATGGAGCCAAAAATGAAGTGAAAACTTTGGAATATCCCAGTTTTCAGGCTTGAGCGTAATAGCTCCGATGAATGTACCGGATACTTTATCGTATAAGTGAAAATCAAGTGTTTCACGAAGTAAAAACTGCCCGTGAGCGTTACGAACGATTTCTTCAGCACTCTCTTCTGTTTCAGCGTCAATTGGCATCCATGGTACTAAGTCTTCTAGAGAAGCTTGGATTGCTTCATATACTTCTGCACCATCACCTGGAAACGGCTTGCGAACTTGTAAGCGTTCAGTTTGAAATAATGTTGGAAAATCTAATAATAATGGTTTCAAGAGAAATCCCTCCTATTCTCTACTTTTTAGTTTAGCAAAGTAGAGCGGAATTTCAATGTTAATTCGTCATACTTTTTTTCTTTCTTT
This sequence comes from Bacillus cereus group sp. BceL062, assembly GCF_051780025.1. Classification (NCBI taxonomy): domain Bacteria; kingdom Bacillati; phylum Bacillota; class Bacilli; order Caryophanales; family Bacillaceae; genus Bacillus; species Bacillus cereus group sp. BceL062. The sequence goes on along the minus strand of NZ_JBPWGY010000005.1, from coordinate 156,108 downwards.
CATACATTTTTAGTAAGAGTGTGAACGGAGGGAAGAAAAATGTGGCGAAAAACTTGGCAAAACCGCGTAATGTCTCACATACAGGAAAACTCTTCATTATATATATTTAATGCTGTTTTATTATTGATGGGAGTAATATTTGGAGCTATTCTTGTGAATAGTTTACAAATGAATCAAAAGCAAGATTTATCATTTTATTTACAACGTTTTTTTGGACAAGTTTCTAAAGGAGAATTTGCTATTGCAGGCGAAATGTTTCGAGAAAGTTACTTTTCGCAATTAAAATATATCGGCTTTATTTGGATTTTAGGGATTTCAATTATTGGGTTGCCCCTCATTTTTATTTTATTATTTGTAAAAGGAGTAGTTGTTGGATTTACAGTAGGTTTTTTAGTAAGTCAGCACGGATGGAATGGATTATTATTAGCATTTGTATCTGTATTGCCGCAAAATTTAATTATCATTCCAGTCTTTCTCGTTATGACAACAATTGCTGCAAGCTTTTCCTTACGTATGATTAGGCATCAGTTTATTAGGAAAATAACCGAGCCACTATTACCATTATTAATTCGTTACACATGCTTCTTTCTAGTGATCGGAGTGGTGTTAGCTCTTGCTTCTAGCGTTGAAGCATATGCATCACCAGTTTTAATGAAAGAAGTTGTTGAGGCTATTAACAAAAAATAAATACTTTTTGAGAATAATTATCAATTTGTTTTTATTGTTTTTCTTTTGACAGAAGCCCTTCTTCTGATATAATGGTGTAAGAGTGGCGAGGAGGGAGTAGTACCGAATGGAAGAAAGAATTGAACGAATTAAGAAGCAATTACATGCAGCGAGCTATAAATTAACACCGCAACGTGAAGCAACAGTTCGTGTGCTGCTAGAAAATGAAGAAGATCATTTAAGCGCAGAAGATGTTTACCTCCTTGTAAAAGAAAAGTCGCCAGAGATCGGATTAGCAACCGTCTATCGAACTTTAGAGTTATTATCTGAGTTAAAAGTTGTCGATAAGATTAACTTCGGAGACGGTGTTTCACGCTATGACTTACGCCAAGAAGGTGCGCAGCGTTTCCACCATCATTTGATTTGTACACAATGTGGTGCTGTACAAGAAATACAAGAAGATTTACTTGGTGAAGTGGAAAGGAAAGTAGAACGAGACTGGAGCTTTAAGGTGAAAGATCATCGTTTAACATTCCATGGGATTTGTAAAAACTGTCAAGAAAATGAAACGGATGAAAAATAACCTTTTCCTATTTATCTAGGAAGAGGTTTTTTATTTGAATAAGGTATAAATTGGTGAAAGCTTGGCATATGTTGTAATAACTTATATTTTGGAGGAATTTACAATGCGCCGAGCTTTAAAATTAACTTTTGATGGAATAAAAGTATTTTTATTATTTACAAGTTGTACGATTTTGTTTTATTTCGCTATACTATGGATAAATGAAGAATACGAAAGCTATCATCGTTATGAAAAGCCAAAAGAAGAGACTGTAGAAAAAGTATCAGGGAATGAAGAACCGGCAAAGGATGCTTTCGTAAATAGAATGATGTTTTTCTATGAAAATGGGGAGTAGTGTAGATTGGAAGATCAATTAAAAGATTTTATTCATTATATGATTGTCGAAAAGGGATTAGCGAAAAATACAGTAGTATCTTATGAACGTGATTTAAAAAGCTATGTAAAGTATTTGCAAAATGTAGAACAGATGAAAACCTTTCATGAAGTGACACGTTTGCATATTGTTAACTTTTTGCAGTATTTAAAAGAAAACGGAAAATCTTCGAAAACATTAGCACGTCATATTGCATCAATTCGTTCATTTCATCAATTTTTACTTCGTGAAAGAGCGGTAGAGCACGACCCATCAGTACATATCGAAACGCCGCAAGGAGAACGAAAGTTACCAAAAGTATTATCAATCGATGAAGTAGAGGCGTTACTGCAGACACCAAAAATGACGAGTGCTTTTGGGATTCGTGATAAGGCAATGCTAGAGTTATTGTATGCAACAGGACTTCGTGTTTCAGAATTAATTGCTTTAAATTTAGAAGATGTACATTTAACGATGGGATTTGTTCGCTGCATTGGGAAAGGGAATAAAGAAAGAATTATTCCATTAGGAAGTTTAGCGACAGAAGCGATTCAAAAGTACATTGAAAAAGGAAGAAGAGAATTGATGGGTAAAAAAGTAGTAGATGCACTATTTTTAAACCATCACGGTAATCGATTATCAAGGCAAGGTTTTTGGAAAATATTAAAACGATTAGCGAAAGAAGCGAATATTGAAAAAGAACTTACACCTCATACGTTACGTCATTCTTTTGCTACGCATTTATTAGAAAATGGGGCAGATTTACGTGCTGTACAAGAAATGCTTGGACATGCAGATATTTCAACGACGCAAATTTATACGCACGTTTCAAAAGCTAGATTAAAAGATGTATATAAACAGTTTCATCCGAGAGCATAGTTACTATGCTCTTTTTTCATAGATTAAGAAGAGTAAACCGTTTCACAGAAACTTCACAAACATTTCGTATATTGTTTTCAGCAGAAGACTGGAATATTACAATGTTTTTCCTCTATACTAAAGAAAGTATGAAGGAGGAAAAGATGATGAAAAAACTTATTATGACGTTATTTATCGCGATGCTAGCTTTAGCTGGCTGTAATACAAACAAAGAAGAACCGAAAAAAGAAAAGAAGCTTGAAGCTATAAAAGTAGCATTTCAAACGAATCCGAAAGAAATTAAACCTGGTGAAAAAACAGAAGTACAAGCACTTGTTACACAAGGAAAAGAAAAAGTAACGGATGCTGATGACGTAAAGTTTGAGATTTGGAAAGATGGCGACGAGAAACACGAAATGTTAGATGGTAAGCATAAAGGAAAAGGTGTTTATGCTGTAGAGAAAATATTTGAAACTGATGGAGTATACCATATTATTCCTCATACAAATGCACGTGATATGCACGTTATGGAAGAACACAAAGTTGCTGTAGGGAATGCGAAAGTAGAAGATGCAAAAAAAGAAGAGGCACATGGTGATCATAAAAGTGACACAATGATTCATCTTATGGCTGGTGACATAAAAGCAAATGCTGAATCAACGATGAAAGTTCATTTAAAGCAAAAAGAAGAAGCATTAACTGGTGCTGAAGTGCAACTTGAGATTTGGAAAGATGGCGTTGAAAAGCACGAATTTATTCCAGCAAAAGAAGGGAATAAAGGAGAGTATGAAAGTAAGCATACTTTCAAAGAAAACGGTGCTTACAAAGTGAAAGTGCATGTAAGAAAAGGCGAACTGCATGAACATAAAGAAGAAACAGTAGAAGTAAAATAAAAAGTAGCTCTTTAGAGCTGCTTTTTATTTTTATATGAAGAAATAAATCATAAAATAATTAGCACTTCTTCGCAGAATGGATTACAATAGAAGTGTGAATAAAATAAGAAATTCTACGAAAATGTATTAAAAAGAAAGCGTAAACATGTTATGATATCAATATCAGATGTCTGACATCTGACTTAGAAAAAACTAGAAATGTTTTTGAGTCGTTTCAAATAAAACGAAATAGGTTAGAGAATGATTTAAAGAAGTACTGTTTGACAATGAGAAGGAAAGAGAATTCTTATGAATAACAGTTTCACTTTATAGCGTTTTGAACATACTACAAGAAGTAGAACTGAACTTATAGGAGGTCGCAGTTATGAATAAATATAAACGTATATTCCTAGTCGTAATGGACTCTGTAGGAATCGGTGAAGCACCGGATGCTGAACAATTTGGTGATCTAGGATCTGACACAATTGGTCACATTGCTGAACATATGAATGGATTACAAATGCCAAACATGGTGAAATTAGGTCTTGGTAACATTCGTGAAATGAAAGGTATTTCTAAAGTAGAGAAGCCACTTGGATATTACACAAAGATGCAAGAAAAATCTACTGGTAAAGATACAATGACAGGGCACTGGGAAATTATGGGTCTTTACATTGATACACCATTCCAAGTGTTCCCTGAAGGATTCCCGAAAGAATTACTTGATGAATTAGAAGAAAAAACGGGCCGTAAAATTATCGGTAATAAGCCAGCTTCTGGAACTGAGATTCTTGATGAACTTGGTCAAGAGCAAATGGAAACAGGCTCTTTAATTGTTTACACTTCTGCAGATAGCGTACTACAAATTGCAGCACACGAAGAAGTAGTGCCACTTGATGAGTTATATGAAATTTGCAAAATTGCACGTGAATTAACACTAGATGAGAAGTACATGGTAGGCCGTGTTATCGCTCGTCCATTCGTTGGAGAACCAGGGAAATTCACACGTACACCAAATCGTCATGACTATGCATTAAAACCATTTGGTCGCACAGTAATGAATGAATTAAAAGATAGCGACTATGATGTTATTGCTATCGGTAAAATCTCTGATATTTATGATGGTGAAGGGGTAACGGAATCACTTCGTACGAAGTCTAATATGGATGGAATGGATAAGCTTGTAGATACATTAAACATGGACTTTACAGGTCTTAGCTTCTTAAACTTAGTTGACTTTGATGCATTATTTGGCCACCGTCGTGATCCACAAGGATATGGAGAAGCACTGCAAGAATATGATGCACGTCTTCCAGAAGTATTCGAAAAACTAAAAGAAGATGATTTATTATTAATTACAGCAGACCATGGTAATGATCCAGTACATCCTGGTACTGATCATACACGTGAATATGTACCGTTATTAGCATATAGCCCAAGCATGAAAGAAGGCGGACAAGAGTTACCACTTCGTCAAACATTTGCTGATATTGGTGCAACTGTAGCAGAAAACTTCGGTGTGAAAATGCCAGAATACGGAACAAGCTTCTTAAACGAGCTAAAGAAATAGGGGGATAAACAAATGAATCGTGAACTTATTACAAAATCAGCTTCATACTTAAAAGAGAAATTTCAAGAAACACCACAAGTAGGACTAATCCTTGGATCTGGACTAGGTGTATTAGCAGATGAAATCGAAAATGCGGTAACAGTGCCTTACAGCGAAATTCCTGAATTCCCAGTATCAACTGTAGAAGGACATGCAGGTCAATTAGTATTCGGTACACTTCAAGGTGTAACAGTAGTAGCAATGCAAGGACGTTTCCATTTCTACGAAGGATATGACATGCAAAAAGTAACATTCCCAGTTCGTGTTATGAAAGAGTTAGGTGTAGAAACTGTTGTTGTAACGAACGCGGCTGGTGGTGTAAATACATCGTTCGAGCCAGGTGACCTTATGTTAATTTCAGATCACATTAACTTCATGGGTACGAATCCATTAATCGGACCAAATGATTCTGAAATGGGTGTACGTTTCCCTGATATGTCTACATCATATACGACAGAACTTCGCGAAATGGCGAAACAAGTTGCAGCAGACTTAAACATTAAAGTACAAGAAGGTGTATACGTTGGAATGACAGGTCCTGTATATGAAACACCTGCTGAAATTCGTATGCTTCGTACACTTGGCGGAGATGCAGTTGGTATGTCAACAGTACCTGAAGTAATTGTAGCTCGTCATGCTGGTATGAAAGTACTAGGTATTTCTTGTATTTCAAACATGGCAGCTGGTATTTTAGATCAGCCACTTCACCATGATGAAGTAATTGAAACGACAGAACGTGTTAAAGCAAACTTCTTAGCATTAGTAAAAGCTATCGTAAAACAAATGAAGGGGTGACCTCACAATGAGAATGGTGGACCTAATTGCAAAAAAACGTGATGGACAAGCATTAACGACAGAAGAAATTAACTTTATTGTTGAAGGATATACAAATGGTGATATTCCTGATTATCAAGTAAGTTCACTTGCAATGGCAATTTTCTTCCAAGATATGAATGATCAAGAACGTGCAGATTTAACGATGGCAATGGTAAATAGCGGTGATACAATTGACTTATCAGCCATTGAAGGGGTAAAAGTAGATAAGCATTCAACAGGTGGAGTTGGTGATACAACGACACTTGTATTAGGTCCATTAGTAGCTGCTTTAGGTGTACCAGTTGCGAAAATGTCTGGGCGTGGTTTAGGACATACTGGTGGCACAATTGATAAATTAGAAGCAGTTCCAGGATTCCATGTGGAAATTGAAAATGATGAATTCATGCGTCTTGTAAATGAAAATAAAATTGCTGTTATCGGTCAAAGTGGAAACTTAACACCTGCTGATAAAAAATTGTATGCACTTCGTGATGTAACGGCAACAGTAAACTCAATTCCGCTTATTGCAAGCTCGATTATGAGTAAAAAAATTGCTGCTGGTGCAGATGCAATTGTTCTTGATGTGAAAACTGGAGCAGGTGCATTTATGAAAACAGATGAAGATGCAAAACGTTTAGCAGAAGCAATGGTACGTATCGGTAATAACGTTGGCCGTAATACGATGGCTGTTATTTCTGATATGAGTCAACCACTTGGTGAGGCTATTGGTAACGCATTAGAAGTACAAGAAGCAATTGATACATTACAAGGTAAGGGACCGAAAGATTTAGAAGAGTTATGTTTAACACTTGGAAGTCAAATGGTATACCTTGCTGGGCAAGCTTCATCTTTAGAAGATGCGCGTGAAAAGTTAATTGAAGTAATGAACAACGGCAAAGCGTTAGAATCATTTAAAACGTTTTTATCAGCACAAGGCGGAGATGCATCTGTTGTTGATGATCCTTCTAAATTGCCACAAGCACAATTTAAAATTGAAGTAGAAGCGAAAGAGGACGGTTATGTATCGGAAATCGTTGCAGATGAAATCGGAACAGCAGCAATGCTTTTAGGAGCAGGACGTGCAACGAAAGAATCTGAAATTGATTTAGCAGTTGGCTTAATGCTTCGTAAAAAAGTAGGGGACAGCGTGAAAAAAGGTGACTCCCTTGTTACGATTTACGCAAACCGTGAAAATGTTGAAGATGTAAAAGCGAAAATTTATGAGAACATGAAAATCTCTAAAGAACACGTAGATGCACCAACTTTAGTACATGGAATTGTAACGAAGTAATAAAGTGAAACTTTAATCAGTGGGGGCTTTATCCCCACTGATTATTACCCTTCACTAATCGGGCGTTTACGAGCAGTTGATCCCAGACCTAACTTCTTTGCTTTCGCTGAATGTTGAGGTAGGGGTCTTACTGCACGTTAATACAGGATAAAAAAAGGCTGAGGAGATTTCTCCTTGGCTTTTTTTACTATTTTTTGTTTATAATAATAGTGGGTGAAATTATGATTAGAATATGTGCAGTAACAAAAACAGATGAAGTATTATATGACGTTTCGCTAGAAGAAACAACGAAAGACCATATTGTATGGTATTGGCTAGATTTATATAAGCCAACGAAAGAAGAGTATACATATATTTTGCAAGACCATTTTAAGTTCCATCCCCTTGCAATTGAAGACTGTATAGAATATGTACAGAGGCCAAAAGTTGATTTTTATGATGGATATAATTTTTTAGTTCTACATGGATTTGGTGAGGATGGATTAGAACCGCATGAAATCGATTTATTTATTAGTGAGCGTTATATTGTTTCTTTCCATTTTTCTCATAACAATGCAATCGAAAGAGTATGGAAAACACTTGGTGAAAAGAAACGTATTAAGAAAGGTCCTTTGCATGTGGCACATACAATTATTGACCAAATTGTAGATGACTATTTCGCACCTGTTTATTACATTGAAGACCATTTAAATGCGATTGATGATAATTTAACGGGTGAGACAGCAGGAAGCGTGCTAGAAGAGGTATTTGATATACGTGCGGATTTATCTAAGCTAAGGCGGACAATTATTCCGATGCGTGATTTATTGTATCGTATTTTAAATTCAACTCGTTTTTACGGCATAAGTGATCATGAGATTTACTTTAAAGATATACATGACCATTTGCTTAAATTAACTGAAATGATTGAAGCGAGCCGAGAGTTGACGGCAGATATTCGGGATAGCTACTTTTCATTAAACTCACATCATATGAATAACATTATGAAAACACTAACTGTTTTCTCTACTATTTTCATGCCACTAACATTTATTGCAGGAGTATATGGAATGAACTTTTCACATATGCCAGAGCTTGGTGGGAAGTATAGTTATTTTATTTGTTTATTGTTAATGGCGTTAATTGGTGGCGGAATGATGGCCTGGTTTTATAAAAAAGGATGGTTTAAGTAAAAAACACCGAGGTATTCACCTCGGTGTTTTTTTATTTAACCAATAGCATGTAATACAAACATGGCTAAGAATAAGCATGTAACGATATACATAGATGGTGCGACTTCTTTACGCTTTCCAAGTGCAACTTTTAAGATAGGGTAAGCAATAAATCCGAACGCAATGCCATCAGCGATACTATATGTGAGCGGGATCATAACGATAATTAAAAACGCTGGAAATCCTTCTGAAAAGTCGTTCAGAGGAATTTGTTGAATGCTTGTAATCATCAGACCGCCAATAATAATTAAGATTGGTGCAATGGCACTATCAGGAATTAATTTGACAAACGGAAGAGCGAACAGTGATGCAAAGAATAACATCCCAGTAACGATAGACGTCAGACCTGTTTTTCCGCCTGCAGTAATACCTGCGGCACTCTCTACTGTTGAAACGGTAGGACTTGTGCCAAATAGACCACATGTCATTGCTGAAATCGCATTGGCTTGGTAAGCACGTGGGAATTTGCGGTCATCTTCTAATAAACCGTGCAGAAGTCCCATGTTCTCAAAAATAAGCACCATGCTTAAGGAGAATGTTGCAATCCAAAACGGTAAGGAAGAAAGTTTCCCAAATGACATAGCTCCAAACACATCGCCGTAATTAGCGAATGAGAATGAACTATTTCCCATTTGACTCGTATCAACAAGACCAAATAGCCATGCAATACCAGTTCCTATTGCAATCGTCCATAAAAAGTTTCCACGTACGTTACGAATAAATAATACAAGTGCAACGATAAGAGTAAGCAATGTCGCAAGAACGACAGGATTACTTAATTTCCCCATTGCAACAGCAGTATTTGGATTCGAAACGACTAAACCACCTTTTTGCAATCCGATAAATGCTAAAAACAATCCGATACCGACAGTAATAGCTTCCTTTAATGACTTTGGAATCGATACTGAAAGCACGCGAGCAATTGGTGTAAACGCAGCAATTGCAAAAATAATACCAGAGATAAAGACAGCTGCTAATGCTTCTTGCCAAGTTAAACCGAGCGTATGCACAGCTGTGTACGTGAAGAATGCATTTACACCCATACCTGGGACAAGAATAGCAGGTGCATTTGCCCAAAATGCCATGAGCAGACATCCGACAAATGAACTGAAAACAGTTGCTAAAATTCCAGCCTCAAGTGGAATGCCGGCATCTGATAAGATTGACGCATTTACAATCATTATATATACGATTGTGAAAAATGACGTAACTCCAGCTAAAACTTCTTGTTTTGGTGATGTTTCGTGTAAGCCTAATTTAAATGTTCTTTCAAGTATTCCTTTCATGTTAAACCTTCTTTTTCATATCCCTCTCCCACCCGTGATATCTCTTTTGTAAGAGCTCACCGTCCTTTATTATATCAGAACATCATGTTTTTACAACAACGAAAATGATAACGTTTACTTATAAACGAAATTATTTATAAATACGTAAAAATAGCCCGTATAGTTGAAATGATTTCTAATTCTCCCGATTGAATAGGTGGAGCTGTTTGCGCATGCAAAGTAGCATAGGAAGCAATCTCCCGTGGTAATTGAGCAGATTCTTCAACGAGTGAGAGGGGGACAGGATTAATATTTAAATTGTATGTACTCGCAATAGCACGAGCTTTTTCTACCGCTTGATGCAGAGCCTGAATAAGAGCTTGCTCATAATATTTATTTGGATGAGATATTCGAAAACGTAAACCTTTTGCTAAATTTGCTCCATTTGAAACGGCTATATCATATACTTCCCCTGCTTTTTGTACATTTAAAACGGTAATTTCATACAAATGTTCCACACGATATCCTTGTAGTAACGCTTTATCATTTACATACTCGTATTGAGGAGTGATCGTATAAGAAATCGTTTCTATATCTTTATCAGCAATACCAAGCTGTTTAAGTGCATCCAGCAATTGTTTTGATTGTACTGCATTTTCTTCTTGCGCTTGTTTCACATTTTTACTATCAGTTCGAATGCCAAGTGTTAATAGAACAACATTTGGTTTCGCTTTGACAACACCTTCACCTTGTACAGTAATAGTCGCTTCTTTACCAGTATTAGCTGTGCGTACGTTGTGTAAATAAGGATTCATTCCACCCTGCATTTTCCATCACCATCCTTTTTATATGTATATGTGTGAACAAAAAAGAAATTTATATGAAAAAAGTTACATAAATGAGAATGTTGAGGAAAGAAAGCATATACAACATAGGTATTTATAGATTATAATATGTGTAAATATGATAAAAAAGGGACGAGGCTAGTGAACGAAAAAAGAGAAACACTGATTTTAGATTTATCCGCATCATTTCGAAAGATGATACGTTTATTACAAAATGATATTAATACACGCTTTGCAGAACATATGCCATATAATGAATTTTCTGTATTACGTGCGTTATTTTTAAACAGTCCACAGATGGCTTCGCAAATTGCGAGTGAAGTAAACGTAACCTCCAGTCATATTACAGCTGTTACAGATCGTCTCGTACGAAAAGGGTTTGTAGAAAGAAAGCGTTCAAATTCAGACCGGCGTATCGTGTACTTAGAAATTACAGAACACGGAAGAGAAGTAACTGAAAAACTTGAAGCTGTGCGTAAGGAATACTATAAAGAGAGATTTAAAGGTTGGAGCGACCAAGAAATAGAAATGGTATTAGAATTATTTGGCCGCGTATTATAATAAATGAGGATAGGAAGCGAAAGCTTTCCTATCCTTTTTCTTTTGAATAAAAATATTTTGAAACTCCAATACTTTAATTAAAAAGAATCGGAGTGAAAAATTATGAAACGTATTTTTACGCTTTTCATTATGATTGGAAGTATGTTCTGCTTTAATAAGTTCGTGGATGCCGCAACGCCAATTTATGTCGTTCAAAAAGAATTACAACATATTTCAAATAAGCAACCTATTTTATATTCAAAACTATGGATTCGTTCTATGCAGAATGCCATTTTATTTCATCATAGTGATAACATGCGGCATGAAGATACGATAAGCAATGTGACAAAGTCTTCTCTTGTAAAAGTAAAACAACTTCCACTTCAGAAAGCATCACAGTACATCCCGAGATTATCACAATATATTGCTAAGTTTGAGGCTGAAAATGTTCAAGTGTATTATGTTGCAGCTCGTTATGAAGTGAAAAAAGAAAATCCGTATCAGTTAAATGGAATGAATTATTTTATGCAAGTGTTTATTCAACAAGGGGGAGAATGGAGAATTGCTGAAAGTATAGTTGCTCCAACAGATCAAATCGTAGCAAATGGTGACGGGTTTGGAACGAAGCAAGAAAAAGAGTATGGGAAAAGAAGAGAGAATGTGAAATAACCTCCTCAATAAGAGGAGGTTATTTTATTTGAAATTCCAAGAGACTTTCCATTTTAATATTTTAGGTAGAAGGAAGTAGGTAATTATGCTCGTCACGAAAAATCCAATGTAAAAATTCAGTAATGATTTGTCTCTCCCCAAGACTAAACCACCAACTATTCCTATAAAGAAAATAGCAAGGCTCATAACTATTTTTTGAAACTTTGGATATAGTAAGAAACTTCCATTTCGCTCGTTGACTGAACGAACATATAAATATAAACTGAGTGGTAACAAAATAATGATATATATAATAGGCGCAATCAATAATTTTGCTGAAGGGATTTTTGTAAAGTTTGGTCCGTTATGACGCACTCCATCATCATCAATATAAGAACTTTGTGGATCGTAATCAAAGCGAATAGTAAAATTTTCTGCCGGACCAGAAATCCGCATGTTTTCCATAACCCGATGCATATTGCCATTGTTCTCATGAAAGTCAATATTTGAGTGGACAGCGATGACTCCTGAGATAAGTGTTGGAAGTAATAATGGGAATATGAATATAGCTGCAGTGAGAAGTCCTTGCGAGATAAGATTCCCAGTTATTGTCCCTATACATAAGGCAAGTGTATAAATAGCAATTAATACAATTAACATGTATATAAAATAAGAATGAAATGGGGAAAATACTTGATATTTATTATGAAAAGTTAACTTTTTCATAATAGCAAATAGTCCCCAGTTTATACTAACAGCTGCTACAATGTTACAAATACCAAACAACCATTTTGTCATAAAAAGGTGTGAACGTTTAAAAGGCATAGACCAAAGAAAATCGATGGAGTTATTTTGCCTTTCCCAACCTATTAACGTACAGGCTAGAATGATAAGTGCACCACCTTGAAAGATGACAGGGTCCATAAGTAATAAACCAAAATTGTAATGATATACATATTCCCCTTCTTTTTGCATCTTTAGAAGGTATTGTTGTTCAATCGATGCCAAATAGTATTTGTATGACAAATTGTATAAGCTAACGAACCAAAAGAGCCATAAAACATATTTACTTTGTTGATACGTTCTTAGCCATAGTGCTTTTTGAAACATAGGATCTCTCCTTTAAAAAACTTTATAATTTGTTAGGCGTGATAATACAATATAAGTAATGATTCCAGCGAGAAACAAACCGATATAGTAGTTAAATAAGAAACTAAATTGATTTATTTTATAGCCACCTAGTAATGCAAAGTAAATGGTTGTTCCCCATATCCATATTCGTAAATGTTTTTGGAAAATAAATATCTTTTGAGTGTTTTCATTAGGCGATCGTGTATATAAAAATGAGCCAAGTAGTAAGTAAAATATTGTATACAAAATAGGGACTAACACTGATTTAGCCGAATAATACGTATAAGATGCTGGATCTCTTAAAGTAGTTGGGTCATTTTCTTTTTTGCGCGATTCAGGATTATATTGGTAATAGATCGCGAAATTATATATTGGTGCAACTATATTTGTTTTTCGATTGATTTCATCAAGCTGGTGATACAAGTTGGTATTTGTAGTATCTGTAGCCTGTAAATGGTTTATTGTAAAATTGTACAATAATGGAGTAAATGTAAGTCCCATTAGTAGCCATGGAATACAAAAAGCGATTTGTGAAACAATGCTCCCAGTAAAAGTACCGATACATAATGCAGCTGTATAGACTGCAACATAAGAAACAATTGCATAAAGAAAGTATCGATGAAATGGACTGAATGTTTGATACTCAAAATGAATGGTTGTTCTATAAATAATGTACATAAGGATCCAGTTTACAAGGAGAGACCCTATAATCCATAGTGAACCGAAAGCCCATTTAGAGAAGAAAATATCTTTTCTTGTAAATGGCATTTCCATAAGTAGGGTAATAGATTGGTTGCTACGTTCCCAACCTATTAATAGACAAGCTAAACAAATAATAAGAATAGTTAGCCAAAAACTATTACCTGTATTTGACAAAAAAGCATAATAGTAATAGAAAGTCCCCTTTTCTGAGAGTTCATAATAATTAGCAAGTTGTTGCTGAGCTGCTTTATAGTATCCGAAAGATAAAAGATAAAGTGTACTCAAGAAAAAGAGTAATACAGCATATTTCCCGCGTTTCCAATTCCACATCCATAGTGCCTTATGAAACATACCCATCCTCCTCAAGTATCGTAACGAAGACATCTTCAAGTGACATTGTTAACTCTTCAATAAGTATTGGTTGCTCTTTATAAAACTTTTCAAGCGTTGTAGCAACATTTCCTTCAATTAAAATCGTAAATACTTTTCCTGTTTGATTTAATATTTTAATATTGCTTAAGTTTTCTAGTTTTTGAGGTAATGACCGTTCATAAGCTACTTGTATTTTTGCAAATCGTGATTTTGCATCATCAAGTGAAGTAATAGATGCCACGGTATGGCCTTTTAACATAATGATTGTATCTGCAATTTGTTCCACTTCATCTAAATGATGAGTTGAGATGAAAATGGTAATCTCCTTTTCTGCAACTTCTCCAACGAGAAACTGCAAAATCTGTCTTTTAACGATAGGATCGAGCCCATTTGTCGGTTCATCTAAAATGATATACTCTGCTTTTGTAGCAACGGCTAAAATGATCGCAAGCAGCGCTTTCATTCCTTTTGAGTAACTACGAATCCGCTTGTTTGGTAAGTTAAAAAGTTCAAGCAGTTCGTAGAAATATGATTCATCAAATGCTGTATAAACTGCTTTATAAAATTTCACGATTTCTTTTACTGTATATCCGTTCAGTATGTTAGTAGAATCTGGGACATATACGACCTTTTGTTTCATTTCAGGATGCATATGGATATCTGTATTTTCATATGTAACCGTGCCTTCATCTGGGTCTAAAATGCCGATCATCGTTCGTAATAAAGTTGTTTTCCCCGCACCGTTTCTTCCGAGTAATCCGACGATACTACCTTTTTGTAATGTGAAAGAAACATCGTCTAAAATCGTTTGATTATCAATTGTTTTCTTCAAACTTGTCACTTTCAGCATCCATATTTCCTCCAATCTCTTTATAGTATGAATCTATCCAATCATGAATTTTATCTTTCGTAATCCCAAGATAAGAGGCTTCTAGTAATAATTGATGAAATTGCTTTTCAACCATAGCGATTTTCCTTTCGTCTAATGTTGGGGTAATCGATTGGGATACAAATGTTCCTTTTCCTCGTAACGTTTCAATAATCCCTTGTCGCTCTAATTCTTGATACGCTTTACTCACTGTATTTGGATTTATAACAAGTAATGAAGCGAGCTCGCGTACAGAAGGAAGTTTATCACTTGGAGCTAACATGTTTTTTAATACGAGTTCTTTTATATTTTGAACAATTTGTTCCCATATCGGAGTGTTGCTTCTTGGATCAAGTTGAATATGCAAGAGCAATGTCTCCTTCCTTATATGTATTAAGTGTACTACTATGCATAATACACTTAATACAATATAGGGTATGAATGTATTTGTCAACTGAAAAAAATAGAAAAATATGGTATTAAAAAATGGTAAATTGGAAAAAATAGGTCTGATATAGAATGGAGGGTTAGTCATGAAGCGAGTTTTTGGAATACTTGTTTGTTTCATGTTATTGCTTTCTGGTACTTCAGTTAGTTTTGCACAATCTGAGAAAACGAAGCAGGAGAAAACAGAAGAAACCGCGCCGAAGTTAGCGGAGCAAGCATCGTCAGCAATCGTAATTGAGCAAGATACAGGTAAAGTTTTATTTGATAAAAATCCGAATGAAAAGTTACCACCTGCTAGTATGACAAAGATTATGACAATGCTATTAATTATGGAACAAGTTGAAAAAGGAAAACTAAAACTAAACGATAAAGTTAGAGCAAGTGAACATGCAGCTTCAATGGGTGGATCACAAATCTTTTTAGAACCTGGGGAAGAGATGACCGTAAATGAAATGCTAAAAGGTATTGCCATTGCATCTGGAAATGATGCATCTGTTGCAGTAGCAGAGCATATCGCTGGTTCAGAAGAAGGATTTGTAAATATGATGAACAAAAAAGCGAAAGATTTAGGGTTGAAAAATACACATTTTCAAAACCCGACAGGTCTCCCGGCTAAAGATCATTATTCTACAGCAAATGATATGGCTATAATGGCGAGAGAATTGATGAAGTATCCACTTATTCGCAAATACACAGGTAAATACGAAGATTATTTACGAGAAGATACGGATAAGAAGTTTTGGCTCGTCAATACAAATAAGTTAGTGCGTTTTTATCCTGGAGTAGATGGTGTCAAAACGGGCTTTACAACAGAAGCAAAATATTGCTTAACAGCATCGGCTGAAAAAAATGGCATGCGTGTTATTTCAGTTGTTATGGGAGCACCTACATCTAAAGAACGGAACAATCAAGTGACGAAGCTTCTTGATTATGCATTTGGTCAATATATGACGAAGAAAATGTATACGCGCGGTGAAAAAATTAAGACTGTACAAGTAGGAAAAGGTAAAAAAGAAAAAGTAGATTTAGTTGCATCAGATAATGTGTCTCTTCTTATGAAGAAGGGCGAAAATATGGACAAAGTAAAGCAAGAAGTAATTGCTGAAAAGAAAGTGAAAGCACCGATTAAAAAAGGTGATGCACTTGGCACGCTTGTTATTAAAAAAGATAAAGAGGTTTTATTAAAACAAACAATCGTAGCAAAAGAAGATGTTGCTGCAGCAAGCTGGTGGGAGTTATTTAAAAGAAGTTTTGGGATGTTTTCAACATCAAAATAGCGGCAAACATTTTGCCGCTTTTCTATTCGTATGTAAGTAAATAATTGTTGAATGGTTTCACTTTATGGCGAAATAGTTCTTCTTTTGTCAGTAGGAAGGATTCTTATGTTGTATCACGAAAATCTTTATGTATGTAAATGAGTAAAGTTTGAGCATAAGGAGGAAATCGTGTGAGTCTTTCCATGCAATTAGAAGTAAAACGTGACGTCCTATGTGTGAGACTAGCGGGTGAATTAGATCATCATACTGCTGAAGAGTTGCGAACGAAAGTGACAGATATGATTGAGACACATGGTGTTCATCACATTGTTTTGAGCCTAGAGAACTTATCATTTATGGATAGTTCTGGTTTAGGTGTGATATTAGGCCGATATAAGCATGTAAAGGGATTAGGTGGAGAAATGGTTGTTTGTGCAATTTCACCGCCTGTTAAGCGTTTATTTGAAATGTCGGGCTTATTCAAAATTGTTCGCTTAGAAGAAAGTGAAGCGCACGCGCTCGCGACGTTGGGGGTGGCATAAATGAGAAATGAAATGAACCTTCAATTTTCAGCATTAAGTCAAAATGAATCATTCGCTCGCGTTACAGTGGCAGCATTCATTGCGCAACTAGATCCAACGATGGATGAGCTAACGGAGATTAAAACTGTTGTGTCAGAAGCGGTTACAAATGCAATTATTCATGGATACGAAGGAAATGCAGAAGGTACTGTTTATATTTCTGTAATTTTGGAAGAGGCAATGGTGAAACTCACGATTCGAGATGAAGGGATTGGCATCTTTAATTTAGATGAGGCAAGACAACCCCTTTTTACAACTAAACCTGAATTAGAGCGTTCCGGAATGGGATTTACTATCATGGAAAATTTTATGGATGAAGTAGAAGTTATTTCAAACGAATCTTTCGGGACAACAATCCATTTGACAAAATACTTATCAAATAGTAACGCTCTATGCAATTAAGGAGAATAGCCTATGGACATAGAGGTCAAAAATGAGAAGAAGAAACCTCAGTTAAAGGACCACGAGCTAAAAGCGTTAATTCAAAAAAGTCAAGGTGGAGATCAACAAGCAAGAGATACGATTGTTCAAAGTAATATGCGTCTAGTATGGTCGGTTGTACAGCGTTTTTTGAATCGAGGATACGAACCAGACGATCTATTTCAAATTGGATGTATTGGGCTCTTAAAATCGGTAGATAAATTTGATTTATCTTTCGACGTGAAATTTTCAACATATGCAGTTCCAATGATTATTGGAGAAATTCAACGATTTTTACGTGACGATGGATCAGTGAAAGTAAGTAGATCTTTAAAAGAAACAGGCAACAAAATTCGAAAGATGAGAGACGAGCTTTCGAAAGAATTCGGAAGGGCTCCAACGATTAATGAAGTAGCAGAGGCGCTAGAACTAACGCCTGAAGAAGTTGTTCTGGCGCAAGAAGCGAGTCGTCCTCCTTCATCGATACATGAAACCGTGTATGAAAATGATGGAGACCCTATTACTATTTTAGATCAAATTGCAGATCAATCTGAAACGAAATGGTTTGATAAAATAGCTTTAAAAGAAGCAATTAGAGAATTAGATGAACGAGAACGTCTTATTGTATATTTGCGCTATTATAAAGATCAAACCCAATCAGAAGTAGCAGAGCGCATAGGTATTTCGCAAGTACAAGTTTCAAGACTTGAAAAGAAAATATTAAAACAGATGAAAGATCGAATAGATGAATAACTGTCTATTCGATTTTTTTTATGACTTTAATAGGAGGGAGTTGTTAATTTTCGCAAAAATTAACAGAATTTATTGTTAATTCAGTTAATTTGAAATATAATCCAAGTATGAACTTGTCATAAAGGGGGAAGGAAACATGGAAACGAGGCAACAATGGGGAACGAGGGCTGGATTTATTTTCGCAGCGGTCGGCTCAGCCGTTGGATTAGGAAACATATGGCGTTTTCCTTATACAGCGTATGAAAATGGAGGAGGTGCATTCTTTTTACCGTACTTATTTGCATTATTAACGACTGGTATTTCATTGCTAGCATTCGAATTCGCTCTTGGGCATCGTCATCGTGGTTCTGCGCCACTTACATTCTTCCGTATTCATCCACGTGCTGAATTTATTGGATGGTGGCAAATGTGTGTAACGTTTATCGTTTCAACATATTATGCAGTAATTATCGCTTGGTCTATTTCGTATACGTATTTTGCAATTACTGGAGCGTGGGGGAAAGACACGCAATCATTTTTATTTAAAGAATATTTACATGTTGCAGATAAACCAGGGCAATTTGGGGGGCTTGTGCCAGAAGTATTAATTCCGTTAGCTCTCGTTTGGATTATTGTGCTTGGCGTTGCATTCAAAGGCGTTAAAAAAGGAATCGAAGTTGTTAACCGCATTTTTATTCCTTTATTAGTTGTTATGTTTTTAATTATCGTTGTTCGTGCAGTGACGATGGAAGGTGCGATGCAAGGGTTAGATGCATTCTTTAAACCAGACTGGAGTCGTATTTTTGATGGGAAAGTATGGCTTGCTGCTTATGGACAAATTTTCTTTAGTTTATCTCTAGCATTCGGAATTATGATTACGTATTCTAGTTATTTACCGAAAAACTCAGATACAACAAATAATGCTTTTATTACAGGGTTTGCAAATTCAGGATTTGAATTATTAGCCGGAATTGGAGTCTTTGCTGCTCTTGGATTTATGGCAAATAACATGGGAGTACCAGTTGATAAAGTTGCGAGTGCTGGCGTAGGGCTTGCGTTTGTAGTATTCCCACAAATTATTAATGAATTACCGATGTCACCGTTATTTGGAGTATTATTTTTCTTATCGTTAACTGTTGCTGGAATTACATCACTCATTTCACTTGCGGAAGTATGCTTTGCAGCTGTATCTGAAAAATTTAGTTTGAGTCGTCAAAAGACGATTGGAATTATGGGAACACTTCTCGTGTTAGTTTCTCTTGTTTTTGCAACACGTGGTGGGCTTATGTTTCTAGACGTTGTTGATTATTTCGCTAATAATTTTGGATTAATTACAATTGCACTAGCTGAAGTGGTTACGATAGGTCTTATCTTGCGCCGTCTACCTATTTACCAAAATCATGCTAACTTTGTATCTGATATAAAGTTAGGAACGTTTTGGAGAGTGAGTTTACTCGTTATTACTCCACTCATGTTAGGGTATATGTTAATTGATGGTGTAATCCAAAATATTAAAAAGAACTACGGAGATTATCCGACGGAATTTGTTGTAACATATGGTTGGTCGATAGCGGCAGCATTCCTTCTAGTCGCACTAGTTATTGGTTTGAAAAAATGGAATGCACAAATACATTCAGATTCTGCCCAGCTTGAAAAAGAATGGAAAGATCGAGGTGTTTCATGATGAGTGGATCAGCGATTATGATGATGGTTATTGGTATCGTAGTCATTTGGGGAGGACTCGCATTAAGTATCGCAAATTTATTTAAGAAAAAGGCATAAGCTAAAAACATCTGTACCGAAACGGTACAGATGTTTTTTATGAAAAAATTGTATTAGAAAAAAATTCAATAACCATACTACAACTACGAGGAAGAGTGAAGGGGTGAATGAAAATTGGAAGGAACGATTTATATTAAAATGCGCAATCGTTTAAAAATTTCTCCTGCGTATGAAATAAAGCTGAGTGATGTCGCTCAACTTGCAGGAGATTCTTTTGTAGTTGAGTCTTTACAAAATGAAATAGTTTACAACGTAACAGCACATGATAAGACGCATGTTGTAATTGATGTTATGAAAGTAATTGAAATTATTCAACAAAAAGCATCTCATGTACAAATTAATTTACTAGGTTCTGGACAAACTCTTGTTGAAATTATATATGAAAAAAAGAAAGTGCCCCCAATTTTCTTTGGGCTTGTATGGTTGTTGTTGTTCATTGGAGCGGCTCTTGCGATCATTTATTTCCATGAGGATGTAAGTATGCAACAAGTACACCAGCGGTTATATTACATGATTACTGGAGAGTTTAAGGAGCAACCACTATTATTTCAAGTTCCCTATTCAGTAGGTCTTGGATTAGGTATGGTTTTATTTTTTAATCATGTATTTCAAAAGCGAATTAATGAAGAGCCGAGTCCGTTAGAAGTTGAGATGTTTCAATATCAACAGTCGCTTGATCAATATGTAATTGTTAATGAAAACAAGGATAACACGAAACAGCTTGCCGATGATTGAATGTGGGTTTGTTATATTAATTGGTTTAGCTGGCGGGATTGCAGTAGGTAGCGGATATGTTGCCTTTTTAGCTGTACTTGGTATAATCCCTCGTTTAGCTCAATTAACGAGAAGTGGAAAGCATATTCAATATTTTGAGTGGGCTGTCATTGCGGGAACTTTAACTGGGGCTTGGTGTAGTTTGAAAAACATTACATTTCAAACATCGCAATATTGGCTTGTAATATTAGGTTTATTTTGTGGTACATTCATTGGAATGCTTGCTGCGGCATTAACGGAAGTATTAAATGTTTTACCTATTTTAGCGAAACGAGTCGGGGTAGAGGGGAAAATTGTTGTTTTACTCGTTGCTCTTGTACTTGGCAAAGTAATAGGCTCATTGTTTCACTGGATTTATTTCGTAAAGTAGGAGGCAATATATAAATGACAAACCGAAAACTGAAAGATGATTACATAAATAAAGTGAAGGAGTACCATCCAAAGCCAAACTATTTACTAAATTGTGTGAAGGCATTTCTTGTAGGTGGGCTCATTTGTACAGTCGGAGAAATATTGATGAAATTTTATATACATTATTTTCACTTTAGTGAACAAGAGGCAGGAAATCCGACAGTTGCAACTCTTGTTTTATTGTCGGCGATTTTAACAGGATGTGGTGTATATGATAAAATCGGTCAATTTGCTGGAGCAGGATCGGCAGTACCAGTTACAGGATTTGCAAATTCTATGGCGAGCGCTGCGCTAGAACATAAGAGTGAGGGGATTGTTCTAGGGATTGCTACAAACATGTTTAAGCTTGCAGGAAGTGTTATCGTGTTTGGCGTTGTTGGAGCATATATTATCGGATTAATAAGATATACTTTTAAAATTTTTATGTCTTAAAGGAGGGGCGAGTATGAGGTTGACAGGAAAACAAACGTGGGTATTTCAAAATGATATTTACGTAAATGCAACGGGTACTGCTGTCGGTCCGAAAGAAGCTGAAGGCCCTCTTGGAAAATGTTTTGATATTTCATATAATGACTTGCATTGTGGAGAGGAAAACTGGGAACTTGCTGAACGAAAATTAATGTCAGACTCAATGCAACAAGCAGTGCAAAAAGGGAATATAAAAACATCACAAATTGATTTCTTTTTAGCGGGCGATTTATTAAATCAAACAGTGACAGCGAATTATGTTGCGCGTCAGTGGGGGATTCCTTTTTTAGGAATGTTTAGCGCTTGTGCGACGTCAATGGAAACTTTAGCAGTTGGATCAGCATTTATAGACGGTGGATTTGCGAATCGTGTCTTAGCTACGGTGAGTAGTCATAATGCAACGGCTGAAAGGCAATTTCGTTATCCAACAGAGTATGGGGGACAAAAGCCAGAAACCGCAAATTCAACTGTTACAGGTGCAGGGTCCATATTAATTAGCAAAGAAAAAAGTGCAATTAAAATTACGGCAGCTACGATTGGAAAAGTGCAAGATTTAGGAATTATGAACCCTTTAGATATGGGATCGGCAATGGCACCAGCTGCTGCTCATACAATCCAACAGCATTTTGAAGATTTAGGAAGAAGCGCAGCTGATTATGATTTGATTGTTACTGGTGATTTATCGGCTGTTGGGACACCAATTGCAAAACAACTTTTATTTGAGGAAGGTTATGACCTTGGGCATATATACAATGATTGTGGATTAATGATTTATGATTCAAATCAAGAAGAAGTGTTTGCAGGTGGCAGTGGTTGTGCTTGTTCCGCTGTTGTCACATACGGCCACTTATTACGTGAAATGCAAAAAGGGAATTTACAACGCATTTTTGTCGTTGCAACGGGGGCTTTATTGAGCCCAATGATGATGCAACAAAAGGAAACGATTCCAACAATTGCGCATGGTGTTGTGTTTGAAAGAGTTAAAGGAGAGTGAATTGTGGATTTTGTATATGCATTTCTTGTAGGAGGAGCGATTTGTGTAATTGGACAAGTATTGTTAGATTTTGCAAAGTTAACACCGGCCCATTTAATGGCAAGTTTTGTAGTTGTCGGAGCCATTTTAGACGGATTCGGATTGTATGATAAGCTTATAAAATTTGCAGGTGCTGGAGCAACAGTCCCTATTACAAGTTTTGGACATTCACTATTACACGGAGCAATGCATGCGGCGGAAAAACATGGGTATTTAGGAATTGGTATCGGCATGTTTAGTTTAACGTCTGCGGGCATTTCCGCAGCTATATTATTTTCATTTTTTGTAGCACTTATATGTAAACCGAAAGGATAAATCAAATGAGACGAAGGGTTGTTTTGGTAACAGATGGAGATGAATATGCAAAGCGGACAATTGAGCTGTTAACAAAGGAATTTGGGGGCAGGTGTATTTCAGCATCGCAAAGTAATCCAACCAAATTGACAGGGAAGAAAGTTGTTGAGCTTATTATGCAAACGCCATATGACCCTGTATTTGTCATGTTTGATGACAGTGGATTTATTGGAGAAGGATCTGGTGAAAAGGCTTTAAAATATGTAGCCACACATAAACAAGTTGATGTACTTGGTATTTTAGCGGTAGCATCTAATACACATCATTGGGAATGGGCGCGTGTAGATGTAAGCGTAGATCGGAATGGGAATTTAACAGAATACGGTGTTGATAAATTTGGACTTCCAGATGGTGAAATTGGCAGGATTAGTGGGGATACGATTTATTGTTTAGATGATTTGAATGTTCCAGTCATTGTGGGGGTCGGTGATATTGGCAAGATGTGTGGAAATGATGAATGGGAGCGAGGATCACCTATTACTAGAAAAGCAATTCAATTAATTTTGGAAAGGAGTGGGTTTTATGACGAAGCCTAAAAAAGTGAATATCCCGATTTCGTCTTTTTTAAGTGATAATGAAAATTACTTAAAGCAAACTGTTGGATTGGGTGTCACATATGATGTTGGTATTCGTAAATTTCAAATTTTAAACAAAGAAATTGGTGTGTTATTTGTAAATGGACTTTGTGATACGAATTATATTATCCCTATTTTAGAAGAAGCGGTGGATACAAATGAAATAAGGGATATAGAAGAAGATACAGTAAAGCTTTTAGAGAATCGTTTAATTCATCAACAAGTCAGTAAAGTAAAAACGATGGATGAAGTAATGCTCCAAGTATTATCAGGGCTTATTGTTATATTTGTGGAAGGTGAAACGGAAGCTTTTGCAATTGATGTTCGTAGTTATCCGGGGCGGACACCGACAGAACCAGATACAGAAAAGGTAGTACGTGGTGCAAGGGATGGTTTTGTTGAAAATATTGTTGTAAATACAGCGTTAATCCGTAGAAGGATCCGCGACCCACGTCTTCGAAATGAAATGGTTCGAGTAGGGGATAGATCACAAACCGATATTTGTATTACATATGTACAAGATGTTGCAAATCCAGATTTAGTGAAGATTATAAAACAAGAATTAAATAATATTGAAGTAGATGGGATTACGATGGCGGATAAAACGGTGGAAGAATTTGTAGTCAAACAAGGTTATAATCCATTCCCGCTTATTCGCTACACAGAAAGGCCAGATGTAGCAGCGAACCATTTGTTAGAAGGACATGTGTTAGTACTTGTTGATACATCACCAAGTGCTATGATCACTCCAACAACATATTTCCACCATTTACAGCATGCAGAAGAATTTAGACAAAATCCAGCTGTAGGTACATTTTTACGTTGGGTACGTTTTTTAGGTGTTATTTTCTCGTTATTTTTATTACCATTTTGGTTAGTATTTGTATTTGATCCAACTCTTTTGCCACCGAATCTTGCTTTTATTGGACCGACTAAGATGACGCATTTACCAATTTTATTACAAGTGTTAATGGCAGAGGTCGGACTTGAGTTTTTAAGAATGGCTGCCATTCACACTCCGACGTCGTTATCGTCTGCGGCGGGGTTAATTTCTGCTATATTAATTGGTCAAATTGCCATTGATGTAGGGTTGTTTGTACCAGAAGTTATTTTATATGTAGCTGTTTCGATGATTGGGGCATATGCAACACCGAGCTATGAATTAGGACTAGGAAATAAGGTTGGGAAATTGTTTGTAATTATTTTAACAGGTCTCTTCCATGAGATAGGGTTTGTAATTGGAATGACGATATTGATTTTATTTTTAACGTCTATAAAAAGTTTACAAACACCGTATTTATGGCCGTTTCTACCATTTGATTGGGGCGCGTTAACGAAAATTTTACTCCGACCAACTATGTCTAGTTTAAAAGTGCGTCCTAGTATTGTGCGACCTCAAAATGTAAGAAGACAAAAATAAACGGGATTATGCTCCCGTTTATTTTTTTATTGAAAATTTATTTTTTTTTTAACAAAAACCAAACATTTTTTGTGTACACTTAGAGTAGATATTGTGTATGAAAGGGGAAGAGGACATGATTAAATTATTTGTAAGTGATTTAGATGACACGCTCGTTTACAATGTGAATGATATGCAAAAAGAAGATGAACGTGCACTTTGTTGGCTAGCTGAAAAAGGGACAAATATTTGTTTTGCCTCTGGCCGCTTTACTCACCGAATTGATGAAGTCGTAAAAAAGTTTTCATTCCCGTATTACACAACAGGTTTAAATGGGGCGACAATGTTACTGCCGGACGGTAAAATATTTCATGAATCAAGTTTTGAAGATAGTGTTGCCCAGGAAATATATCGATATATACATAACAAAGGACTAGCAGATATTGTTTGTGCAAATGAGCAGCGATATACAAAAAGAAAAAATGAAAATCATCATACTTTTGAAGAGTATATGGGGGTACATATTGCTGAAATAGAAGCGTTAGAAGAAGAATTTGGTAAGACTGTACATCCAGCGAAATTATTTGTATTTGGAGAAGAAGAGAGAATTGTAGCATTAGATCAAGAGTTACGAAATACGTTTCACAGTGAAGCGGAAGTTTTTATATCAGGTAAACGTTATGTTGATATTATGCCAAGGGGTGTAAGTAAGGGGAGTGCTTTAAGGCGACTAATGGAACATTTAAAAATTGAAGCAAATGAAGTTGCCTGCATTGGAGATTCTTTTAATGACATTTCAATGTTTGAAGTAACCCCGCATTCATTTACTCTTCATCATGCTCATCCATATGTGAAGAAGAAAGCAAATCATGTTGTTCGTTCGGTTGAAGAAGCTGTTATGAAATTACCGTTACTTGTATAAAAAAGAAGCTCGTCACTGACGAGCTTCTTTTTACTTGAATAAAGATTTAACAAAATCAATGATGCTTGAGAAGAAATCTTTAACTTTATCTAGGAAACTTTGCCCTTCTTCAGACCCTAAAAAGGCAGAAACGTGTTCTTTTGCTTTATTTAACTGACTGCCAACTTGATTCCAATCGATATTAAGATTTTTCATTTTATCAAATAACGCTACTAAGTTATCCAACTGTTCATCCGTTAATGTAATGCCGAGTTGATCAGCAATTTTTTTAATTAATGAACGTAAATCTTCCGTTGTTTTTGGCTGCTCTTTTGCAATCTCTTCTTTAATTTTTGCAACAAGTTGAACTGCTTTTTCTTCACCAATTTTATCACCGAGCTGGGCCGTTTGCACCATTTCTTCATTGGCTACTTTTTTTACTTCCTCAGGAATTGCTTTGTTCGATGTTGTTTCATAGGCCTTCATTAAACCTGTTAAAGCAGCAGTTCCTGAAACTTTAAATGGTGCAGTAATTTGAATCTCTGCATCTTTCACACCTGCTGTAATAAGTGCGTTTGTGTACATTGCATCTGTTATTGAATTAATGTTTTTTGAACGTACAATGAGACCAGATCCTGGCTTTGTGTATGTAATCATAGAAGAGGAAATTGCTCGCGTACCAATTTGTGCTTTTGGAACAATTCCTTCTAGAAATTTATGTTCTTCCGCATTAGACACAGTAATAATTGTAGCATCTTTCGGTGCTTTCATTTCTTTTAACAGATCTTGTTTTTGTTGTTCAGATAAGTTTTCTCCTAGTGTAACAATTGATTCTCCCTCAATGATGTCTGCAAATGAAGCTGTTGGCATCATAAATACCGTTACAGCTAATAGCAGAGCTAGTAATTTCGTTTTCACGAAAAATCGCTCCCTTTCTCTTTCTAAAATTTTCGGGCAACACAGTTATTATAGTATATATTTCTTATTTGTCACCTAGCTTTGTCCACATTTCGAAAAAGAAGTATGTAGATTGTCGGATTCTTTTTGTTTCTAGTCATGAATGTGGTAATATAGTGCTGAGATACTTGAAAGGAGACATATACATATGAAAACTTTAGGATACATATTAATGGAAAATGGTGAAAAAATCGAATTGGAATTTTTCCCAGAAGAAGCACCGAAAACAGTAGAAAACTTTAAAAAATTAGCAGAGCAAGGATTTTATGATGGTGTGACATTCCACCGCGTTATTCCTGGCTTCGTAAGCCAAGGTGGAGACCCAACAGGAACAGGTGCAGGTGGCCCAGGTTACTCTATCCCATGTGAGACTGATGGAAATCCTCATAGACACCTTGTAGGATCACTTTCTATGGCACATGCTGGCCGTAACACAGGTGGCAGCCAATTCTTTGTTGTTCATGAGCCACAACCGCATTTAGATGGCGTACATACTGTATTTGGTAAAGCGACAAGCGGTATTGAAACAGTATTAAACATGCGTCAAGGCGATGTAATGAAAGAAGTTAAAGTTTGGGAAGAGTAAGTTATGGAAAAAGGGAGCTTTTGCTCTCTTTTTTATTTTTTAAATAGGAATGAGTATTTTCTTTACAGTACATGATACAAACTGTACTGTAATTGTTGCTAAAATATATGACTTATGAGAACAAACTTTTAACAAATTACATAGAATACACTAGATTATATGTTTCAATAAACATTTTTTATTATATTAATTTTGCTAGAATTAAGTTGCTCTATGGTGACTAATAATGAAGCGGTAATGAGTAGCGGATGTTACTTTTAACTATCATATAGCATTGTTTTTTTAAAATCTACTTAGAAAGAAATAGTACTGAAACATATATTTGACTTTCTTCTTTTCGCTTTGTATGATTATCAAGTTGTTTTAGGCTCTTCTCACTCTGTTGAAAATATTGTAAAATGAATGTGATATGAAAAGAGTGATTGAGGGGATTCATAGTTTGTAACTTTTGTAAGAAGGGATAAGGGTTATGTTAATTCGTTTTAAAAAAAGTTATGAAAAAATTGCAATGGGGCTTCTTTCGTTTATGCCAACTGAAAAAGATGTGAAAACATTACAATTGACAATGAAAGAGTATGAAGCGAAAGAGGATTGGCAATTGTATTTGTGGAAGCAAAATGAAGATTTTGTTGGAATAATGGGGATTGTAAAAAAAGAGAATCAAGTATTAGAAATTCAGCATTTGAGTGTGAACCCGTCTCATCGTCATATGGGAATTGGGACGATGATGGTTCAAGAGTTAAAGAGCAAATTTCTTGAGTTTACAATTTGCGGAAATGAGCAAACAGCAAGTTTTTGCGAAAAGTGTAAAGGGCTTGAACAAAATATACATTCATGAAAGCAGGGATAAGTAGTTTATTATCTCTGCTTTCTTTTTTGTAATTGTTCTTTGCGTTCAGTGATGACTTCTGTTCGATCACGTAATGTGTGCTTGTGTAGGATATATTCACTAGGAGTAGCGTTCATATCTTTCCACGGAAGGTTTTGTTTCTGACATAACTGCATACATTTCTTTTCCAATGATGTGTCCGATAATGGTAAAAATAACGGTACAAAACTTTCTTTTTTTTGTATAGATTGCACTCTTTCATTGAGTAAGGGTAGAAGTTGCGCTTGATTGATTCCTAAACGTTGTAAAAGTGCACTGTTTTTTTCTAAAATTGTGATTGCACTTTTCATCATCTTTGTGGCGCCATTCCAGTTAGTGCGTCTTTGGTGGTATAAAGAAACTGCCACTTGAATGAGACCGACTAAGTAATCATCACGATTTCCTCTCGGTTTGGTTTTCCAATACTCTTCCAATATTTCGTGACATTCAAAATAGTCATAGTCTCCGTGAAAATGAATTAAAAATTGTATGTATTCGGTAGGATACATATTTTTCGCCCCTATCTAACGGTTATAAATACAAGTGTATCATAGAAATATGAACAATAAACGACTAGGAGATTTTCCCTAGTCGTTTATTGTTCATGTTAGCAGAAGCAAGCTGCCCCTACAATAATTAGTAAAATAAACAGTACAACAAGTAATGCGAACCCACCGCTAAAACCGCAATCAACGTGACCCATAGTTTTTTGACCTCCTACATTGTTCTTACTACACTGTTATCATATGAAGCTGTGGGCATGATGACATAGGCATAGGTCTATTTTTAATTAAATTTCTTAAAAAGGTTGGATAGAACATGAGTATGCTCTATACTTATGTTGTTATAGAAAAAATGTGGTGGGATGCTTTGTGCAGTATAATTTTAAAGTAGAGGCTTTTGAAGGGCCTTTAGATCTATTGTTACATTTAATACATCGTTATGAAATTGATATATATAATATTCCTGTAGCGGATATTACAGAACAATATTTGTCTTATGTCCATACGATGAAAGAACTACAATTAGATGTTGCAAGTGAGTATTTAGTAATGGCTGCAACGTTATTGCAAATTAAAAGTAAAATGTTGTTGCCGAAACATGAAGAAGATGTACTTGATAATGGTGATGACTTTATAGATGACCCTCGTCAAGAATTGATGGAGAGGTTAATTGAATATAAGAAATATAAGCAAGTTGCTACTGAGTTAAAAGAAAGAGAACAAGAAAGAGCACAGCTATATACACGTCCGCCAATTGATTTTACATCGTTGCAACAAGAAGAGGAGACAAGCTTACCTCTTGATGTTACGTTATATGATATGCTAGCGGCATTTCAAAAATTAATGCGCCGTAAAAAAGCAAAGAAACCTGTAACAGCACGAGTTACTCGTCAAGAAATACCAATTGAACAACGAATGGCTGATATTCTAAAACAGTTAGAAATAAAAGGTGGCCGTCAAAGTTTTTATGATTTGTTTGCTGATGAAGAACGTGAAAT
Organism: Bacillus cereus group sp. BceL062; assembly: GCF_051780025.1. Classification (NCBI taxonomy): domain Bacteria; kingdom Bacillati; phylum Bacillota; class Bacilli; order Caryophanales; family Bacillaceae; genus Bacillus; species Bacillus cereus group sp. BceL062. The sequence continues at coordinate 126,434 of NZ_JBPWGY010000005.1, read as the reverse complement.
AATGGTTGTAACATTTTTAGCGGTTCTTGAGCTTATGAAAAAACAACAAATTAGCATAGAACAAGAACATAATTTTGATGAAATTTTTGTATCGAGTTCTAATAAATCCGCATAGAGCTTGTATGGGAAATGGGATAGAGAAACAGTTTATCTCATGTTACGTTTTAATGAATCGTTTGGAACAAGAAAAGAAATATTGAACCGAACGCATTGATTGTGATTCGGTTTTTTGATGTGTAATTTTAATGAGAAAATAGGAGGAAGGAGCTCGGGCAATGGATAGAAAAGAACAAAAATCAATCATTGAAGGGCTTTTGTTTGTTTCTGGTGATGAAGGGATTTATCCAGAACAAATAGCGAAAGTTCTTGAAATTGAAGTGAATGAAGTAATAGATATTTTAGAAGAAATGCAAAAAGAATATGAAGGTGCACATCGCGGTTTGCAAATTGTACAATATGCAAAAGTATATCGCTTTGCTACAAAGAAAGAACATGCTTCGTACTATCAGAAATTAATAGATATCCCAACAGCTGCCTCACTCTCTCAAGCTGCTCTTGAAACGCTAGCGATCGTTGCATATCGTCAACCGATTACAAGGACAGAAATGGAAGAGATTCGAGGGGTAAAAACGGACAAGGCACTACAAACGTTAGTTTCACACTTACTTATAAAAGAAACTGGCCGAGCAGAAGGTCCGGGGCGTCCTATTTTATATGGAACGACAAAAGAATTTTTGGACACATTTGGATTGAAAACATTAGATGATTTACCGCTACTTTCTGAAGAGAGTGAACAAATGAATGAAGCAGATTTATTCTTCGGTTCTTTACAAGAAATATCAAAATAAAAGCTTAGCATTTTGCTAAGCTTTTTTTGTATATCAATTATATCCCGTGCCATACTAAGTGAAAAAAAGGAGACGAGTTATGAAGGGTATACGAAGTATTTTGTTGTTAATTTCTGTTTTATTATGTTTTTCTTTAAATAGTACCTCGGCTAAAAGATATATGATGTCTATTCATGCTACGTCTCCTTTACATATGCAGCGGCAATATCTTAGTAAAATGCAAGTGAACTTTTTAAAAGTTGGACAAGGTGATGCAACACTTATTGTATTGCCAAATGGACAAACAATGTTAATTGATGGAGGACCTTATGAAGCAGGAGAGGTTATTATTCAAAAACTAATCGAAAAAGGGATAAACCATTTAGATGTTATTGTCAGTACGCATCCTGATATGGATCATATTGGTGGACTAATTCCGATTGTAGAGCAAATCCCGGTCTCACTTATACTAGATAGTGGAAAAACATATAGCTCTTTTACATATCATACGTATCGAAATAATATTAAGAAAAGGGGAATACCTTTTGTTTCGGTAAAGGAAGGACAATATATACCGCTAGATCCACATGTTTCTATACAGGTATTAAACAATGGGAAATCGAAAGATGAAAATAATGAATCCTCAATTGTTTTAAAGGTTCGATATGGAAAGGCTGACTTTTTATTGATGGGCGATGCTGATGTACGGACGGAACATGAGATATTAAAGCAATTTGATGTACATGCAGATATATTAAAAGTTGGGCATCATGGCTCATATACTTCAACAAGTGAAACGTTTATAAAAAAAGTAGAACCACAGTTCGCTATTCTTTCGTATGGGAGTAGCAATCCGTATGGCCATCCTCACCAAAGTGTAGTAAGGAGATTGAAACGGTACGGTATAATGATATATGGAACAAATAAACGCACTGTAGAAGTGAATACAGATGGGGAACATATTATGATAGGGTCTAGTGGATTAATGCCATTATTGAAGTAATTCATACATTAGAGATGGAGACCGTCCCTTTTTGGAAAAAATGAATAACATATATTATAATTACGAGAGACGTAATTATAATATATGTTTCGTTAAACAAAATGGAAATTTCATTAGAATGTATAGACAACTACTCGTGCGTATATTAAGATGGAATTAGGCGAATAAGGTAATAAGAACAAGTAGGAAAGTTCATGGGAAAGGGTCGATGAAAATGAAAACGCAAATTGTCATCAATGCCAAAATTTACACAGGTCAAGAAGTAGTGGAAAACGGATTTATTCGTTACGCAGAAACAATTAAAGAAATTGGTTTGATGGCTCAATATGTACCACAAGAAGATGAAACTGTTATTGATGCTACAGGGAAGATTGTAATTCCAGGTATGATTGATGTTCATATTCATGGTGGATACGATATTGATGCGATGGATGCAAATAGCGATGGATTAGTAACTCTAGGTAAAGAAATGTTAAAAGAAGGGGTTACAACTTACTTCCCGACAACAATGACACAAGCTCCAGAAGCGATAGAAGCGGCACTAAGTGCTGCAAAGGAAGCGAAAGAAAAAGGAGCACATTTCGAATATATTCATTTAGAAGGACCGTATGTTTCAAAAAAACGTGCAGGTGCACAACCACTAGAACATATCGTTCCTGCGAATATTGAACAGTTTAAACAATGGCAGGAAGCAAGCGGTAATTTAATTAAGTTAGTAACATATGCACCAGAGGAAGAAGGAGCATTAGAGTTTGAACAGTATCTTGCTGAAACTGGTGTTGTTGGCACAATGGGGCATACAGATGCAATTGATGCGCAACTAAAAAATAGAAACATTACACATGCAACACATTTGTACAATCAAATGCGTGGATTACATCACCGTGAACCAGGAGTTGTTGGTCATGTGTTATTAAATCCAGATGTAATGGTTGAAGTAATTACAGATGGCATTCATATTCACCCTGATATGGTGAAATTAGCATATAAATTAAAAGGACCGAAAAAAGTAAGTGTCATTACTGACGCAATGCGAGCAAAAGGTCTTGAAGATGGATTATATGAACTTGGCGGACAGCCAGTACATGTAAAAGATGGTAGTGCTCGATTAGAAGATGGAACGTTAGCTGGTAGTATTCTAAAAATGGATCAAGCTTTCCGAAATGCAATTGAATTTACAGGATGTTCAATCGAAGACGCAGTACGTATGACATCAGTTAACCAGGCAGAAGAGTTTGGATTAAATAATAAAGGTGCGTTAGCGGTAGGGAAAGATGCAGACTTTGTTGTGATGACTGAAAATTTACATGTATATGATACCGTTCGTTTAGGAATTCATATGAAGGAAGGGAAGTAATTAAATGAATATTCTTGTTGTAAAAACTCCAGAAGAATTAGCAGAAGCAGGTTATAAATTAATTGAAGAAGTTGTAAAATCAAAAGAAAATCCAACATTAGGAATGGCTACAGGAAGCTCCCCATTAGGTATTTATGCAGAAATGCGAAAAAATAAACTTGATACAAGTCATGCAACCACTGTAAACTTAGATGAGTACGTAAATTTACCACACGAAGATAAAAACAGCTATCACTATTTCATGCAAGAACAGTTGTTTGATTATCTTCCATTTAAACAAACTTATGTACCAAACGGGATGGCAAGTGATTTAGAGGAAGAGTGCACACGTTACGAGAGCATTCTAGTTGCTAACCCAGTTGACCTACAGATTCTTGGAATCGGTGAAAACGGTCACATCGGATTTAACGAGCCAGGAACAGCATTTAATTCTCCAACTAACATTGTTGAATTAACAGAATCTACACGCCAAGCAAACCTTCGTTTCTTCGAAAAAGAAGAAGATGTGCCAACTCATGCGATTACAATGGGAATTGGAAGCATTATGAAAGCAAAACAAATTCTACTTGTTGCTATGGGGCCTAAAAAGGCAGAAGCACTTAAAGAGTTATTGCAAGGTGAATATAGTGAAGCGTGTCCTGCTACAGTTTTACAACGTCATCCGAATGTAACCGTAATCGCTGATCAAGAAGCTCTATCTTTATGCAGTGAGGCGATTGCTGATGAACATCGACAAGTATTCACCATTTCCGATCTATTATCAGATTCAAGAGTGGGTGAAACAGCTAATTGAGGACGGCGAATGGAAGCCGGGAGACAAAATCCCATCTGAGAATGAACTTTGTGATAAGTTCGAAGTGAGTCGTATGACAATCAGACAGGCGATTAATAATTTAGTGGAACAAGGCTATTTATATCGGAAACGTGGAATTGGAACGTTTGTCCAACTTCCGAAAGTGGAACAAAAATTGCAAGGAATGACGGGATTCACAGAAGATATGATTTCTCGCGGGATGAACCCAAGTAGTCAATTACTTAGTTTCCGCCTAGTTCCAGCTACTGCGAAAATAGCAGACCGGTTGAGAATACAGGAGGGGGAGTCGGTTTATGAAGTGAGGCGTATTCGCTTAGCTGATGATGAACCGATTGCTTTTGAGACGACATATTTGTCGCCAGCTCTTGTAAAAGATATTAACGAAGAAATATTGCAACAATCTTTATATGAACATTTAGAGAAAAAACTGGGCTTTAAGCTTGTTAGCGCTACTCAATCAATTGAAGCTTCCATTGCAACGGATAATGAAGCTGAACATCTGCATATTCCTAAAAAGGCGCCTGTGCTTGTAATGCGCCAATGGTCATATTCAGAAGGTGAGATACCGTTAGAGTATGTGAAATGTATTTATCGTGGGGATCGTTATAAATTTATTACAAACATCGCACGTAACAAATAATATATTTCAGTTTGTAAAGTACAGTAAATTTTAAAGTGTTTAACATGTAAAGAAATAAAAATACGACTCATCCTTATAAGGAGTGAGTCGTATTTTTATTATGAGTAATTACGTGGTTAACAGCATCTTTAACCGTATTTACTACATAGTGAGCGTGCTCTTTTACTGCGTCATCTGCTTGAGACATAGCAAAACTGTGAGGAGTTAAAGAGAACATTGGAATATCATTATAAGAATCCCCTATGCAAGCAATTTCCTCTGGTTGTATTTGAAATTCTTTTAATAAAATAGAAATAGCAGAACCTTTACTAATATTAGGTGGCATTACATCTAAACATTGTTCTGCTGAAATGAAGGTGCTAACTTTCCCATGAAATTTTTCATCAATTTTTTTCTGAAGGAGTTGTAAGCTTTCCTTCGTTCCACCGACAGAAATTTTATTTGGAAAAATTGTATCATCAATTTTCTGTAATAGATTAGGTTCTTCAACAGAAGTCATCGTTACTTGTTGTTCAAGTTCATGAATAAACGGTGTTTTTTCTTCAATGTAGTAGTTATGTTCATCACTTACATAACGGAAATAAGGGTCTTCATTTGTCATAGCTAACAAATCTGGAAGAATGCTGGAATCGAAAGTTGCAGATAATAGCTTCTTATTTTCATGTGTATATACAAAAACACCATTTACACTAATGCGATGGAAATTTGTATTAACCGCTCTCATTAAGTCTGCAATTTCATTATCAAGTCTTCCAGAAGCGAAACAAAGAATTACATTTTGTTCAGCTAAGCTGCGCAAAGCGATAATATCTTGTTCGTCGATAAAACCTCCGTGTTGCATCATTGTTCCATCAATATCACTTACAAACATTTTAATCATGTTGCAATCTCCTTTCTATGTACAGTTGCCCTTACATTATACGCATCATATACAAACATGTCTAAAAAATGAATTTTTATTAAATGGTAGATGTTTTACATTGACGACAAAGAAGAATATTCTGTAACATAAAAGCAGGCTATTTAAGTACGAGGGTGGTGTTATATGAGTAATTATCTAGAAATTAAAAAAGTTTTAAATAATAATGTCATCATTGCTAGCCATCCTGAACACGAGGAAGTAGTAGTGATTGGTAAAGGAATTGGATTTGGAAAAAAAGCGAAAGATGTATTGGAGCAAGAACAAATTGAAAAAATGTTTGTTTTAAAAAATGAACGTGATCGAGAACAATACAAACTGTTAGTGCCGCATGTGAGTGAAAAATTAATTGAATTAATGAATGACATTATGTTCTACATTCAAGAAAAGGCAAAATCGCCATTAAATGAACATATTCACATCGCTTTAACAGATCATATTTCTTTTGCAGTTAAGCGGTTAAAACAAGGACTTACAATAGATAATCCTTTTCTGGTTGAAACGAAAATGCTGTATCCAGAAGAATACGAAATTGCTGAAGGTGTTGTAGACCTTTTAAATTCTCGTTTGCAAATTACATTGCCAGAAGGAGAAATTGGTTTTATTGCACTCCATATTTACAGTTCACTTACAAATTCAGATTTATCTTCAGTTAATCAAAACTCCCGTCTCATTGCACAACTTGTATCTTTAATTGAAACAAGCTTACAAATTACATTAGACCAAGAAAGTATTCACTATTTGCGCCTTATTCGTCATTTACAATATGCTATTGAACGGGTGAAAAAGGGAGAAAAAGTTGAGGAATCACAAAGCTTTGCTGATTTATTAAAGGCAGAATATCCCGTCTGTTATAATTTAGCCTGGAAGCTGGTTAAGGTCATGCAAAAAGAATTGCAATTGCCTGTATATGAAGCTGAAAGTATTTATTTAACAATGCACTTGCAACGATTAGTGAAAGCGGAGCATGTGTAAAAAGACATATATTTTTGTCTAAAATGAAAACGTTAAAAAAAATCATTGAATCGCTTACAATAGTTATGTATAATAACTATTGCAAAGTTATACAAATTTCGACAAACACATTAAGGTAAGTAACGAAAACGTTTGCCTTAATTATAGTGAACTTATACGTAAACCTATTTTTGACACGTGTTACTGATTCGATCAGGCATGAGTGGAGAAAAGCCAGGAATGTAAGCTAGAGAAAGGGATATACTACCCTTTGTATAGCTATCGTTCTATCTTTTTTTCCTCATGCCTTTTTGGCGTTTGTCGGAAGGTATCAATATAGATAAGAGAGGAAGGGTTTCCATGTTTAAGAAGATCTTTGGTGTTCTTCAAAAAGTCGGGAAAGCGTTAATGCTTCCAGTAGCGATTTTACCGGCAGCAGGTATTTTACTTGGATTTGGTAATGCATTTCAAAATCCACAGTTAACAAATGTTATTCCTGCTTTAAAAGCAGATTGGTTCGTAATGGTTGCAAAAATTATGGAACAATCTGGTGATATTATTTTCGCTAACCTTGCATTATTATTCGCAGTTGGGGTAGCAATTGGTTTAGCAGGTGGAGACGGAGTAGCTGGTTTAGCAGCATTCGTTGGCTACCTAATTATGAACAAAACGATGAGTGTGTTCTTAGAAGTAGATAAGTTAGTAAAAGTAACAAGTTCTGGAGCAGACCCAGTGAAAATTGGATTTGCAGATCCAGCATATGCGAATGTATTAGGAATTCCAACGCTACAAACAGGAGTATTTGGTGGTATTATCGTCGGTATAGTAGCGGCATATTGCTATAATAAATACTTCAATATTGAATTACCTTCATACCTAGGTTTCTTTGCAGGTAAGCGTTTCGTACCGATCGCAACTGCAACATTCTCTTTAGTAGTAGGTATTATCATGTGCTTCATTTGGCCATACATTCAAGGTGGCTTAAATACGTTCTCACATCAAATGATTGATGCGAATAGAACGTTAGCAGCATTTATTTTTGGTTTAATTGAACGTTCATTAATTCCATTTGGATTACATCACATTTTCTATTCACCGTTCTGGTTCGAATTTGGTCAGTACACAAATGCAGCTGGCGAATTAATCCGCGGTGACCAAAAAATCTTTATGGCACAGTTAAAAGATGGTGTAGAATTAACAGCAGGTACATTTACAACTGGTAAGTATCCGTTCATGATGTTCGGTCTTCCAGCAGCAGCTTTAGCAATGTACCATGAAGCACGTCCAGAAAATAAAAAATTAGCAGCTGGTATTTTAGGTTCTGCTGCATTAACATCTTTCTTAACAGGTATTACAGAACCACTTGAATTTTCATTCTTATTCGTAGCACCAGTATTATTCGGAATTCACGCTGTATTTGCTGGTCTATCATTTATGACAATGCAAATTTTAGGTGTTAAAATTGGTATGACATTCTCTGGTGGTTTAATCGACTTTATGTTATTCGGTGTATTACCAGGCCGTACAGCATGGTGGTGGGTAATTATTGTAGGTCTTGTACTAGCAGTTATTTACTACTTCGGATTCCGCTTTGCAATCCGTAAATGGAATTTAAAAACACCTGGTCGTGAAGTAGCAAATGCGAATGACGGCGCAGGAAAAACAGAAGCAGGTGAACTTCCTCGAGAAGTATTAGTAGCACTTGGTGGTAAAGAAAACATTGCTTCTTTAGATGCTTGTATTACTCGTTTACGTGTTCAAGTTAACGAACAAAAGAATGTAAACAAAGACCGCTTAAAAGAACTTGGAGCGGCTGGTGTACTTGAAGTTGGAAATAACATTCAAGCTATTTTCGGACCAAAATCTGACACATTAAAATCACAAATTCATGATATTATGTCAGGTCGTACACCTCATGTTGAAAAAGAAGAGCCTGTAAAGGTAGAAGAAACTCCTCAAAAAGTTGATGAAAATGAAACAATCGTATCACCAATTGAAGGGAAAATCTTACCGATTACAGAAGTACCTGATCAAGTATTCTCAGGAAAAATGATGGGAGACGGATTTGCAATCGAGCCAACAGAAGGAACAGTAGTTTCTCCAGTTAATGGTGAGATCGTCAATGTATTCCCTACAAAGCATGCGATTGGTATTCAATCTGAGGGCGGAAAAGAGATATTAATTCACTTTGGTATTGATACTGTAAAATTAAATGGTGAAGGATTTGAGGCACTTGTAGCGCAAGGCGACAAAGTGAAACAAGGACAACCATTATTAAAAGTAGATCTTGCATTCGTAAAAGAAAATGCACCATCTATTATTACGCCAATTGTATTTACAAATTTACAACAAGGGCAACAAGTCGAATTGAAAAAAGATGGAAATGTTAAGAAGGGCGAAAACGCTATTATTGACATTCAGTAGGAATTTGACGCAAAATGTTTATAATTATAATAGGCGATGTGGTTGACCGAACATCGCCTATTATATACAATAGATGATGTAGTACTCACGTCTATACAACTAAAAAAAACTGTAATTTAAAGGAGATAAATTATCATGGAAAAAATCTTTAAAGTAACTAGCGACTCAGGAATTCATGCACGTCCAGCAACTCTACTTGTAAACACTGCAAGCAAATTTGGTTCTGACATTAACTTAGAGTATAACGGAAAAAACGTTAACTTAAAATCAATCATGGGCGTTATGTCTTTAGGCATTCAACAAAACGCAGAAATTAAAATCACTGCAAATGGTGATGATGCAGCTCAAGCACTAGCAGCTATCGAAGAAACTATGAAAAACGAAGGATTAGGAGAATAATGACTCTTAATATTCAAGGGATCGCTGCATCAAGTGGGATTGCTATTGCAAAGGCTTTCAGACTTGAGAATCCTGAATTTAACATTGAAAAGAAATCAATTACAAACGAAGCTGCTGAAATTGCACGCTTAGACGCTGCGCTTGAGAAAGCAAAAACTGAATTAGAAGCAATTAAGGACCACGCTTTTGCTGAGCTGGGTGCTGATAAAGCTGCGATCTTTGAAGCACATTTATTAGTATTAAATGATCCAGAACTAGTAAACCCGGTAAAAGATAAAGTAAATAGCGAAAAAGTAAATGCTGAATTTGCAATGGATGAAGTTGCATCAATGTTTATTTCTATGTTTGAAAACATGGATAACGAATATATGAAAGAACGTGCTGCGGACATTCGTGACGTAACAAAACGCGTTCTTGCACATTTACTAGGAATTAACTTCTCAAACCCTGGTACAATTTCTGAAGAAGTAATCATTATTGCTGAAGATTTAACACCATCTGATACAGCTCAGTTAAACCGTAAGTATGCAAAAGGTTTCACGACTGATATCGGTGGACGTACATCTCACTCTGCAATTATGGCTCGTTCTATGGAAATTCCTGCAGTTGTTGGTACGAAAGTTGTTATGGAGAAAATCCAAAATGGCGATATCGTAATCATTGACGGTTTAGATGGAGAAGTAATTGTAAACCCATCGGAAGAAACTCTTCGTTCTTTTGAAGAAAAGAAAGCGAAATTTGAAGAGCAAAAAGCAATATGGGCAAAATTAAAAGACCAAGCTACTGTAACGAGCGATGGACATCACGTTGAGCTTGTTGCTAATATCGGAACACCAAATGATGTACAAGGTATTATCGATAATGGCGGAGAAGGCGTTGGTTTATACCGTACAGAATTCTTATACATGGGCCGTGACAATCTTCCAACAGAAGAAGAGCAGTTCGAGGCGTATAAAGCAGTTCTTGAAGGTGTAAAAGAAGGTCAACCTGTTGTTGTTCGTACACTTGACATCGGTGGAGATAAAGAGCTTCCATACTTACATTTACCAAAAGAAATGAACCCATTCTTAGGATACCGTGCAATTCGCTTATGTCTTGATGAGCAAGATGTGTTCCGTACACAACTTCGTGCATTACTTCGTGCTAGCGTATATGGTAACTTAAAAATTATGTTCCCAATGATTGCAACTCTTGATGAGTTCCGTCAAGCGAAAGCGATTTTATTAGAAGAGAAAGCAAAGCTTGTAGAAGCGGGTACAACTGTTTCTGATTCTATTGAAGTGGGTATGATGGTTGAAATTCCAGCTTCAGCAGTATTAGCAGATCAATTCGCAAAAGAAGTTGATTTCTTCTCTATCGGAACAAATGACTTAATCCAATACACAATGGCTGCAGACCGTATGAACGAACGTGTAGCTTACTTATATCAACCATATAACCCATCTATTTTACGTCTTGTAAAAATGGTTATCGATGCTGCTCATAAAGAGGGCAAATGGGCTGGTATGTGTGGTGAGATGGCGGGAGATTCACTTGCCATCCCATTATTATTAGGATTAGGCTTAGATGAGTTCAGTATGAGTGCAACATCTATCCTTCCTGCAAGAACACAACTAAGCAAGTTGTCAAAAGCAGAAATGGAAACATTAGCAGAAAAAGCATTAACAATGTCAACTGCTGAAGAAGTTGTTGAATTAGTTAAAAGCATATAATCAATAAAAAAACCTGAGTCGATTTGAAATCGGTCTCAGGTTTTTTCTATGAGAAAAGTAAATCTTATTTGCTTACTATCGAGGATAAGAGACAGAATTAGATAGCGATTGCAACGATATCAGTTGGGCATACACGTAAAATACCAGTAAAAGTATTTCGATTTTGATTGTTCTTATCGTCTTTATTGTTATCTTTGTCGTCTTTGTTATTACGAGCTAAAGCAGAGAAAAGAGCAACACCGTTAGCGAAACCTTCAAAAATTACATTGTTGAAAGTACCATTACCTCTAATGCTTAAAAGAGAAAGCTCTGTTCCAACTGAAATGCTAGCAAGTACGTTACATACAGCTGGTTGTTGTGGTTTTACCTCTCTCTCTTTCTCACGATGGTCGCGATGGTCACACTCTCTTTCACGATGATGACAGTCTCTAAAGTTATCACAGCATCCAAATGATCCAAACATAATCCTCATCACCCCCTTCACACTTATAATCTATGTAAGTTCGGTAGTTAGTGACTGGACAGAGCGTGGAATTTTTTCTAGGGTATTTTCTCATTTTAAAAGACTAGCTGGGTGTTTAGTACGGAATGATGTTTAAAATAGGGGAAATATCACAAAAAAGTGTAAAGACCACCAAAATGAATGAAATAGGTAGGCTTTACACTTTTTTACTTTTATATAAAACAATGATATATACTGGGAGAGCTAAGAGTAATGGTGCAATGGATCGTGCAGTATGTTTTTCTGTGTCTAATTGGAACGCTTCTTCTTTTGGGAATTGTAACACTGATATGTTTGCAGCATCGCCAATAAAATATAGAAGTAGTACAGTTACTATGTAACTTAAAAGTGCGATAAAGCTTCCGTATGAACTCAATGAAAATCCCTCTCTTGTTATCTATTTGTTATCATTGTATCATAATTGTAACAAAAATACACGGTTATATTTCGATACTTTAACAAATTTCGACACAAAACGTCATATTTATTTATGGAATTAACATAAACTGTACTGTTTATCTATCTGTAGATATCCAATAACACATTGTAATATTACGGATGTGTGACAGAGTATAAAAAAACGAAGGTAATGAAATTACCTTCGTTTTTACTATTTTGCCCATTCACTCACTTGCTCTACGCTCATTCGTGGTGCAGGGTGGCCTTTTAAAGTTGATTCACCAATTGTAATAAGCATAATTGGTACGTATCGAGATGAAACATTGAATTCTTCTGTAAGTGCTTGTGGATTGAAACCACCGATAGCGCAAGTGTCCCAGCCAGTTGCTTTAGCTGCAAGCATAAGTTGCATTGCTGCTAAAGATGCATTTGAAAAAGCAGCATCTCTTGGGAATTGTTCACGAGTATATGCAGATTCAATATTTTTAGCTAAACGCTCTTTTGCTTCTTCTTTCATAAAGCCTTGTTCAACAATTGGACCATAAACGGGTGCAACATTTTTATAAGCTTCTAAATCACCTAAAACAGCGACTACTGCAGAAGCATCGAGAATTTGTTGTTGGTTATAAGCAATTGGATGTAATCGTTTTTGTACATCTTCTCCTTGGAAAACAAGGAATTTCCAGTGTTGCAGGTTCCAAGCAGAAGGTGCTTGTGCAGCTGCTTTTAAAATTTCATGTAATTCTGTCGATGAAATTTCTTTGTCTGGGTTGAATGCACGTGTAGACGTGCGTTCATATAGAACGTTAAAAAAGTTATCGTTTGTCATTATATATCCTCCAAATTACATATCAAATTATTTAAAAATAAATGTAATATCTTCTACTTACATTTTGTAAGTTGTCGAGTTTAAGAATATAATATCTTTATTTTAATTGTCAAGTTTTAAAGAGTAAGCTAGGGCATTCATACAAACGATACAATTCCTATAATCATACACTAAAAAAGGAATTTATAGAGTGAAAAAGCGAAGATTACATTCTCAATTAGCTTGTTGCTATGTATCCCTCACGCATTAAAGTTTTTGGGAATAGCTATTTATAAAACGTTTGTGAGGAATTCTGTAGAACAAGATATATGAAGTGAGTGAAGACTAGTGATGAACATACTACATTTTTTATTAGAGAATACGGTTTTCCAAAATGTACTACAAGATCTTAAGTTAAATGTCCTTTATATAGAAAATGGATGCACACATCAACAAACGATTGAAAATATTCATCCCAAATGCATGTTTATAGCAAATAGTTTTGAAGAAGGAGAACTATTGTTTCATAAGACTAAACCGCATATTGTAATTATGTATGTAACAGATTTTTCTCAAATAAAATATATAAAGAATATGTATAATCCACATAGTACATTCATTGTCATTTGGGATCAACAAATAACAAATGAGTTTACAGAGGTGCTTACGTTAGGAATACGTAATATTGTGATAGCACCAGTAACTCCACAAGTAGTTTTAGAAGAAGTAAATAAAAGTTTGTATCAACTTTCTTTAGTGCGGCAAGTAAGTTTGCAACAAGAACTACTGCAGATGATGTTTGATTTTCACAATGATCTATTATTTATAGTAGAAGATGATGAGATTGTTGATTGTAATACGAATTTTTTAGAGTTTTTTGGATATGAAAATTTGTTTGATTATCGTGAGCAACATTTAGTGTTTGCCGAACATTTTATTAGAGAAAATGGATATTATTCGACGACTCATGATATAACATGGTTAGATGATACATTATCATATGATAGAAGAATTAAGATGTCTAATTATGAAGGAATTGTATCAACTTTTTTATTACGTGCGACGCCGTTACCAGAAGATTTATCGAGATTTATTGTAAAGTGTACAGAGATTACAGAATTAGATGAAATCTATCAAGAACAAGAAAGACTTGCCATGATAGATTCATTGACAGAGATTTATAATCGTTTGAAGTTCCAACAAATATTAGAGATAGAGTGGGATAATGTAATACGTAACGATGAAAAAATGGCAATTATATTATTTGATATAGATAATTTTAAAACAGTAAATGACACATATGGTCATGATTTTGGAGACTTAGCATTAATACAACTTGCAGAACTTATGAAGTCTAAAGTAGAGCAACAAAATGTATTTGCAAGATGGGGAGGAGAAGAATTTATTATATTAGTGACAAATACAGTAGAAAAAGAAGCATTTCAAGTTGCAGAATCATTGCGCTTTTTTATTGAAACAAAACAATTCTCTGGAATTTCGAAATTAACAGCGAGTTTTGGAGTAGCGTTATATGAGAAAGGAATTACAAGAGAAGAATTAATGCAGCGAGCGGACATTGCATTATATGAAGCGAAAAAAAATGGGAAAAATCAGGTATGTATATATAGAAAAGAAAAAATGTGATTTTTCGCAACTAATTGTTGCGATTTTTTTTTATTGCCTGATAATAGTAGTAGGGAGACCATATGTAATGAAGTAATTATGGAGGAACAATATGATAAAAAAAATAATAGTAGTTGCTTCACTATGTACTGTTGTTTGCGGCGGAGTATACTATGCTTTCTATGCTCCCAGTGTAATGGAACAAACAGTGTTAACTACTAATGTGGCCCCGGCTATTGGGTCAGAAGTGCAAGATAATATAGAAGAAAAAGAAGAGAGACAAATTGATTATGCTAGTATATCTCAAAAATTAGATCAATATTTAGTAGGAAAGCAATTTAATGGGACAGTTTTGGTGACTGATAAAGAGCGTGTTATATTGAATAAAGGATATGGATATGCTGATGTTCAAAATAAAATAGAAAATACACCTCAAACAAAATATCGTATCGGTTCTATTACGAAAACAGTAGTTGCTACATCTATTTTACAGCTACAAGAACAAGGGAAATTAAACATTCAGGAAAATGTAAATACATATATTCCTTCATTTCCAGCAGATAAAAATATCACTTTATATCATTTATTAACGCATACATCGGGTTTACCGGAAAGCGGCAAAGGAAAAGTGAATGCGGCTTCTCGTATAAACTTAGTAAATTGGATTGGAAGTCAAAAATTAGAGTTTCCACCAGGAGCAGGTTGGAGATATACAGATTATAATTATATGGTGCTTGCTTATATTATAGAAAGCATATCAAAAAAAACGTTAGGAGATTACATAAAAGAAAATATATTTATTAAAGCAGAAATGCACGAATCTGGTATGGGAAATATGGCTCCGGGAGATCAGCATTTTACTAAAGGGTACGTTAAGAAAGATAATGTACTTGAACCTGCACAAAAATTGTCAATGGATTGGTTATACGGTTGCGGCGAGATGTATACGACAGTTGGAGATATGAAGAAATTAGACGAAGCAATTATAAATGGGAAACTTCTTTCTGAACAAAGTATGCAAGCGATGTTTTCACCTTCAGAAGAACGGAAATATGCATTTAGTTTTTATATATACCCAGATTATTTTCATAATCATGGTGTACTATCTGGTTGGAACACTTTCAATAATTTTAATAAAGAAAAAGGGACTTTTGTTATTTTATTTTCAAATGTGAAAAATAGTATGGATGATGATTTTAATAATGAGTTTCGAAAGATGGTAAATGATTTATTAGAACAAAGGGGATGAGAATATGGAAAACAAAATTTTATCAATAGGTTTCATCGGTATTGGTGTAATGGGAAAAAGTATGGTTCGTCATTTAATGCAAGAAGGTCATAAAGTATATGTATATAATAGAACGAAAGCGAAGACAGATTCTTTAGTACAAGATGGTGCAAATTGGTGTGATACACCGAAAGAGTTAGTGAAGCAAGTAGATGTTGTAATGACTATGGTTGGATATCCACATGATGTTGAAGAAGTGTACTTTGGAAGTGAAGGGATTATAGAGAATGCAAATGAAGGCACGATAGCCATTGATTTTACGACATCTACACCAACATTGGCAAAACGTATAAATGAAGTTGGTAAAAGAAAGAATGTATTTACGTTAGATGCCCCAGTATCTGGAGGAGATGTTGGTGCTAAAGAAGCAAGACTTGCAATTATGGTCGGTGGAGAGAAAGACATATATGATAGATGTTTACCGTTATTTGAAAAACTAGGAACAAATATTCAGTTACAAGGACCAGCTGGGAGTGGACAACATACGAAAATGTGCAATCAAATTGCAATTGCATCCAACATGATTGGAGTATGTGAAGCTGTTGCTTACGCGAAAAAGGCTGGACTAAATCCAGATAAAGTATTAGAGAGTATTTCAACAGGTGCAGCAGGTAGTTGGTCATTAAATAATTTAGCTCCTCGAATGTTAAAAGGAGACTTTGAGCCAGGGTTTTACGTAAAGCATTTTATGAAAGATATGAAAATCGCTTTAGATGAGGCTGAAAAATTACAATTACCAGTACCAGGTTTAAGCTTGGCGAAAGAATTGTATGAAGAGTTAATTATGGATGGAGAAGAAAATAGCGGAACACAAGTGTTATATAAAAAGTATATAAGGGGGTAAATGAGATGGATCTCCAAAAGTTTGATGAGATGATTGATGCTGTGCAGCGAGCAACTTGTATACAAATCAATGAAAAACAAAAGGAAGCCTTTAAACAAAAATATGATTTTGAACCAAACTTTGAATATGGAAGAGATGAGAAAGGGCATTATGTCATTCGAACTTCAAAAAAGATGTTAGAAGAAATGGAGTTTTATTTGGCATTAAAATATGATCGTGATGGAGTGGATCTTTATATGCAAGCTGAGATTGACGATATATGTCATGTGTCTGTTAGCTATAGTGAAGATGCGTTACATCTACAAGAATTGTTTCAATTTCTAGAAGAAAATAAATAAAAGTCCTCATTTGAGGACTTTTATTTATTTAGGTAAATATATTTCATTTTTATAATTATAAGCTAGAAGCTCGACGGCACCGTTCAACCGGGAACGGGATAACTTGCGCCATGTGGTTAGCGCCAAATTGTTTTGAGCGAGCGTGGCGTAATATATAAAATGCGCACAGAATAGCAACAGGAATAGCGCCGTATAAACCAAAAAATAAAGCGCTTACACAAGAGGCGACAAAACCTAAAACACCAACTTCTAACTCTTCCATAATAGCTCCTAAAATAACAGGAATAGCTCCGCATAAAACTCCTAGTATAAGTGCGATAAGTAAACTCATGATTATCCCCCTCTGTTTGCAATATTATTTTCCTTCTTATTAGTTGTAGTATATCATATACAAAACAGAATTTTCAGAAAAAATCTAAAAAAAGTTCAACAAATGTTCAAAAAGGGTTGAGAAATACACTTGAAAAATCAAGTGGATAGATTGTTTCTTGGAAGAAGAGGAAAGATGCTTTGAATAAATAAAAAATCAGGCCTATTTCATTTTTGGAAATAAGCCTGTTCCATAGGAGGATGTATATATGTAGAGTGAATAAAAGGTTGGAAAAGGGGGTCCAAGTCCTTTTATTCAACTAGCTACCTTAATAGATTGGAACCCAGCCTTCAGTTGTAACAAAAATACGAATAGCTACAACTTGACGATCATCCTGCAAAGTAAAATAATGTCTTGCATTTTCAGGAACAGAGATTAGGTCGCCTGGCTCAAGTTCAACGTCAAAGAATTTTCCATCTTTGCCTTCAATAGCAAAGATGCCATGGCCACTGACAATAAAGCGAACTTCATCATCAGTATGATGGTGTTCTTTTTGGAAATTAATTAATAATTCGTCAAGGTTAGGTGTGCTACTTGAAAGTGAAATTACATCATGCGCTTTATAACCTCGGCGTGCTGAAACATCAGCGATTTCTTTTGAAAAAACAGTTAATATTTCAGCTTTGTTATCATCTGTTAACGAATAATTTTCATTTAAATGAGTAGGAAGTTTAGAAATATTCCATTTCTCATATAAAACGCCTTCCTCTTGTAGAAATTTTGATACTTCCACTTCATCCTCAATGCGAGTATTTACTTCATGAATACGAATTTGCGCCATTAGAAACGCCTCCTTGAATTGATAATAGTTTTATATGAAATTGGAATAAAAACTCATAAGCTTCTAATCTTTTCTTTGCATCAAAGCTATCTCGGCCCCATACAGTGATGCCGTGATTTCGAATTAATACTGCTCCCGAATCTCCTTGTATATGTTTTCGGAAGTTCTCCCCAAGTGTTGGGATATGAGCATGGTTTTCGATAATAGGAATGTGAATTGTTGCACCTTCCTCCCAAATATCAAGAGCTTTAATGATTTCTTGATTTTGAAGGGTGACTGTATCGCTATACAAATTTGTGATGACATTGTTATCCGTTGTATGAACATGAAGTACGCACCCGGCATTCGTATTGTTATAAATATGTGTATGCAATATTGTTTCTGCTGAAGGGCGTAATTCAGTCTCTAAAACGGGAACTCCTACATGATCTACTAATAGAAAATCATCTGGAGTGGTTTTTGTTTTATCTTTACCGCTTGCTGTAATAAGGAAAGTAAGCGGCTCATGACTAACTTTTATAGAAATATTGCCACTTGTTGCTGGAAACCAATTTCGAGTTGTTAATTCTTTTTTAATCTCGCTTAAGTCATACCATTGACGAAACAGTTGTTTCATGATTTCACCTCCAACAAATGTTTTAATTCAGCTTGAACATCGTGAAATGTTTCAAACGGTGTATAAACAATATGATTTTCTTTACACTTTGTAATAAGGAAATCGCGAGCGAATACTTTATCTGCTTGTTTCGCAGCTTGTAAATCAGTAATAGAATCTCCGATTACAATATGGAAATTATTTGTATCACTTAATTTGCGGATTAAAGATGATTTACATAATCCACAATGATTTTGACAGTGATGATCACAAGGGTTAGGCCACTTAACTGTAATGTATTCATTTGAAAAGTCTGTTTCATTACAGTAAATTTGCTCTTTTGGAATGATTCCTTGTAGGAGTGGATAGACGAAGAAATCCATTCCACCTGATACAACGTAAAAAGAAATATTATTTTCATTTACAAATTGTATAAATTCACGAAAGCCACTACGAATTTCGGCAGTTTCTTTTAAAAATTGAATTATATCATCGTGCAAATTAGTAGGTAGCAATTGAAATAATTGGGAAACACCTTCTTGAATAGAAAGCTCTTGTGATAAAATTCTTTGCTTTATTTCTTCTGCTTCTGGTGGTGCGAATTTTTCCATAATCGACATAATGTTATCGTTATTTGTAATCGTACCATCGAAATCACAAAATACTTGAATACTCATAATTTCACCTCATGAGAGGGATTTCCCCATATTTGTAGTGCGCTATGCAAATTTATTTCATCTACTTCATGGAGTGGTTTACCTTGCAAAGTAGCATCAATTGCAGTACGGAAAGCTTTTCCACCACCTTGCGCCCCATACGGATGCCCATGTATGCCGCCGCCCGCATTAATAACAACATCTTTACCGAAGTCTCGTAGAATAAAGGGAACGAAACCAGGATGAATGCCAGCAGATGGGACAGAGAAACTTTTCTTGAAAAACGCATCGTCTTCAGTTAAATAGTTTGAAATGTTGAAAGCATCTTCCTTTTCTAACGCAACACTTCCGTATGGAGACGGGAATAAAGAAAAATCAGCACCAGCATAACGTAGTAGCTTTCCAAGTAATAATGGAGATGAGACCCCATATAGCTTGGATGCTGAATAAGCACCACTTACAGCAGGGTGTGCCATAATAGGAACTGGGATTTCATCATCTTCTGCCAGTGATTGTAGTACATCTAGTCCGTAAGCAAATACATTAAATAATAGAATATCAGCACCAGCTTGCACTGCGCGTTTCGCATTTTCTTTTAAGTCGAAAGTTCGTCCTGTTAAATTTACGGCATATAATGTTTTATGGCCGTATGTTTCATATACGGATTGTAAAACTTCTTTTCCAGATACAATTCGCTTCGCAAGTGGTGTTAAGGAGTTCTCGAATAAAATTTCATCATCTTTTACGATATCCACACCACCAATTGCTTGATCGCGTAATTGAGTTTTTAAGTATCCAATATTTCGTCCAATCATTCCTTTGAAAATGCTCATTAAAAGGGGACGGTCATACACTTGTACAAGATTTCGAATACCATCTATACCGAATTTTGGACCAGGGAAGTGCTTTTTTAATTCGTCTGAAAACGTTAAGTCAATTAATTTCACTTCGCCATCAAGTGATAACTTTCCGAATGTAGTTGTTAAAATCGCTGGTAAATCTGGACTGAAATTTAATAATGGGTATTCGATTTTAATAATCCCACGTTTTACTTTTTTGCGTAGATACGAATTGATATGTTCTTGTTCTTCTAATTCCTCAATATGAATGACGTTGCCTTTATGTTGTTTTAATTGTTCTTGTAATAAATGTGGCAAATGAGTCCAAGAGCCAATTGTTAAACCGAGTGCAATTTGTTCAGCCTTTTTGTCTAAGTTAAGTGAATCGTCATGGATTAAATACGTCGCTATAATTCCGCTCATTGTTATAACCTCCTAGTTAAATAAAAAAACCTCTCAGCTAAGGAGAGGTTTTTTTACAACCAGCTCCTTATCTGTCAGCGTAATGCTGCGAGAATTAGCACCGTGTCTACAATTGTAGATCGGTTGCCGGGTTTCGTCGGGCTCGTCCCTCCACCTGCTCTTGATAAGAAGTATTTAGAAATGTTTAAATTTTTAAGATAACTGAATTTTGTCAGATATTTTTCATGTTGTCAACGACTTTTTGAAAAAATTTAATTTATCAATTCGATTAATTGCTTCTCGTAATCGTTCTTCTGTATGCAAGAGACCAACGCGGACGTATCCTTCACCGTGTTCACCAAATCCAACACCAGGAGCAACTGCAACGTGTGCTTTTTCTAGCAAAATATCAGAAAATTGCTCAGATGTATATCCTTCTGGTACAGGAAGCCATGCAAAGAAGGATCCGGTTGGGATGTCTACATTCCAACCGATAGAGTGACAAGCTGAAATAAGAGCATTTCTTCGAGATTCGTAACTATTTACAAGATCTACGACGCAAGATTGTGAACTTAATAGCGCTTCGCGGGCAGCGTCTTGAACTGCACCAAAAATACTAACATACATATGATCTTGCAATAGGTTAATTGTTTCGATGACACTTTCATTCCCTACGGCAAAAGCAATACGCCATCCAGCCATATTGAAAGTTTTGGATAATGTGTAAATTTCAATTCCTATATCTTTTGCACCGTCTGCTTGCAAGAAACTAACCGGTTTTTGACCATCAAATCCGATCGCACCGTAAGCAAAATCGTGAACGACTAATATATTATGTTTATTAGCAAAATGAATGGTTTCATCAAAGAAATCTTTTGATGCAGTAGCACCAGTAGGATTGTTTGGATAGTTTAAAAACATTAACTTTGCTTGTTTCGCAATAGCGTCATCAATTTTTGTATAATCTGGTAAAAATTTATTTTCGGCAATAAGCGGCATTGTTTCAAATTGCGCTTTTGCTAAAGCAACTCCGGATAAATAATCTGGATAGCCTGGATCGGGAACGAGAATCGTATCACCAGGGTTTGTAAAACACATTGGTAATTCTACTAATCCAGCTTTTCCACCAAACAAAATAGCAACTTCAGTTTTTGGATTTACTACTACATCATATTCACGTTGATAGAATGTTGCCACGGCTTCTTTTAAGCTTTCGTGTCCGCGAAATGGCGGATATTTATGATGAATGGTCTTTTCTGCAGCATGTTGTAAAGCTTTTACGATATGCTGCGGTGTTGGTTGATCTGGATTACCTTGACCTAGATTAATAACATCGTGACCAGCCGCAACGACTTTGTTAACTTTTGCAACAAGTGAAGCGAAAAATTGTGTTGGCAATGATGTTACTATCTCAGAAGGTTGAAATAATTTCATACTTTCCACCTCTTTTGAAAGTTGTTACAATTCTAGTGACAAATGATATAATCTTTCCAGTATTTTGTAAAGAGAAAATTAAGAATGGGGCTGAAAAAATGAAAGTCGCATGTATTCAAATGGATATTGTATTTGGAGATGTAGAAAAAAATATGGAGAACGCTAAAAATAAAATAAGCGAAGCGATGAAGGAAAGACCAGATGTTATCGTCTTACCAGAACTATGGACAACAGGATATGATTTAACGAGGCTTTCTGAAATTGCAGATAGGGATGGATTAGAAACGAAAGAAAAGTTGAAAGAATGGTCGAAGCAATATGGTGTACATATTGTTGGTGGTTCTATAGCAAAGCAAACAGAGCAAGGGGTTACCAATACAATGTATGTCGTAAACAACGAAGGAGATCTAGTCAATGAATATAGTAAAGTACATTTATTTCAGCTTATGGATGAACACAAATATTTAATAGCGGGTAATGAAACAGGTGAATTTAAACTAGATGATATCGAGTGCGCTGGCACAATTTGCTATGATATTCGTTTTCCAGAATGGATGCGCGTTCATACTGCTAAAGGGGCAAAAGTTTTATTCGTTGTAGCAGAATGGCCATTAGTTCGTTTAGCACATTGGCGTTTGCTATTGCAAGCAAGAGCAGTTGAAAATCAATGTTATGTTGTTGCATGCAATAGGTCAGGAAAGGATCCGAATAATGAGTTTGCAGGTCATTCTCTAATTGTGGATCCTTGGGGTGAAGTCGTGGTAGAGGCAAATAAAGAGGAATCCATTTTATTTGGAGAACTTACATTCGAGAAGATTAAAGAGGTACGTAAAGGAATTCCAGTTTTTGCAGATCGCCGTCCAGAACTATACAAATAAAATATTGACAAGTGATTTTTATTCTTGGTATAGTTTTCAACATAAAGTTAAAAATTCTAAAAAATCATATAACTCTTATCAAGAGCAGGTGGAGGGATTTGGCCCGATGAAGCCCAGCAACCGACCGTAATACCATTGTGAAATGGGGCGTTTATGACGCCAAAAGGCACGGTGCTAATTCCAGCAGAAAATAAAATTTCTGGCAGATAAGAGGGGAGAAGATAAACTTCAAACCTCTTTCTTAGTGGAAAGAGGTTTTTCTGCGTTAGAAAAACCTCTGAATTTAAAAAGGAGGAAAAGACGATGGGATATTATTCATTAACAGAAGTAACAGCTGTACAATATGCGAAAGAACATGGATATTTTGACAAGAAGGCGAAAGTAGTTTGTCATGAAATAGGAGATGGAAATTTAAATTACGTGTTCAAATTAGTTGATGGAGAGAGATCAATTATAATAAAACAAGCACTTCCATATGCGAAAGTAGTTGGTGAGAGCTGGCCGTTGTCTATAAAAAGAGCGACGATTGAAAGCAAGGCATTACAAATTTTCGCGAAGTATGTACCAGATTATGTTCCGGTAGTGTACAGTCATGATGAAGAGTTAGCAGTTACAGTAATAGAAGACTTATCAAGACTAACAATTACAAGAAAAGGATTAATAGATGGAGAAGGATATCCACTTTTATCCCAGCATATCGGTCGTTTTCTAGCACATGTTTTATTTTATACTTCAGATTTCGGTTTACAGTCAGAAGAGAAAAGGGTGCTAGAAGGTACATTTGTAAATCCAGACCTTAGTAAAATTACAGAAGATTTAGTTTTTACGGATCCGTTTGGACATTACGATACGAATGATTATGAGTCAGATTTACAGTCAGTGATTGATGAACTTTGGAGTGACAAAATTTTAAAACTAAAAGTAGCACAATATAAATATAAGTTTTTAACGAGAAAAGAAGCGCTTATTCATGGTGATTTACATACTGGTAGTATTTTTTCATCACCTTCTGAAACGAAAGTGATTGATCCAGAATTTGCAACGTACGGTCCATTTGGCTTTGATATCGGTCAATTTATTGCAAATCTATTATTAAATGCTTTATCGAGAGAAGAAGAAAAGAGAAGTGTACTATTTTTCCATATAGAAAAGACATGGAGTTATTTTGTAGAAACTTTTACGAAGTTATGGATTGGAGAAGGTGTAGAAGCATATACGAAAGAAAAACAATGGTTACCAATTATTTTGCAAAATATCTTTACTGATGCCGTCGGATTTGCCGGATGTGAACTGATTCGTAGAACAATTGGTTTAGCTCATGTAGCGGATTTAGATGAAATAGCAAATAAAGAAAGAAGAATTCAAGCTAAGAAGCAAGCGCTGTACTTAGGAAAAGAACTAATAAAATATGAATCTAAGTGTGCTGATATTCAACTGTTTCGAACATTATTTCAACAGACAGTTTCAGGAGGCATAAAAGCATGAGTACATTTGTAACTGTTCCGAGGTCTGTAAGTTGGAAAGGTGATGCAATTGCGGTATTAAATCAAACAAAGTTGCCGCATAGTACAGAATATAAAACGTTGACGACTATTGAAGAGGTATGGAAAAGTATTGTAATGCTAGAAGTACGCGGAGCACCCGCAATTGGAATTGTAGCAGCATTTGGTTTGGCGCTTGCATCAAAAAAATATAACACGATACATATTGAAGAATTTCAGAAGATATTTAATAGAGATTGTAACTATTTAGGGACATCACGACCGACGGCAGTGAATTTGTTTTGGGCAATTGATCGTATGAGAGAATCTATTCGAGAGATTACTACAATAAAAGAAGCGCAAAAAACATTAGAAGAAGAAGCGCTTCGCATTCAGCAGGAAGATGAAGAGGTATGCCGGAGTATTGGAGAACATGCGTTAACATGCTTTACAGACGGTGATAACATTTTAACAATTTGTAATGCCGGAAGTATTGCAACTGCAAGGTATGGTACTGCATTAGCGCCGTTTTATATCGGGAAAGAAAAAGGTGTACACTTACATGCGTATGCATGTGAAACGAGACCGGTTTTACAAGGTGGCCGTTTAACGACATGGGAGTTAAAGCAAGCGGGTATTGATGTGACGCTTATTACAGATAATACGGCAGCTCATGCAATTCGTACGAAAGAAATTGATGCAATTATCGTAGGGGCAGATCGAATTGTCACAAATGGAGATACGGCAAATAAAATCGGAACAATGAATTTAGCTATATTAGCAAAGTATTTCGAAATTCCATTTTACGTTGCAGCTCCGTTATCTACGTTTGATATTACGAAACAAACAGGTACCGAAATTGTTATTGAAGAAAGAGATGAAACAGAAGTTACGAAAATTTTTGGCAAACAAGTGGCACCGATTGGTACAGATGTTTATAATCCTGCATTTGACGTAACACCGCATGAATTAATTACAGGTATTATTACTGAGAAAGGTATTATACGTGGAGATTATGAGCGAGAAATTTCATCATTATTTGAAAAACAAGCTAATACATAATAGCTTGTTTTTTTATGCCTAAATGTGCCTTTTCCCCTTATTTATATAATGAAAGGAGGAGAGAAGGATGGAAGAGTGGATCGGGATGATAGGTAATGTAGGCTTTCCAATTGTTGTAACATTATATTTACTCCATCGGATTGAAAGTAAATTAGATGGGATAACTGTTGCGATAGAGAAACTGCCACAGCAATTACTAAAGTACGATGATCCTCGTGATAAAAAATAAAGTTTGCTCTTCGTGAGCAAACTTTATTTTTTTATCACGCATTAACTGCCCGTAAAAGCCCGATTGGTGAGGGCTACGAATCAGTGGGGGATGAAGCCCCACTGATTAAAGTTTCACTTTATTGAGCAATATAACCACCATCGATAACGACAGCTTGACCAGTTATGCCTTTTGCTTTTTCACTCGCTAAAAACATAGCATAATCAGCAATTTCTTGTACTTGTAATAAACGTTTTTGTGGTACAAGTGGATAAATGACATCTTCTAAAACATTTTCAAGCGGTACATTTCGTGTAGTAGCTAAGTCTTGTAGTTGATTACGTACAAGAGGGGTATCGACATAACCAGGGCAAAGTGCATTAACAGTAATTCCATGGGTAGCACCTTCTAATGCGGCAACTTTTGTTAGTCCAATTACGCCATGCTTTGCGCTATTGTAGGCAGCTTTTCCGGCGAATCCGACAAGGCCATTAATAGAAGCGACGTTAATAATCCGGCCGTATTTTTGTTTTTTCATAATAGGAAAAGCGTGTTTGATGGCGATAAATGGAGCGATTTGCATAATTTTAATAAGAAGCTCGAATTTCTCAGTTGGAAAATCTTCAATCGGTGAAACATGTTGCATTCCTGCATTGTTAATTAATACGTCTAATGAACCGAAATGACTAACTGTTTGAGAAAGCGCTGCTGTAATTTCTTCTTCAGATGTAACGTCACATTTTAAACCGATAGCTTGAAAGCCTTCTTTTTGTAATTGTTCAGCAGCTTCTTTCGCACGATCTTCAAGGCGATCAGTAATAACAACTTTTGCGCCTTCTTTTGCAAAGGTATTCCCCATTTCATAACCAATACCACTCGCAGCACCTGTTAAAAAGACAACTCGATTTGTAACCATGATGAAAAACACTCCTTCATAATAAAAGTTCCCTCATTGCTCTATTTAGAGGGGGAACTACGAAATTCCTGCAAACATTTGGAAAAAATCCGTTAGCTATCTTGTAAAACAAGATAGTGGGAGGATTTCAATTATGTCGACAAGTCAAATGCTGAAAGGGATTTTAGAAGGATGCTTACTTGCTATTATTTCTGAAGGTGAAATATACGGTTATGAAATGAGTGAAAAGCTAGCGAAGTATGGTTTTACAATGGCGAGTGAGGGAAGTATTTATCCGTTGTTAATACGGATGCAAAAAGAGGGGCTAATATCAAGTGTAATGAAGGAATCTCCATCTGGTCCAAAAAGGAAGTATTATACGTTAACAGAAAAGGGAGAAGATGAACTGGATGAATTTATGGGTCGCTGGGAATCGATGCAAAGTAGTGTAGAACGTCTACTTGAAGGGAAGGGAAGAAATGCTATCAAGTGAAGCGCAAAAGTTTTTGTTAGATATGAGATTGTTTTTGACCGCAAAGAGTGTGGAAGAAAGCGATATGGAAAGCTTTTTAGAAGATGCAGAGTTGCATTTAATAGAAGGTGAGAGTGACGGGAAAAGTGTAGAAGAAATTTTTGGAAGTTCGACGAAAGAATATGCTAATGAACTTGTAAAAGTGATGGAAAGAGATAGACAGGAAACGTGGAAGTAAATTGGTTTTACAGTAATGAATATCGTAGCATTTTGGATTATTGCTTCTATTTTAATAGTGAATAACGGAAAGTTACAAATTTCACTTATTCAGTGCATTGGTTATAGTTTCACATTAATGTTAGCTGTGTTAGGCCCTAATTTTTTGCTTCGTAAAATGACCTTTGTAACAAGCTTTACAAAAACGTGGTTTTCTATGTGGTCTTTAGTCATGATCGCTCCAATGTTTTTATTAGGAGCTGTTACGATATTAGATGTAATATATCCTACAAAGATGGTTACATTCACCCAAATGCAAAGTTATATGTTAGCTGGTGGGATCTTTATCATGACAGTAGCTATAAACATGTATTTTGAAGGATGGTTTAAAAACTTATATTTAATTATTCCTCTTTCTATTATGTTAGTATTTCAAGCATTTACATCAGAAGATCTCATGTCAATGTTATTTCAGATTATATGCTTATACGGAAGTTTATTTATTTTAATTTTCGTTGAAATTATGATGAAGACGAATAGAAGAGAAACGGTTAATTAAGGAAGGGGAGAATGAGATGCTTTCACATGAGTCACGAAATTTTTTGGCGGAGATAGGTGCCTATTTAACAGCAAAAGGGATAAGTGAAAAAGATATTGAATCCTTTTTAGAAGATGCGGAATTGCATTTAACAGAAGGGGAGAAAAGGGGCAAGAGTGTAGGAGACATATTTGGTAATTCGCCGAAGGAATATGCCAATCAACTTGCAAAAGAGATGCAAGTTGATTATAAACGTAATATTGGATGGCTAGTTACAGCTATTATGAGCATACTATGTTATTGGACTATTCCAGATCTTTTATTTCGAAAGCTAAACGAACCATATACAGTCTCTTTAATCGGGGTAATTGGATATCCAATTATCATAGTTTTAATGATTGTGGGAGGAATTTTGTTTTTAAGAGGTGCTAGTTTTCAAAGTAGTATTTTGAAAAAGAGTTTACTGCTATTTGGAGCCGTAATGCTTACTTATTTACCAGTATTAATAATGCTTTTTAAGGATTGGTACAGTTTTCCTTTCTATGAAATTCCTCAAATAGGAAGATATTTAATTGGAGGAGTTATACTAGTAGTGACAACAATTGTAAATGTTCGGTCTCTTGGGTGGAGTGGTTTATTTGTATTAGGAATCCCTATTTTTATAATAGTGATGGTTGAAAAACTAGTAATTTAATAAGAAGTTCTAGAAATAGAAGAGGATTAGCAATTATAGGAATCTATACAGATTTGGCAAAAAGGTACATGATGACTATTTTAATACTTTATTAGATGACACATCAGGATATATTTTGTTCTTCGGGTTAATAGGAAAAAGGCTGCTCTGGATATGCAAAAAATTATTTCCAAAGAAATATTATATAGGGATTTTTAGAGGGATTACATTTACGTTTAGTTGTCTATTTTTATTTCTAGCAGCCGGGACTTGGTTTGTTGATTAAATAAGTTGTTTTAAACAGTAATAAGATTGTTACTGTTTTTTTCTTTGTAATAAAGAGCTTTGTAAAGAGAGTTCTTTTTGTTCGTTTGTTAATAAGGAATGAATATGGACGTTTTCTGGGCGGGGGACTACAGGGTACATCAGATTTGATGGAGAAGGGTGGTGTTCCGAGCCAGTTGGAGAATGAGGATCTGCATGTGTAAGTTTTCCGTGAACCCGCCTTGTGAATAAAATATGGCCAATTTCGTGAGCGAGCGTATATATATTTTTCATAGGAGCGGCTGAATTTGTTAAAACGATATAACCAGTAAGTTGTTGTTGTTTAGCTAAAGAGTAAGCACAGGCAATTACTGCTGTTTCTTTAAAATAATCACTGCCAATATAACAAATATAAAGATCACATTCTGGAGCTTCATTTACACACGTTTGGAAAAAGGATGCTAATTTTTCCTGACTTTGAATAGAATTTTTATAACTAATTTCACGGTCTGAAAAACGAAAAAGCTCATTTAATACAATTACTTCTTGAATTTGAAATGTAATGGGGTGCCAAATTGATTCTGCGACTGCTAAATCTTTTGCGATACGGTCTTCAGAAATGTTGGCGCCTGGCGTAATGCAAATACATATATTGACGTATGGATCCATAGGGAACACCTCAAATGAAAAAATTCTTCCTATAATATATGTGAGAAAAAGGTGCTATGTATGGATAAACGCCTTGTTTATTACATGAATATATAGACTACAAGTCGAAAAAATTTCATAGTTCTATAACGTAGTATGGTCATCTTTTTGATATAGTAAAGGAAAGGGGGAGAATATATGTATACATTAAAAATCGTTTCAGACAGAGAAGCTCTTTATCAATTTGCGAGTTATGTAAAAGTTGTGCAAGGGGTTGAAGATGTATATGTAGAGGTGGGAGAACCTGTATATGAACATCCATTAATGAAGTTTTACGTACATATTAAGCTGGGGGAAACATATGATCAACATAAAGCGTTACA
Organism: Bacillus cereus group sp. BceL062; assembly: GCF_051780025.1. Lineage (NCBI taxonomy): Bacteria > Bacillati > Bacillota > Bacilli > Caryophanales > Bacillaceae > Bacillus > Bacillus cereus group sp. BceL062. Next base: position 96,788 of record NZ_JBPWGY010000005.1, on the reverse strand, counting down.
AGAAATAGCAAGATTAGTAGAATTGGGGCGTTTTACATACGTTCATTATCGTAATGATGAAATTGAAGAAGCTTTTGAAGCTGTAAAATATGAAAGTTTTAAGAAATAAAGTGAAAAAAGGGAGCGAAAGCTTCCTTTTTTTCTTGAAATTTACATCAACAAAATGAGAAAAATTTTGTTATGATAAGGGAGGGTGAGGAAAGGAGAGTTTACATATTGGGGTATATTGAAGAGTTACGTAAAGTCGTTGGTACAAGGCCACTTATTTTAGTAGGATCAGCAATTATTATATTAAATGATAGGCAAGAAGTATTGCTTCAATATCGTTCAGACACATATGATTGGGGTGTACCTGGCGGAGCGATGGAGCTAGGAGAAACGACAGAAGAAACTGCTCGCAGAGAACTATTTGAAGAGACGGGACTAAACGCGAAAATTATGCAATTTATCGGGGTTCTTTCGGGAAAAGAAGTGTACTTCCAATATCCAAATGGAGATGAAATTTTTAATGTCATTCATCTGTATCAGGGGCATCATGTGAGTGGGGAAGTTAAGCTTGATCATGAAGGAGTACAGCTTCAATATTTTCCGGTAGATAAGTTACCGAATTTGAATAAAACAACAGAGAAGATTTTACAAAAATTCCTATACGCATTAACAGAATAGAAGGTTAATTCCTTCTATTTTTATTATATTAAATATTTTGATTTTTTAGTATGTTTATAGTATGATAGTTGTAGATATACATCTTATGGAATTTCACCTAAAAACTGACTAGGGTACATAAGAGAGGGGCAAGTACAAAATGCATAATGTTGTCATTACAGCTGCAGTTCGTTCACCAATAGGAACTTTCGGAGGAGCACTAAAAAATATAACACCAGTAGAATTAGCTGTTCCTGTACTTCAGGAAGCTGTAAAACGAGGCGGGGTAGAACCACATGAAGTTGATGAAGTAATTTTAGGTCATTGTATTCAAAGAACTGATGAAGCAAATACGGCGAGAACGGCTGCATTAGCGGCAGGATTTCCTGACACAGTTACGGGCTATACAATCCAACGCCAATGTTCTTCAGGTATGCAAGCAATTATGTCAGCTGCAATGCAAATTCAATTAGGTGTGAGTGATGTTGTTATTGCAGGTGGAGTAGAAGCGATGAGTTCGAGCCCTTATGCATTGAAACAGCACCGCTGGGGACAACGTCTACAGCACGGAGAAATTCGTGATACGGTGTGGGAAGTGCTAGAAGATCCGATTCATCATATTATGATGGGTGAAACAGCGGAAAATTTAGTTGAACAATATGAAATTACAAGAGAGGAACAAGATGAAGTTGCGCTTCGCAGTCATACATTGGCACTACAAGCAATCGAGTCTGGATACTTTGACGATCAAATTGTTCCTATTACAATAAAAGAGCGTAGAAAAGAAATTGTATTTTCTAAGGATGAACATCCGCGTGCAGATATTACAGCGGAAAAATTAGCTGGATTAAAACCAGCTTTCCGTAAAGATGGATCTGTAACGGCAGGGAATGCATCTGGTCTTAATGACGGAAGTGCAGTTCTAGTATTAATGAGTGAAGAAAAAGCGAAAGAAAAAGGCTTACAACCGTTAGCTAGAATTGTTGGCTATTCAGTAGCTGGAGTAGATCCTAAAATTATGGGAATTGGACCAGCACCAGCAATTCGTAAAGGATTAGAAAAAGTAGATTGGTCATTAGAAGATGCAGATTTACTTGAAATTAATGAAGCTTTCGCTGCGCAATACCTAGCTGTAGAGAAAGAATTAGGTTTAGACCGTGAAAAAGTGAATGTAAACGGTAGTGGTGTAGGACTTGGACACCCAATCGGTTGTACAGGAGCTCGTATCACTGTAAGTTTAATTCATGAATTAAAAAGACGTGGATTAGAAAAAGGAATTGCCTCTTTATGCGTCGGTGGCGGTATCGGGGTTGCCTTATTTATAGAAGCATTATAAAAAAGAAGCAGCGTTTGCTGCTTCTTTTTTACGACTCAAATAGATGATGGAATAATCGATCGCGATTTTCAAAGAAAAGTTTCGTCGTTTGATAATGCTCCGTTTCTTCTAAAGATGATTCGTGAATCCCCTCTTGTGTTAAAGAATATATAGTAGATTCAGGATAAGCCATTAATATAGGGGAATGCGTGGCAATAACAAATTGTGAACCTTGTTCAGCTAGTTCGTGCATTCGAATGAGCATGGAAAGTTGTCTCATCGGGGATAAAGCTGCCTCAGGCTCATCTAAAATGTATAAACCTTGTCCTGAAAAACGGTTCATAAATAAGGAGAAAAATGATTCGCCATGTGATTGTTTGTGTAGTGAGATACCACCATATGAGTCAATAACTGGATTTCCGCGTGCTTCTGGATCAGCATCCATTTCATCGATATAAGAAGCGACGTTATAAAATGATTCAGCGCGAAGAAAGAAACCATCGCTTGGTGTATTGAAACTTTTGGAAATTCGAAGATATTCATGTAAAGATGAATGTGAATTATTTGTGCTAAAACGGAAATTCTTCGTTCCACCTTCAGCATTAAAACCTAAAGCAATTGCAATTGCTTCAAGTAGTGTTGATTTACCTGTTCCGTTTTCTCCAATAATGAATGTTACATTTGGATGGAAAAGGAGCGATTGTAATGTTCGAATAGCGGGTAAACAGTAAGGATATGCGGAAAAGCTAGGGATATCTTCTTTTTTTAATGTGACACTTTTTAAAAAGGGTACGTCAATCAATATATAAACCTCAATTCATAACGGATTTTGATTTAAAAAAAGCAAAAAATACAAGTGTAAGACGACTTGCTAATAAAGTGCGCCAAAACCGAGATTTTCTCAGCCGAACGTCATTCTCTGCAATATAAAAATGGAAAGAACGCTTATAAAGCCAACGAGAGCAGGCGTATATTTTATAATTTTTAAGTTCTTCCATAGAAAAAAGAAAAGTGTTAATGACATGAGAACTCCCATTTTATTTTCTGAATATTTCATGAGGATTATAACATGGAAACTATGATATTCCAATGTGAAAATAAACATTGCATGAAGGTCAATTCTCTCGTTATGATAGATGATATTCTATTGGAAATATGAAAAGGAGTTAAAATATGCCGTTTACATTTGCGCATCCAGCAGCTGTTCTCCCTTTTTCTAAAAAGCAGGTTAATTATATTTCAGTAACGGCTCTTATAATAGGTAGTATGGCACCTGACTTTGAATATTTTTTACACTTTAGACCGTATGGCGTGATTGGACATACGTGGCTTGGGTTCTTATATTTAAATTTACCTCTTGTCTTTCTATTAGCATACATATATCATTACATTTTAAAAAAGCCGTGTATAACACATTTACCTAAACCATTTGCTGGCTACTATACATATGCAGTAGATGAGAGGTGGGGACTTCATACATGGAAGGATTTCTTTGTATTTTGCTATTCTGCTTTATTTGGTATGCTCACGCATGTTGTTTGGGATGCGTTTACTCATAATACAGGCTACTTCGTTATGGAAATACCATTGTTACAAAGAGAATTACATAGTATTCCGGTGTATAAATATATGCAACATGGGAGTACATGTGTTGGTTTATTATTACTATTACACGTACTATGGAAGTATAAAGATGAAACAGGGAAAGATATTATTATAGCTTCAGAAAAAAGGAAGTATTGGGTTTCGGCAATCATTGTGGCAACTATTATATTTATCGTTCACGCGTTCGTAAATCCCTATTTTCATATTTTCCAAATAGGGGGTATAATAGTATCTGGACTGACAAGTTCGTTTTGTGGACTTCTTATTGTTTCTATAGTTTACAAGACTAGGGACTAATTTATTTTAATGAATTGATAGTGTTAGGAGAAATTAAATGATGAAAGCATGGAAAAGTATTTTTGTTTTATGTAGTTTTCTTCTTATGTTAAGTGGTTGCTTCCATCAAGAAGAAAAGAAAGCTGAACCGAAGAAGAAAGAATCTATTCCTGAAACAAAAGAATATGGTGGGCGTGAGCTAAAAAAAATTGGGCAAAGAGTGAAAGAAACAGGATGGGGTACTTTCAAGTTAGAGCAGATACATTCTGTGAATCAAACATTTGAAGTAGCACCAATGAAAATTCATGTACAAGATGTGAAAGTAATCTCTTTATCACAAATGAGTGAAGACGCAAAAAATACATTAAAAGCATATACGGCATTAACTCCTGACGAAGTAAAGCGTAGATTGGGCGATAAGGTAAGTCAAGAAGATGCTGAATTATATGCATCGCTAAGTGGAACAGAGATTAGTGATACGATTCGTTACGTTGAAATTACATATAAGGTGGAAAATAGCGGGAATAAAAATATGCAATTTTTCTCTATGAATGATGTTACGATTAATGATAAGCAACATTTTAAAGTAGCGACTCAAAACTTTTTATATGATGAAGATACGCTCGTTGGTACGAAAAATGTATCAAGAGAAGATTATAAGCCTGGTGAAACAAGAGATGGAATTATCGGTTTAATACTTGATGATGGAAAAGAAAAGGTAAAGGATATTAAATTTACAACGGATGATTTAATGGCAGGAGACACAGAAACACAAGAAACTGTTAAAGAATCACAAAGTTTTAACATTTCACTTTCTGAGTAATATGTTTTTAAAATGATATAAGGAAAAACAGTCAGCATTCTATATATTATGCTGACTGTTTTTTTATTTCTTTTATGTATGAATCTACATTTTGAAAAGGCACTTTAATTTTAAACGCATCTTTTTGTTCATTAAATTGTTTTTCATTATAGGGACCGAAACGTTTATTGTGCTTTACGTCAATAATCCAATAATGTTCACTTTTTTTATTTGCAATTGCTGCGTCAGGGTTATTTGGATCTGACTTTTCCTCTGTTTGTTTTACAATAATGTATTTATCATCCCAAGCGATGTCTGTAATTTTGGCAGGGATGTATTGTGTGGCATATACAGCATCTTGCGTAGGGAACAGTTCAAATGCATTTCCAGAAGTACGTATGAGTTCGTATTCATCGTTAATCGTATAAGATACATGGTTTGTATTTCCTGTACAAGCAGTTAATAGGACGGCGACGAATAGGATTATCCATTTTTTCAATATGGGAACCTCCTTTACAATGCTGTTGTAACACATTGTACAAGAAAAGTAAGAGAAACGCCAGTTTACAATGTTTTTTAGAAGTGGTACGATGTAACGGGTAAAGAAGGATACGAAGGAGTCGACATAAAATGAAGTTGAAGATGCATCGTCCAGCGCTTGTAATGAATCGCATAGGTGCTTCCCTAATTGACATGTTTTTAATCTCGGTTATGTATGGTGCAGTAGTAGCTGTTATGACCGGAAACTATAGTGCTATTTTTAATCGGTTTAATATAAGTTTCGGTGACTATAGATATGATCTCGCAGTAGTTTTCATATTAATGGTTCTATATTTTATTTTGTTACCTTTTATTTGGAACGGTGTTACACTTGGGAAAAAAATAACGAGAACAAAATTGATTTCATTGACGAGTGAAAAATTAACGTTGCAAACATTAACTTTACGATTTTTTGTATTGTTATTACCGAACATACTGTTACTTGGAATTCCGTTAATATGCAACGTATATATGATGTTGTTCCGCAAAGATAATTGCGGTTTTCATGATTTAATTACAAAGACAAAAGTGATGAATCTAGTATAATAAAAAACCTTTTTATGCTTGTACATAAAAAGGTTTTTTATTATGGAAGGATATTTTTCGAAGTAGAAAGTCCTTTTTCAATAGATTGAAAATTAAGAAAATGGTATAATAAATGAAAATAATATCTTTATATAATGAAGGGGGAAGCTGTAATGACGGGAGGTAGCATAATCTTTTGGGGGATTTTAATTTTCATTGGTCTCGTTTTCGATCAGTGTAATAGTAAGAAAAAAGAAGGAGTAAAAAAGTAATCGCTTACAAATAAAAGAGTACCTTTTCTTGCTTGCAGACTAATCTTATAAAGGAGTATACTGAATGACGGTAAGACTTATAGAAGGGGTAATGAAAATGAAGCTTGCAGGAAAAGTTGCTATCGTAACTGGCGGTGGCATCGGTATTGGACGTAATACAGCTCTTTTGTTGGCTAAACAAGGCGCAAAAGTAATTGTGACGGACATTGATCAAGATAGTGGACAAGCAACAGTGGAGGAAATTACGAATCTAGGCGGAGAAGCCCTTTTTGTATCCTACGATATGGAAAAACAAGGAGATTGGCAACGTGTTATCAGTATTACTTTGAATGCATTCAGTCGCATTGATATGCTTTTTCAAAATGCTGGTTTATATAAAATAGATTCTATTTTTTCTCGCCAACAAGAGAACGATTCCAATGTACTTTGTATTAATGACGTTTGGATAGAGATAAAACAATTAACGTCATCTTTTATGAAACAGCAAGAAGAAGTGGTGCTTAGTGACTTACCGATTTTCGGTATTATTAGCACGAAAGGACAATCATTTCATACAGTAGAAGCCCTAGTATAATAATGAAAACCGCCCTCAATGTATGTGGACGGTTTTTTTGTATGTTATATACAAGAAAATTTTTTTAGCGAATACGTTGTTCGGTTTGGCTATCAAAGAAATGCGCTTTATTTAAATCAAATGCTAATTTAATTTGGTCTCCAGGTGAGAATATATGTCTTGCATCAACACGTGCTGCAAAATCTTGATTTCCAAGTTTCATATATAAAATGGATTCAGCACCTAACAACTCAGCAACTTCAATTTTTGATGTGAAAGTAGTAGATTGTGAAGCCTCTAAAAATAGTAGTTCATCATGAATATCTTCAGGACGAATTCCTAAAACGATTTCCTTATTTACATAACCTTGTTCACGTAATAATTTCATTTTTCCTTCAGATACTTTGATTTTCAATGAATTATCTATAACGAAATCAGTTTCATTTAATGTACCACGGAAGAAATTCATAGCTGGAGAGCCAATAAATCCGCCAACAAAAATGTTTTCAGGTGTTTCATATACTTCTTTTGGAGTTCCAATTTGTTGAATCTTTCCGTCCTTCATAACAACAAGACGGGAAGCCATTGTCATTGCTTCTGTTTGATCATGTGTTACATAAATTGTCGTTGTTCCAAGGCGATGGTGTAACTTAGAAATTTCTGAGCGCATTGCAACACGGAGTTTTGCATCTAAGTTTGATAATGGTTCATCCATTAAGAAAACTTTCGCGTCTCGAACGATTGCTCTACCTAACGCAACACGTTGGCGTTGTCCACCTGATAACGCTTTTGGTTTTCTATCTAAATATTGTTCAAGCCCTAAAATTCGTGCGGCATCTTTCACACGACGATCGATTTCATCTTTTGGTATTTTTCGAAGCTTTAATCCAAATGCCATATTATCATATACACTCATATGTGGATAAAGAGCATAGTTTTGGAAAACCATTGCGATATCACGATCTTTTGGAGGAACATCATTCATTAGCTTACCATCAATTGAAAATTCTCCTTTTGAAATATCTTCAAGTCCAGCTACCATTCGTAATGTTGTAGATTTTCCGCATCCAGAAGGACCAACAAATACGATAAACTCTTTATCTTGAATGTGTAAATTAAAATCTGTTACAGCGGTTACGTTATTATCATATATTTTATAAATGTTTTCTAATTTCAGTTCTGCCATGGTATTTCCCCCTAGAAAAAATTATGCAAACGTTTTCTTTGAGTTTATTATAAACGAATAGATTCAAAAAATAAATAAAAAAATAAAACGTTTTCATTTATTCGAGTGATATGTAGTAGTTTTCATATGTTTTCCTAGAAAAAGAAGGATAAAAATTGTAAGCGCTATTTTAAATTAAGATAGAATCTGTTATCATTCATTAGTGAAAACGTTTGCGCCTTGGAGAAAGAGAAGAATGAATTACTAATGAAATGGGGTAGCATAATGGAAAAACAATGGTGGAAAGAAAGTGTAGTATATCAAATTTATCCTCGTAGCTTTATGGATAGTAATGGTGATGGTATAGGGGATCTTCGTGGTATTATTTCAAAGCTAGATTACTTAAAAGAATTAGGGATTGATGTAATTTGGTTATCGCCAGTCTATGAATCTCCAAATGATGATAATGGTTATGATATAAGTGATTATTGTAAAATTATGAACGAGTTCGGAACAATGGAAGATTGGGATGAGCTATTACATGAAATGCATGAACGTAATATGAAACTTATGATGGATTTAGTTGTTAATCATACTTCTGATGAACATAATTGGTTTATTGAATCACGTAAATCAACAGATAATAAATATAGAGATTACTATATATGGCGTTCTGGAAAAGAAGGGAAAGAGCCGAATAACTGGGGAGCAGCTTTTAGTGGATCTGCATGGCAATATGATGAAATGACAGATGAGTATTATTTACATCTGTTTTCTAAAAAACAGCCGGATTTAAATTGGGATAATGAACAGGTAAGACAAGATGTTTATGAAATGATGAAGTTTTGGTTAGAAAAAGGAATTGATGGATTCCGCATGGATGTTATCAATTTTATTTCTAAAGAAGAAAGTTTACCGACTGTTGAAACAGAAGAAGAGGGGTATGTTTCAGGTCATAAGCATTTTATGAACGGTCCAAATATTCATAAATATTTGCATGAAATGAATGAAGAAGTATTGTCTCATTATGATATTATGACGGTTGGCGAAATGCCTGGTGTAACGACAGAAGAAGCTAAATTGTATACAGGAGAAGCTAGAAAAGAACTACAAATGGTATTTCAATTTGAACATATGGATTTAGATTCAGGAGAAGGCGGAAAATGGGATGTAAAACCATGTCCACTTCTTACTTTAAAACAGAATTTAACAAAGTGGCAAAAAGCATTAGAGCATACAGGATGGAATAGCCTGTATTGGAATAACCATGATCAGCCGCGCGTTGTATCTCGTTTTGGTAATGATGGAATGTATCGTACTGAATCTGCGAAAATGTTAGCGACGGTGCTTCATATGATGAAAGGAACACCATATATTTATCAAGGAGAAGAAATCGGAATGACTAACGTTCGATTCGAATCAATTGATGAATATCGAGATATTGAAACGTTAAATATGTATAAAGAAAAAGTGATAGACCGTGGTGAAGATAAAGAAAAAGTCATGGAATCTATTTATATAAAAGGTCGTGATAATGCTAGAACTCCGATGCAGTGGGATGATCAGTATCACGCTGGATTTACAACGGGTGAACCTTGGATTACGGTAAACCCTAATTACAAAGAGATTAATGTGAAACAAGCAATCCAAGACGAAGGATCAATTTTTTATTACTATAAGAAATTGATTGAGTTACGCAAAAATAATGAAATAGTTGTGTATGGATCGTATGATTTAATACTAGATAATAGCCCTTCTATTTTTGCTTATGTAAGAACATATGGAGAAGAAAAGCTACTTGTGATTGCAAACTTCACTGCGGATCAATGTGTATTTGAATTGCCTGAGAACATTGTTTATAGTGAATCAGAACTGTTAATACACAATTATGACTCGGAAAATGGATTAATGGAAAACGTTACATTGCGTCCATATGAAGCAATGGTGTATAAATTGAAATAAGAAAAAGCCTTATGTCCGAGCGACATAAGGCTTTTTCTATTACCATTTTAATATTGAGAATCCGTGCGGTGGAAGTGTAACTTGTAATACACTTGCTTCTGCTGAAAATTCTTCGTTTGTATATATATTGACTATTTTCTTCCTTGTAATATGGATAGGGAGTGAAGCTGTAATTTCATCGTTAGTAGGATTTAAAACGAAAAAGATAGTTTCATCTCCATATGTTTTCGTATAAGAAATGTAATTATGTTCATCATTTGCTTCGATGAATTGGAATGTACCATGTCCTCCAAATGCTTTATATTGTTTTCGTAATGAAAGTAATGTTTGTATATGTGTAAATAATACATGGTCTTGTTCTTTTGTATCCCAAATCATACATTTGCGGCAATCCGGGTCCATGCCGCCATCCATACCGATTTCGTCTCCATAATAAATACAAGGAGAGCCGATGAAAGAAAGATGGAATACATAGAGTAACTTTAACTTATTTTTATCTCCGTTACATGTTGTTAATATTCTTGGTGTATCATGGCTGTCTAATAAATGAAATGCGGCTTCATTTATATTCATAGAGTAGGAATGTAGGGATTCTGTAATTTGTTTCATGAATTCACTTGCTTTAATGGAATTGTTAGCAAAGTAAGAAAGTAGAGCATTTGTAACAGGATAGCTCATGACAGCATCAAATTGATCTCCGTGTAGCCATGGGAGGGCGTCGTGCCAAATTTCTCCTAAAATATATACTTCAGGATTTAACGCCTTTATCTCACTTCGGAATTCTCTCCAAAAGCAGTGGTCAACTTCATTTGCTACATCAAGGCGCCAACCGTCTATATTGAATTCTCTTACCCAATAACGCCCTACTTCAAGTAAATATTCTTTTACATCTGGGTGTGCAGTATTTAATTTAGGCATATACGGTGTAAATGCGAAAGTATCATAATTAGGAAGTGGCTCGGTTATAATTGGGAATTCATGAATGTGGAACCACTCTTTATATGCTGACTTTTCACCATGTTCTAGTACGTCTTGGAATTTATCGAAAAAGTAGCCACTATGATTAAACACAGCATCGAGCATTACTTTTATACCGTGTTTATGACATGCCCCAACAAGTTCTTTGAAAGTTTCTTTCGTCCCGAATTGCGGATCGATTTCCATGTAGTCAATAGTGTCATATTTATGGTTTGAATGAGCTTTAAAAATAGGTGTGAAGTATATTCCAGAAATCCCAAGTTTAACAAGGTAATCAAGGTTTTGAATAATACCAGCAAAATCTCCTCCGAAAAAATTAGTTGGAGTTGGTTCGGTACTTCCCCAAGGGAGGGTGTTTGCTGGATTTAATGTGCTGTCCCCGTTAGCGAATCGTTCTGGGAAGATTTGATACCATACTGTGTCCTTAATCCAAGGTGGTGCCATGAAAACGTCTTTTGTATGAATGAATGGAAAGCAGAAAAAGTTACCGACATCGTCATCTGGAATGTTTGAGAAAAAGCCTCGTTCTGCATAAATAAGAGTTTCTGTCTCAGTTTTTAATTCGAATCCATAACGTAAGCGCTTAAATTTTGGTTCGATTGAAATGGACCAATAATCAAATAATGCAGTAGAACCAGTTTTGTTCATCGGCGTATTTGACGTAATCCATTTTCCATCTGTCCATTCGTAAGGGTCACCATAAATAAGAGTGGCGATTTGAACATCGTTTCTCTTAGTACGTATTCGGATGTGAATTGTTTTTTCATCGTAAGCGTATGCATAATTATCTTTCGGCCTATGGTAAACGGCTTCTTTAAGCATATAGAAAATCCCCCTTTAATATCTCTATACATATTATTCCCTTAAATGTAATAATAAAGCCTGTATTGCAAACGATTGCCTTTCTATTAGCTTTAATATTGCTTATAAGAGTAGTATTCATTTCATATAAAGTCAATGTATAAAGAGCATAATGACATTATTTTTAAAATTAATATTTGCAAAATGAATAAAAGAATGTATAATGATAGACAAATAGCGCAAACGTTTTCATAGATTTGAGATAGGGTTTGCGCTTCTATTAAACTTTCAAATGCAAACGTTTTCAATTAGTAAGGTACATAGACAATTTAGGGAGGTTTTTTGGGATGAAGAAAGCATTATCATTATTAACGGTTTCGGCATTATCAATTGGTATGTTATCTGCATGTGGGCCGAAAGATTCAGGGAAAAAAGAGGAAAGTAAAGCGAAGAAAGACTATGACCTTCTCGTTTGGGAAGATGATAAAAAAGGCGTTGGTTTAGAACCAGCAGTGAAAAGCTTTGAGGAAAAATATAAAGTAAAAGTAAAAGTTGTTGAAATGCAAATGACAGATCAAGTGAAGAAGTTACGTCTTGATGGACCAGCGGGGACTGGACCGGATGTTGTAACATTGCCACACGATCAAATCGGAAATGCAGTAACAGAGGGCTTACTTTCTGAAGTGAAAGCAGATGATGCTGTTAAGAGTAAGTTTACTGATTTATCAATAGAAGCACAGACATATAACGGGAAACTATATGGCTTACCAAAAGCGATTGAAACACCAGTCTTTATTTACAATAAAAAGTTTATGCAAAAAGCACCAGAAACAATGGACGAATTGTTTAACTTCTCAAAAGATTTTACAAAGGATGGCAAGTACGGATTTTTAACATTAGGAGATAATTTCTACTTTGCTAATGCATTCATGGCAGGTATGGGTGGTTATGTGTTTGGTGAAAAAGATGGAAAACCAAATGCAAGTGATGTTGGGTTAAATAATAGCGGTGCTGTACAAGGTGCTGAATATCTTCAGAAATGGTACAAAGAAAAACTATTCCCGAAAGGTATTATCGGTGAATCTGGTGGACCTGCTGCTGATGGATTATTTAATGAAGGAAAAGCAGCTTCTATCATGAACGGACCATGGGCGTTCCAAGCGATGGAAAAGAACGGAATTGATTATGGTGTTGCTCCAATGCCAAAATTACCAAATGGTCAACCGATGAAAACGTTCGTTGGGGTAAAAGGATGGCATGTAACAAGCTTTTCTAAACAAAATGATTTAGCTACTAAATTCACTGAATGGGTAACGAATGAAGAAAACGCGAAAATTAGATTTGAGAAAACGAAAGAAATTCCGCCAGTAAAATCAGTAATGGAAGATCCGATTATTAAAGATAACGAAGCTGCAAAAGCGGTTGCAACGCAATCAGAAAATGGAATTCCAATGCCAAACATTCCAGAAATGCAAGAAGTATGGAAACCAGCTGGAGATGCCCTTCAATTAGTTGTTACAGATAAAGAGGCGCCAAAAGCAGCTCTTGATAGTGCAGTGAAGCAAATTAAAGGTAATATTGAGGCAAATCATAACAAGAAAAAATAAGGTGAAGTTCGTGCCTCTAATATGAGGGGCACGAATTCTCTCCCTTCCAAGTAGGAAGAAAAAAGGGGGAAGGAATATGCAAACATCTATGGAACCAATGAAAGATATGAACGGTTCAAAACATAGGAAAATGGCAACCATGTTATCAATCATTCCGGGCGTGGGCCAAATGTATAATAAACAATTTGTAAAAGGTCTTATTTTTCTAGTATTAACAGGTTCATTTATTGTAGCCTTTGCTGATTTATTAAATATGGGATTATGGGGGATTGTAACGCTTGGTACAGAAGTTCCACGTGATCATTCTGTCTTTCTATTAGTGGAAGGGATCTTAGCACTTATCGTTATCGGGTTTGGACTCGGAATATATGCATTTAATTTATATGATGCGTATCAAAATGGAAAGAAACGTGATATCGGAACACCTTTAAACTCTGTAAAAGAGCAATACCGTAATTTATTAGATCAAGGCTTTCCGTATTTAATGGTTTCGCCAGGTTTTCTACTACTTATCTTTGTTGTTGTATTTCCAATCATTTTCGTAATTTTAATTGGATTTACGAACTATGATTTATATCATTCTCCTCCAGCTAAATTAGTAGATTGGGTGGGCTTTAAAAACTTTATTGATATTTTCACACTACCGATGTGGAGAGAGACATTTTTAAGTGTATTCTCTTGGACGGTCATTTGGACATTCGTTGCAACGACATTACAAGTTGCACTCGGTATTTTTTTAGCGATTATCGTAAATCAGCCTGGTATTAAAGGGAAGGCAATTATTCGAACAATCTTCATTTTACCGTGGGCTGTTCCAGCATTCGTATCTATTCTTGTTTTCTCTGGTATGTTTAATGAAACATTTGGAGCAATTAACAATCAAGTATTGGCGTTATTCGGAATTGAAAAGATAGCTTGGATGACAGATCCATTTTGGGCGAAGATAGCTTTAATTATGATTCAAACGTGGCTTGGGTTCCCATTCGTCTTTGCAATGACAACAGGTATTTTGCAATCGATTCCAGGAGAATTATATGAAGCGGCTACAGTAGATGGAGCGACAGCTTGGCAACAGTTTCGTAAAATTACATTGCCACTTGTTTTATATGCAACAGCACCAATATTAATTACGCAATATACGTTTAACTTTAATAACTTTAGTATTATCTATCTATTTAACGGCGGAGGTCCTGCTGTAGCTGGACAAGATGCAGGTGGAACAGATATTTTAATTTCATGGATTTATAAGTTGACGATGACTTCAGCGCAGTACGGGAAAGCAGCAGCTCTTACAATGATTTTATCGTTAATCGTTATTACAGTTGCGTTATGGCAATTTAAGAGAACAAAATCATTCCAAGAAGAGGATATGATGTAAATGAATATTAAAAGACAGAAGATGTTACGTCTCTCATTAAGCTATTTCGTTATTTTTGTAATGTGTGCCATCATTTTCTATCCATTATTATGGATTATTGGCTCATCGTTTAATCCGGGTGATAGTTTATCTGGATCAAGTATTATTCCGCAAAATGCAACGTTAGATCATTATCGTAAGTTATTAGATCTAGAGAATAGTAATTACTTACTTTGGTATAAAAACACATTAAAAGTAAGTGTTTTAACGATGATTTTCTCAGTGTTAGCAATTAGTTTTACTGCTTATGCATTTTCGAGATACCGTTTTGTTGGAAGAAAAAATGGCTTACTAACATTTTTAATTCTGCAAATGATTCCGAACTTTGCAGCGTTAATCGCTCTATACGTATTAGCGCAGTTAACAGGATTAATTGATACACACCTTGCATTAATTTTAATTTATGTAGGCGGGGCAATCCCTATGAATACATGGCTTATGAAAGGGTATTTTGATACGATTCCGAAAGAATTGGATGAGTCAGCTCGTATGGATGGAGCAGGGCATTTTCGTATTTTTTGGCAAATCATTATGCCGCTTGCAAAGCCAATCGTAGCGGTTGTAGCGTTATTCACTTTCATCGGTCCATTTACAGATTTCATTTTAGCGAGTATCATTTTGCGCACACCAGAAAATTATACTTTAGCAGTTGGATTATATGAAATGGTAGCGAAGAAATTTGGTAATGAATTTACGACGTTTGCAGCGGGTTCAGTATTAATTGCAATCCCAATTTCAATTTTATTCTTATCACTACAAAAATACTTTATCTCTGGTTTAACAGCTGGAGGTACGAAAGGATGAAAAATGGGACATTACGTCCCATTTTTCTTTTCATCTCCCTATAAAAAGCTTTATAGGGAGATGAAAAGAGATTTGACATCACATGTGAAAATAAGTGAAATAAATAGTATATTATAGTATAGGAAAAAAGAGCTATATCCCTTACAATACATGGAGAGGGAGAATATGATAAGTTTTGCAAGATAAAATAAAAAAATGAAAGTTTATGACTTCTCCTATGACTTGCAACGAGTGCAAGATAAAATATATGAAAAATGGCAGAAAAGTGAGAGGAGGGGATTTTTTATGACAGTTACAATTAAAGATGTGGCGAAGAAGGCGAACGTAGCACCATCAACTGTTTCTCGTGTAATTGCTGATAATCCAAGTATAAGTGAAAAGACAAAGCGCCGTGTTCGAAAAGTAATGAGTGAATTAGGATATCATCCAAATTTAAATGCAAGAAACCTTGCGAACCAAACGACGAAGACACTTGGTCTTGTTATGCCAAGCTCTGCAAGTAAAGCTTTTCAAAATCCGTTTTTCCCGGAAGTTATAAGAGGAATTAGTTCATTTGCACATGTGGAAGGGTATGCACTTTATATGTCGACAGGTGAAACGGAAGATGAAATTTTTAATGGTGTTGTAAAAATGGTACAAGGGCGTCAAATTGGTGGTATTATTCTTTTATATTCAAGAGAGAACGATCGGATTATTCAATACTTGCATGACCAAAACTTCCCGTTTGTTTTAATTGGAAAACCATATGATCGAAAAGATGAAATCACATATGTAGATAATGACAATTATACAGCTGCAAGAGAAGTGGCAGAATATTTAATTTCACTAGGACATAAACAGGTCGCGTTCATTGGTGGTGGCTCAGATTTACTTGTAACAAGAGATCGTTTAGCAGGTATGAGTGATGCTTTAAAATTAGCAGACATTGTATTACCGAAAGAGTATATTTTACATTTTGATTTTTCAAGGGAAAGTGGTCAACAAGCCGTTGAAGAGTTAATGGGACTAAAACAACCACCGACAGCAATTATAGCTACGGATGATTTAATTGGACTTGGTGTGTTAAGTGCGCTTTCTAAAAAAGGACTCGTTGTACCGAAAGACGTTTCAATTGTAAGCTTTAATAATGCTTTATTATCAGAAATTGCGAGTCCGCCGCTTTCAACAGTTGATGTGAATATATATCAGTTAGGATATGAAGCAGCAAAAGCTTTAGTTGATAAAGTGGAGAATGCTGAATCTACTGCCAAGTGTATCATTATTCCGCATAAATTATTGAAGCGTCAAACATGTGATCATTATGCATAAAAAAAGCTAGGAGTTTAACTCTTAGCTTTTTTTTGTAGAAAGGCTTCTAAACGATCACAGCCTTCTTTTAAAGTTTCGATACTATATGCATAGGAAAGGCGAAGATAACCTTCACCATACTCAGAAAATGCTGTTCCAGGAACGATGGCTAGTCCAGCTTCTTTTACTAGATCAAGTGCAAAATCAAATGATGAAGATGTTAAATGGCCAACATATGGGAATAAGTAAAATGCACCTGTTGGTTTTTCAACTGTTAGCCCCATTTGAGTGAGTCTATTATATACGTAATCACGGCGTTTTTTGTATTGGTGGCGCATCATCTTCGGTGCGTCTTTAGCGGCAGTTAATGCTTCGATTGCAGCATATTGAGCGATTGAAGTAGCACATGTTACATTGTATTGATGAACTTTTAAAATATGTCCTGCTAAATAGCTTGGTGCAAATAAAAGTCCAACACGCCAGCCAGTCATAGAATGTGATTTAGATAAACCGTTAATGACGATCGTCTTTTCACGCATTTCTGGGAAATGGGCGATAGATGTGTGTTTTTCTTCGTATACAAGTTCGCTGTAAATTTCATCTGAAAGAACAAAAATATTTTTATCTTTTAAGACTGATACAATATCTTTTAATTCTTCTTTTGATAAAGTTACACCAGTTGGATTAGAAGGATATGGCAGTACGACGCATCTCGTTTTTTCTGTAATAGCATTTTCTAGTGCTGCAGCAGTTAAACGAAATCCAGTTTCACGAACATCTACAAAAATTGGCGTTGCGCCGCATAGTCGAATAATAGGCTCGTAACCAGGATAAATAGGAGCAGGCAAAATTACTTCTGTCCCGGGCTCTAAAATCGTTCGGAATGCAACGTCAATTGCTTCACTAGCACCGATTGTAACGATGGTTTCGTTTTCAGCTGAATAATGTAAATCGTAGTTATCTTTTACAAAGTTACAAGCGGCCTTTCGTAATTCTAGTAAACCAGCGTTATGTGTGTAGCTTGTATAATTTTCTGTAATGGCCCGTTTTGCCGCTTCTTTTACGAGAGAAGGTGTAGGGAAATCGGGTTGCCCAATTGTTAAAGAGATAAGATTATCATAGTTTTGAATCATATTAGAGAATTGGCGGATTCCAGAAATTTGGATGTCCTTTACTCTAGGATTAATGAATTGTTCCATTGTATCTCCCTTTCTTCCGTTTGAAAATTAAGTTCATTTTATCATACTTTCTATGATTACGCTTTGTATATGAAATTTAGAAAGAGAGAACAGAAAAAAAGCCGCTATAAGCGACTTTTTAGTATCCGTATTCCCAATCTATTTCATCTTCATTCCAAAGTACAGAGGATACTTTGCCAAGGTGAACAACTGATTCGTTCACAGCACATGTGCAATCTGCTTCTCCTGTTTTATGCTGTAATTCCTCATACACTGATTTTTCAACATTTTCTAGAACTACCAAATTTTCTTCTTTTAAAACAAGCGTAGTACCTGCCATATTTATCTTCCTCCTACTAAAGTAATGATCACTTATTTGTAAACATAGATAGTATGGATTATATGCTGTATTTTACTATAGTTGTCCGTCTAGTGAAGTATTTTTTATATTTTCTTTGTAATCCGTATTCATTGTATACTGCATGAAGGAAATTTGGTACAGGGTTTACAATCATTTCGAAAATCTGTAACAATTAATATGTGTTGTTAACAAAGAATTAACAAATATGTTAAGAAAAATCAAAATTTTAAAACAAATACACTAATAAAATGATATAATCATATCAAAATACATATAGGGGATGAGAGGCTATGGAGCTTATCCGTGATTTATTGATCCAAATTGCCATCATTATTTTGCCATTATTTTTATATGAAGCGATTCGTTTAAATCGCTATCAAGAAATGCCTCCGAAGCCGAATCGTTACTTTATTATGTTTTTATCTAGCGTTACGCTCGTTCTCTCCATGACATATTCTATTTGTTTTGACAATGTTTGCGGGTATAACTTTCACCCAATCCCAATTGTCAGTGGTTTTTTATATGGTGGGATTGTCGGTTTAATCCCAGCAGTTATTTTTGTTACATATGAATGGGCACTAAAAGGAATGAGCATTCTTCCAGTTGTAGAAGTAATATTTCTATTGATAGTTCCATTGTTCTTATCAAAGAAATGGTCTCTTTTTTCAAGGGATAAGAAGCTAATTTTAGCATTTATGATTTCGTCATTTTATGTGTTGGTTTTTCTAGTATTTGGTATAATTAATGTGCTGTTAGAAACAGGTTTTACACCGTATATTTCGCAAATATATAGCGGATTTATATTTGCCTCGCTTATTATGGTTATGACTATGGTATTTCAGGTGTATTTAACGGAATATTTAAATGAAAACGCATTACTACGTACTGAGATGCAAAAATCAGAAAAACTTAATATCGTAAGTGAATTAGCAGCAAGTGTTGCACATGAGGTTCGAAATCCGCTCACTGTTGTTCGTGGATTTATCCAATTGCTAGAAAGTACGGAAGAAGTGAAGAATAAGGACTATATGCGTCTCGTATTAGCTGAATTAGATCGGGCGGAACAAATTATTTCAGATTATTTAAATTTGGCAAGACCGCAAATTGAGAAAAAAGAACACATTTGTTTATCCGCGCAACTTATAGAAATGACTACTTTAATGTCATCATTTGCAGCGATGCAAGGTGTATATTTGCAAGTTGAGATTTCTGAGAGCCTTTATACGATTGGTGATAAGACGAAATTGAAGCAAGCTATTATGAATGTTGTTAAAAATGGTATTGAAGCAATTCAAGGAAATAAAGGATATTTAAAAGTAACGGCTGTTCAAAAAGACGAAACAATCGTAATAAGAGTTAAAGATAGTGGCGTTGGTATGACAAAAGAACAGTTAGCAAGGCTTGGACAACCGTATTATTCTTTAAAAGAAAAAGGGACAGGATTAGGACTTATGGTGACATTTAGTATTTTACAAGCGCATAATGGTACACTGGAATATAAAAGCGAAAGCGGAAAAGGTACTGAAGCGATTATTATATTACCAGCTGTAAGAAATAAGGAATAAAAGTTACCGATGGAAGGTAACTTTTTATTTTATATTGTTTATTCGTTTGTTCTTTCTTGTTTTGTTCGGCTAAATAAACTTTTAAATGAATGGAAGAAACCTTGTTCTTTTGAGGCGGCGACCATTCTTTTTGTTTCTTGAATTTCGCGAATAACTTGCATAAGTTGTGTATCACGGTTACTGTCTTTATTATAAATTTGATTAACGAGTTTATTCATTTTTTCTTCTTGCTTGGATTCTCGTTTATACATATGATTCATTAACAAATCCATCTTTTCTTTTTGCAAGGCATCTGTTTGAGCGGCGTGATCAACTAACTCTTGTAGCATTTTTTCTTGAGAGCCTTCTTTTACATAAACTTGTTGCATCAATTCATCTAATTTTTCATCTTTCAAACGATTTTGTGTAATTAGAGTAGAATTTTGATGAATAATTGCTTCATTTAATTGAGCGAGCATTTCGAGTTTTAACATGAACTCCTCAAAGTTACGCCCATCTTCTTTTTCTTTCGTTTGTATTTCTTGCTTATCTTGTATAGCGGGTACAGGCGGGGCCTCTTTTTCTTTTAAAATAATAGGTATCGTTTCTGAAATATCTTCTTGCAGTTTAGCAGCTCTTTCATGTATAGATTTCAATAGTTTTAAATCATCCAGTTTATAAATACGAGCATCAGCTGTTTTTGAAATGATATAACCATGTTCCTCTAACAGTCGGCTATATTTACGGACTATATGTTTTGGGATGCCTGTTTTATTCGTGACATCTTTTGTTTTATAGATAGCTTCCATGTTATTTCCTCCCCAAAAAGTATCGTATATATCATTTCAATCTTTTTATGAGGACTTCCTTTGAAAAAGAATGTCGGAAGGTTATTAGTTTTCTACAGCATTAGTGAAAAGATGAAGAAAAATGAGAGATTTTTGGCGGAATGGCGAAGAAGAGCTAAAATAATGTCTGAAAACATATACAGGAGAAGTTTGTTATAATAACGGAGGAAAAGAAACTGGTAGAATCATGGAGGTATACATGAAGCAATTAAAAGGTATTATCATTTCAATTATTGCAATTCTTTCTATTGTAGTAGCGGTGTATGAAGTACTTGTTCCAGAGGAAACAAGTATCAAAAAAACGAATGCGTATGATCAAGTTCTAGAATTTCCGAAAGAGCGATATCCAGAGACAGGGAAACATATTACGGATGCTATAAAAGAAGGGCATTCAGAAGTTTGTACAATTGATCGTGGTGGTGCTGGAGATAGAAGGAAATTATCGTTAGCTCCATATCCATCAAAAAAAGGCTATGATCGTGATGAATGGCCAATGGCGATGTGTAAAGAAGGCGGAAAAGGGGCGCATATTGAATATATAAGTCCAGCGGATAATCGCGGAGCAGGTTCTTGGGTAGGAAATAAGTTAGATAAATATCCAGATGGTACGCGTGTGAAATTTGAAGTGAAGTAGTGTTACATATTTCATAATGAAGGAGAAGGGGAACGATGGAGTTAACAATTTCTTATTCACAATTAATGTTGATGAACTATGACGGTGAACAGCCTTACGTAGACTGGACGGATGAAGATTTTGATAGAGGTTATGCTAAGGCGGATGGAACTGTTATTTTTGAAGCACTTTCTGATTATACTTGTGAAGTAAAAGTGACTTGTGGAAAACATATTGAGAAAGAAGAAGTAATTAGAACAGTTACGGTTCCTTTTACAGTTAAAAATGAATGTATCGTTGTAACGAGTATTCTTTCAAATAAATTTCAAATTCCTATTCCAAATGGTGAGTATACAGTTGTATTGCAGGTAATTCCTCTTGAAGAACCAACGGATGATGAGTTATATAAACTACAATACGAATTCTTTTTTGAAAGTAAAGAATAAAAAATGGGTTATCCTAAGGAAGGATAACCCATTTTTGTTATGCATTTGTTTTTAAAAGGGAACGAGCATCTTTTGCTGCTTGCACCATGTGTTCTAAAGCTGGAATAACTTCTTCCGTTTTTCTTGTTTTTAAACCACAGTCAGGATTAATCCAGAAATATTTAGGATCACATACTTGTAAAGATTGTTCTACGATTTCAAACATTTCATCTTTACTTGGTACACGTGGGCTATGAATATCGTATACCCCTAGACCGATCCCTTTTTCATATGTTGTATGTTTTAATGTATCAATAAATTCTCCGTGACTACGTGATGTTTCGATAGAAATGACATCCGCATCTAATGCACGAATAGCATCTACAATATCTTCGAAGTTACTGTAACACATGTGCGTATGAATTTGCGTTTCATTGGCTACAGAAGATGTTGCTAAAAGGAAGGATTGAACTGCCCATGTAATATATGCATCCCAATCTTTTTCTTTTAGTGGCATTCCTTCACGAAGCGCTGGCTCATCGACTTGGATTACTCTAATTCCAGACGATTCAAGTAATTCAATTTCATGACGAAGTGCTAATGCAATTTGATAGGAAACTTCTTTTCTTGAAATATCATTTCGAACGAATGACCAATTTAAAATAGTGACAGGTCCAGTTAGCATACCTTTTACTACTTTTTCTGTTAAGCTTTGTGCGTATACAGTTTCTTTAATAGTCATTCCATTTATAAAGGCAACATCACCATAAATAACAGGTGGTTTCACGCAACGGGAACCATACGATTGTACCCAACCGTTTTTAGTGAAGGAGAAACCAGCAAGACGTTCACCGAAGTATTCGACCATGTCAGTTCTTTCAAATTCACCATGAACAAGAACATCAAGACCGATTTCTTCTTGGTAACGAATCCATTTTTCTGTTTCTTTTTCAATAAATTGCCCATATTGTTCATTTGAGATAACGCCGTTACGCCATTCTTTTCGCGTTTGACGAACTTCAGTTGTTTGCGGGAAGCTACCGATAGTTGTTGTTGGTAACAACGGTAACTGCAGAGCAACTTGTTGTAATTCGTATCGTTTTTCAAATGGAAGAGGGCGTGAAAAATCTTCTTCTTTTAGTGCTGTTCGTGCTGCTTTGACATCTTCTCTGTTACGTGCACCAGATGAACGTATTGTATGGTGCGCATTGCGATATGTTTCAAGTTCGTTACTAATGCTTTCTGTACCTTGAGTCAAAGCAGAATGAATAAGAACTAGTTCTTCTAATTTTTGGTTTGCAAATGCTAGTGCATCAAATAGTTCAGTCGATAAGTGAGTTTCCTCGGTTTTATCAATTGGTGAATGCAATAAACTACAAGAAGGCTGAACGATGAAATCTTTCGTTTGGACTTGTTTTTGTAACGTTGTAAATAACGTAAGAATTTCATCAAGGTCCGCTCTCCAAATGTTACGGCCATCTATACAACCGACTGCTAAAGTTTTGTCAGCTGGGAATCCGTATTTCGCAATAGCATTTAAATTACCTTCTTTACCGTGAACGAAATCTAAACCAACACTAGATACAGGGAATGTAATAATTTCTTCATAGTTTTCTTCTACACTATCAAAATATGTTTGTAAAAGAAGATTCGCGTTTGGAACTTCTTTACGAATAGTTTCATAAATTTCTTTCGCATGCTGAATTTCTTCTTTAGTTAAAGAAGCGAAAATCGGTTCATCAACTTGAATGATTTGTGCACCAGCCGCATGTAGTTCTGAAAGTAGTTGTACGTAAGGTGTAACTAACTGTTTTAAAATAGTAGCAAATTGATCTTGTTTATAGCCTTTTGCTAATTTTAAGAAAGTATATGGTCCTAAAATAACAGGCTTTCCATCTACGCCTAATTCTTGTTTTGCCTCTTCGTATAAGCGAAGTGGACGATTATCTTTTAAAGAGATTTGTAATCCCTCTTCATATTCAGGAACAATATAATGATAGTTTGTGTTAAACCATTTAGTCATTTCGGAAGCTACGTGATCTTTAGAGCCACGCGCCATTGCAAAATATACATCAAGGTAAGATGTAAACTCAGAAAAACGTGACGGGATAAAACCTAACATATAAGCAGTATCCAGAACGTGATCATAATATGTAAAATCGCCGACTGGAATGAGTTCAATTCCTTTTTCTTGCTGTACTTTTACGTGTTGAAGGCGAATTTCTTTCATCGTTGTTAAAAATTGTTCTTCATCAATTTTATTGGACCAAAAAGCTTCCAATGTTTTTTTCCATTCTCGTTGTAGTCCGATACGTGGATAACCTAAGTTACTTGTTTGAATTGCCATTTTAAATTCCTCCCTAATTGAAAGTAAGCATTTCCGTTTACTAGGAAATACTTATAACAAAAAGTACAAAGACATAGAAAATAAGCCTTCCTTTTTGTTTTAACACCTCATCATCATCCGTGAATCTATCAGTGTTGTTAAAACAGGCAGGTCTCCTGACTTATGCTTCATATAATTTCTTTCACCTTCCCGTTCTCACAGTGGCACTAACAAAGAAATCTCAGCATTTACAGTGGCGGGACCGTGTTGGAGTTTCACCAAGCTTCCCTTTTAAACACGAAACGAAATTTTCGTGTACCTATTTTCCTTTTGAAAGGAATTTAACAAGCGATATGATATTGAAACAAATTCTAACACAATTTTTGGAATTTTGTCTACTGTTTTAAAATAAGAAAATTCTAAAGGTTTTATTTCTTAATATTCTGAATAATTTAGGTGTTTTTCAGATTAATGATATATAATGGAATGTGAAAATATAGAAAAATTGAGCGAGTAAAGAAGACGTTCCCTCTTCTTTACTCGCTCAATTTTCATCTACATCAAATTTTGAAAGTCGTCCTGCTATGGCATCGTTAAGGAGGGTGCTTAACCATTGTAATTCAACGGTAATATGCTCAATAACACTTTGTAAAATATATAGTTGTGCACGTGGAATTTTTCCTTTACTGCAATCATATATAGTTTGCATTTTATGTAAATATTGAACGGTATCATGTTTCTTTTTTTCTAAAATTGGAACTAATTCTTGATCATCACCAAAATGAGTGAAAGAAAGTGCTGAATAAATTGGTTTATATATTTGGTTTTTTGCTTCGAACTGTTTTAAGAGTAACGTGTGAAATAGTTGTTTACCTTCCTCTGTTATATGAAAGATTGTTTTATCTGGTCTATTCGTATCACGAACAATAGTTGTAATGCGAATTGCACCTTGCTTTTCTAATTGCTCGAAGGCGTAATAAAGTGATCCTTTTGCATATTTAATATAATAATCCATCTGTCTTTCTTTCATTATGTGCTGCACTTCATATGGATGTTTATCTCCTTCGAGTAGCAAGCCGAGAATGACTAATTTCATGCTCATTCTGTCTCAACTCCTGTACATAAAAACTGTATCCCTACTAATTAAAGTTTGATTTTATACATATTATAAACGGCATATCCTTTTTCATAAAGGGATATGCCGTTCCTTTTTTAATACTAACTTACTTGTTTTTGCTTTTGTTTCGCTTTCGGTCCTGTAAATAGGCGTTCATTTCCCATAAGTAAAATACAAATAATACTTAGTACAGCTGGGATCAGTGCCCAGAAGAATGTGTTGGCAATAGATGTAGCGAGAGCTTCTTTAATACCAGTTAATATTTCTGCTGGAATCTTCTCGGTAGCACCTGGTGATAATAAGAAACTTGTGTCTCCACCTTTTGGAGCTAATTTTGCAAGTTCAGGAGGGAACACAGTGTTTAATTTATTAATAAAAATATGATTTTGAATTGTACCGAAAATCGTTACACCAAGAGTCATACCGAGTGAACGGAAGAATGAGTTTGTTGATGTAGCAGAACCACGGTCTCTCATTTCTAATTTATGGATAGAAGACATACTTAAAACTGAGAATGAGAAACCAACCCCAAGTCCAGCGAGAACCATAAATAGCGTTACGAGCATACGAGGTGTGTCCATTGTTAAGGTGCTTAGTAAATAAATACCAAGAACGAAGAAAACGCCAGATACCATCATAATGTTACGATAGCTTGTTCGTGAAGCTAACTGTCCACCTGTTTGACTTCCAATTACAGAGCCGACCATCATTGGTGTTAAAATTAATCCAGCATTTGAGGCTGATCCTCCGAGAACACCTTGAACGAAGATTGGGATATAAACTGTACAGATGATAAAAGCAGCACCATAGAAAAAGGCAACGCCTTGGCTAGCTGCAAATAAAGGTTTTTTAAATAGATGGAAAGAAATGATAGGCTCAGTTGCTTTTCGTTCTACGAAGAAGAAAATAATAAGCATAATAACAACAGTTGCAAATAAACCGATAATTACATTAGAGTCCCATGCATACGTTTTACCACCAAGTTCTAGTGCGAACATCAAGCAAATAATACTAATGACAAGTGTAATAGCACCAGCCCAATCAATTTTTTGTTTTCTAAATTCTAGAGATTCACTGTAGTATTTAGTAATGAAGAAGAAGGAGATAAGCCCTAATGGAATATTAATATAGAAGACCCAATGCCAACTTATATAGTCCGTAATATAGGCACCTAATAAAGGTCCAAATACACTTGATGTCCCGAAAACTGCACCGAATAGCCCTGTCATTTTCCCACGTTTTTCTGGCGGGAATATGTCATACATAATTGTGAAGGCGATAGGCATAAGGGCGCCACCACCAATACCTTGAATTGCTCTATAAATACTTAATTGTTCAATACTAGATGCTGTCCCGCAAAGTGCAGAGCCGAATAAGAAAAGAATGAGTCCACCAATATAAAAACGTTTCCGTCCGTACATATCAGAAAGTTTTCCGAAAATAGGCATCCCTGCCATTGTTGCTACCATATATGCCGATGTGACCCAAACAAACTTGTCAAATCCTCCTAAGTCTCCGACAATCGTCGCCATTGCGGTTGCAACAATTGTATTATCCATTGCTGCCATTAAAATACCAAGTAGTAAACCAGCAACAACAAACTTTGTATTGTTGGAGTCTTTTTTTGATAGTTGAGTTTCCAAATATGCCCCTCCTTTAATAATAAGTAAACTATATTAAGTTTTAAATGCAACGCATAAAAATCTAAAGCATAGTTCCTCTTAAATTCTCTTACATAAGTGCACTGACATGCCATAAAGAATATTATAGTCAAATTTGACTAAAAGGCAAACTTTTTCTTTCACCAAAATATCCTTTTGTATGGAAAGAAAAAGAGTGAGCAATACTGAATATTGTTATAAAGTCAATGAAGTAAATTGTAAAAAATATTTCAGTAAGAATACTTCCTGTTAACAGTTGAAAAATGGTTTTTTCTTTATATTGTCGAATAGGATAAAAGGAAGGGA
This sequence comes from Bacillus cereus group sp. BceL062, assembly GCF_051780025.1. NCBI lineage: Bacteria > Bacillati > Bacillota > Bacilli > Caryophanales > Bacillaceae > Bacillus > Bacillus cereus group sp. BceL062. Next base: position 69,855 of record NZ_JBPWGY010000005.1, on the reverse strand, counting down.
ACTATTAAATATCGTTTGTAACAAGCGTTCATCATTTTTGTAGTTTATTGTGTAAAGCGAAAGAATAGAATTGTATGGATGGTACATCTGAAATGAGGTGAATATATATTATGAAAATATGGAAGCGAATTTCGGATCAAGGAAGGGATACAATACCGTTACAGCCGGTATTGTGGATTGATGGCTCAAAAAAGGAAGGCGAACTTCCTAATGTAGCAGTTACATTACAAATCCGTAGTATGTATGAAGAAAAATTTTCATATGAACTAATCTATGATGTAAACGACATACTTATTATGCGAATTGAAGTTGAAAATAAAGGAATTGAAGTGATTTCACGAGTCGTTGTAAGTCATATGATTAGAGATTACTTTTCGTATATTCCGAATTCTCTGCAGGTTAATAAGGGGATGAGCGAGTTTTTATTCCAGCTTGTAAGGTGGAGAATCGATAATTTATTGCCGAACGAGAAGGTGGAACTAAGTTGTAAATTAAAAGCAAATAAAGATAAAGCGGTTAAAACTGCATTGTTTAAGGCTACATACACATTTCAACATAAAGCAGTCTCATATGGCCCATTGCAAACAAATGAAGTTGTGGTGCAGCAATGATAAAAAGGAACCTGTGCGAAAGGTTCCTTTTTTAATGGAGGTTGTGCTTCTTGAGTATTTTCTTTTGTTCGATTCCTTTTTTTCCTACATAGTTATTTTTATAACCAAAATATAGAATGAATAGAAATGAAATAACATTTACAATAGCGTCGATTTGATCGTTCGTAATAAAGTTTATTCCGAAAGAGGTAAATAGTAGCTTTAATGATAACAAAAAACCAGCTAGTAAACGTATAGCATCTGATAGATTTTCTTTTTGTAGCATATAGGTCACTCCTTTCTATAAACGATATATAGTATATATGAAATAGAATAAAAAAAGGAATACAAGCTCTAGCGGAAATGTACATAGAATATGTACATTTTTTATTTAGTAGAAAAACATTATTGTTATAGAAACATATATTGGTATAGAAAGGAGAGGAAGTATGAAACATAAAGGGAAGATTAGTGGATTATTACTAGGGAATACTGTTGCTGTTACGGAATGGATTGCGCTTCAGGATGTAATTGCAAAATTAGATTCGCGATCATTTTATACTGTCTTTATTATTTATATTTTGCAACTGTTGCTAAGTTGTTACTTTGGCCATTGGTACGATAAAAGAGAAAACGGACGTATGAATATGGAAGTAGGGGGAATGGCAAGTAATGATTTTGTTGTTGATTTTTTTGAAAAAGTAGCTGCTTTATCTGAACGAGATTCTCGCAATATTACAGTGTACATTCTTTCCGTTAAAGAATGGGAGGGATTAAAGGAAACAGTGCAAGAAAAAAAGTTGGAAGCGTTAGTACAGAGAGTGGAGTCTACTATTGTAAAGACGATTCGAAAAGGTGATGTCGTTACAAAATGGGATGAAAATAAATATGTTATTGTAGCGATTGATAATGGTCATGAAAAATCAACAATAACACGACGATTAATGAAAAATATTGAAAGTGAAATAGAAAGTGGTTTATTAAGTGTGACGCTATTATTTGGGGCCGCTAGTTATCCAGTAGAAGGGAAAACTTTTGAAGAATTGTTAAGAAAGGCACAGAATCAATTGTACCAGTATAGAAATTTGAAAGACAATGAGTAAAACTTTGAGTTAAAGAAGTATGATATGAAGAAATTCGGATTGTAACATTTTTTTGACTTTTATTACAAAAACAACTTTTATTGTAATAAAAGTCTTTAAAAATATATGAAATAGGCATATAATTATGATGGATGTGTCAATGCATTTGCACAATGTGTTTCATTTTAAAAGTGTAGAGGAAAACATGCTCTACACTTTTCCTTTTTAGGAAAGGAAAAGAATATTTGTAAGTTGTTGCGAGGTAGTATTTGTACTGTGTAAAATGAACAAAGAGATTATTTGATAGAAAGCGGAAAGGGAATGATAGATGTGAGAGATCGACAATCATCTTTTATCAGGTGAATTATTATAGTTGTTCTTCTAATTATTATGGCTCTGGTGAATTCCATTGTATTTTAAGGTAATACATAGTGTGAGTAGAGAATGAAAAGTGCAAAGTGAAATATACTTAGTAGATGGACATGAAACTGCTACATAATTCAAAGAGAATAACGTGAAAAATAATTTTAAGTAATAAATGTGTACAAGCATGATAAACAATACTGATGATCTTCGTAAAAAAGATGCGAGTGTGAAGTGTATAGAAGGATTATATGATTTTTATAGCTTTTTTACACAAGGATCGTTTATAAGTAGGAGGAAAAGATGTTGAAATATAGTAAATTAGCAATTGTAGCCGCATTATCAATGGTTTTATTAGCGGGTTGTTTCGGGCCAAAACCAGAAGAGGAATTATATGTAGCATTTGAAAATGCTGCCAAGCAAGAAAAGACAATGTTTGAAGATGCAAAAAAACTTGAAACCTTAGAGAAAGAAGGACAAGAATTATATAACCAAATTGTTCAAGAAGGAAAAGATAATAATCAAGTCGTTAAAGAAAAGCTGAATCAAGCAGTAAAGAATACAGATGAACGAGAAAAAGTGCTTACAAAAGAAAAAGAGGCTTTAAATAAAGCACAAGAAGAAGTGAAGTCAGCTGATAAGTACGTAAAGAAAATTGAGGATACTAAATTAAAAGACAAAGCGGATAAAGTTAAAAGTGCGTATGAGAAAAGACATGAGTCATTTAACAAGATGTTTGATAGCTATAATAAATCTTTAAAGCAAGAAAAAGAGTTATATACGATGCTACAGGATAAAGGTACAAAATTAAAAGATATTAGTGAGAAAGTTAAAGTAGTAAATCAATCGTATAAGGATATTGAGTCAGAAAAAGATAAGTTTAATGAATTCACGAAATCTTATAATACAGAAAAAGTTGCATTTTACAAGCAAGCCAATATTAAAATTAAAGAAGAGAAAAAATAAAACAGTTTGGCCTAACATAGGCCAAACTGTTTTATTTTTTTGTATAAGTACGGCTATACCATGGAACAGGTTCACTTAATTTTTTTTCTTGTTTCAGTGCTTCAGGACCAATATAATCTTGAAGTGTTTTTTTGGAAACTGTTAAAGACAAGGTTGTTTTCGGGTTTCGGTAGGAGGATTCAAGATGACCAAGATGTGGTAGGTTTCGAAAATCTTCTTTCGTAGGAGGGATGTGGAAATAATAATCGCCTAACCGTATAAGAACATCAGATTGTTGTTGGCTAAAACGTGGATTTCTAGAGAAATGTAATCCTTCTTTAATTGCTTTTTTTTCGGCGATTAAACGCTCTAAAGCTGTCTTTTTTAACCAGTATAAATATTTAGGGTTAGTTGCAGCTTTGGCATGACGATTCACAACGAAAATAGATTGAGCTAGTCGATTAATAGGATGTTGGTTTTGTAATTGAGATTGTGGTTGTGAAGGTTTCATATTGAATCTCCTTTCAATTTTTCATTATTATAACATAAATAAAAGAGGTTTTTATTATATGCAAAAAGTGATTGTATACATTTTCAATATTAAAGCAATATTGTTACAAAAAACAACTATTTTGTATAATAGTAATAGAATGTGTTTTGAAATTTGATAATGAAAGAGTGAGAAGTTTGAAAGAACTATTAAAACAACAATATGCCATTATAGATATTGGATCTAATACAATGCGTTTAGTTATTTATGAAAAGCAAAATGGAGGTTTTTATAAAGAAATTGAAAATACGAAAGTGGTTGCTCGGTTAAGAAATTATTTAATCGATGGTGTTTTGAATGAAGAAGGTAAAGAAGTATTGTTACAAACATTATTTCAATTTCAAGAAAGTACAAAATTCCATCAGCTGCATCATGTACTTTGTGTTGCAACGGCAACAATTAGACAGGCTGAGAATCAAGAGGAGATTAAAAAACTTGTTGAAGGACAAACAGACTTTACTCTTAGAGTGTTATCAGAATATGAGGAAGCACGTTACGGCTATTTAGCAGTTATGAATTCTACTTCGTTTTCGGAAGGAATAACAGTAGATATTGGTGGCGGAAGTACGGAAGTTACATATATTAAAAATAGAGAGATTTTAGAGTACCATAGTTTTCCTTTTGGTGCGCTTTCTTTAAAACATCTATTTATTAAAGGTGATATTCCTACTAAAGATGAATTAGAGGAAATTCGAGAGTATTTAGAGTGTCAATTTCGAACGTTACCATGGTTAATTGATAAGAAATTGCCTCTTATTGCAATTGGTGGTAGTGCGAGAAACTTAGCAAAAATCCACCAAAATTTAATAAACTATCCTATAGCGGGAGTACATTTATACAAAATGAAAGAAGAAGATATTGAAAATGTAAAAGGTACATTAGAAAAACAATCGTTTATCGAACTTCAGAAAATGGAAGGATTGGCAAAAGATCGAGCTGATACAATTATTCCAGCGGTTGAAGTATTTCATAAACTTGTAAATATTATAGAAGCAACGGCATTTGTATTAAGCAAAAAAGGATTAAGAGAAGGTGTTTTCTATGAAGAGTTGACGAAAGATTTAGGGATTTCATATTATCCGAATGTAGTTGAAGAAAGCTTACATTTGTTATCACACGAATATGAAATGGATATGGAATTTGTCATTCAACTTATTAAACATGGAAGATTGATTTGTAAACAACTCGAAGAAATGGGACTGATTTCTGTTTCAATAAAAGACTGGGAAGCATTCCATCAAGCAGCGAAAGTATTTAACATTGGAAAATATATAGATGAAGAAGCGAGTCGTTTACACACGTTTTATTTATTGGCGAATAAAACAATTGATGGCATGATGCATAAAGATCGAGTGAGGTTAGCGCTTATTGCATCTTATAAATCAAAAATGCTATTTAAACAACATTTATCTCCATTTGAAGGTTGGTTTGATAAAAGCGAACAAAAAAAAATCCGCCTATTAGGGGCTGTTTTACAATTTTCAGCTGCTTTAAATGTAAGACAAAGATCGCTTGTTGATACGATATCCATAACAGAAAATAAAGAAGGATTAACGTTTAGAATTTTATGTGAGCAATCGGCATTAGCAGAAAAAGTACAAGCTGAAAAACAAAAAAAGCAGCTAGAAAGAGTGTTAAAAACGAATATTAACTTGTCATTTGAATGAAAATGCTAGGTTGTACGGATGTCTTTACAAAAAATTTACACTTTATAATATTGTAATTTGCTAAAATAAAAGTAACTAAATTATAGTAAAAAAGTTTCAAGGGGAAGTGTGAAGAGAATGGAATTGTTGAAGGGGAACATCGTAAATTTAAATGATACAGCATATTATAATAACCGAGAGCTAAGTTGGTTAGCATTTAATGAACGTGTACTACAAGAAGCGCAAGATGAAAATAATCCACTCTTGGAAAGATTAAAGTTTATTAGTATTTTTAGCTCGAATTTAGATGAATTCTTTATGGTACGTGTAGCGGGTTTGAAAGATCAAGTGAGTGCTGGGTTTAATCAACCAGAAAATAAAGCTGGCTTAACACCAAAAAAACAATTAAATAAAATTGAGATAAAAGCCCATGAATTAATGACCGTACAATATGATACGTTTAAAAATTACGTATTGCCAGCGCTTGAATTAGAGGGGATTGAGCGTTTAACATTCCATGATTTGACGAAAGAACAGAGAGAATTTATAGAAGATTATTTTGATGAGCAAATTTTTCCGGTTTTAACGCCTGTAGCTATCGATGCATACCGTCCATTTCCGATGTTATTAAATAAAAGTTTGAACTTAGCTACTCTTTTATATGATGAGAAGCAAGTGGAGGAAGAAAACCGTACGAAGTTAGGAATTGTGCAAGTTCCTTCATTACTTGAACGCTTCATATTTTTACCGAGTGAAGGGCAAAAGCATAAATTTATTTTATTAGAAGACGTAATTAGTAGTTTTACTCATAAATTATTCACAGGATATAAAGTATCATCTGTTACTCGTTTCCGTATTACACGTAATGCGGATTTAACAATTCATGAAGAGGGTGCGAGGGATTTATTAAAGGTAATTGAAAAAGAGTTGAAAAAGCGTAAGTGGGGAGCTGCTGTACGTTTAGAAGTTGGCAAAGAACACATTGATGAAAGAGTATTAACATTATTATACGAGGTGTTGGAAGTAAAAGATGAAGATGTATATATAATGGATGGACCGTTAGATTTAACATGTTTATTCTCTTTATATAAAAAATTAGCACCATTATATGAACATCTCATTTATCCAGCCCTTATTCCGCAACCACCTCAAGACTTAGGTGATGAGGAAGATGTATTTGAAAAGGCGATTGAGCATGATATTTTATTACATCATCCTTTTGAATCGTTTCAGCCAGTAGTTGATTTTGTCCGTGATGCGGCAGACGATCCGAATGTACTTGCGATTAAACAAACATTATATCGAGTAAGTGGTGATTCTCCGATTATTCAGGCACTAAAAGTAGCAGCTGAAAAAGGAAAACAAGTCACAGTGTTGGTGGAGTTAAAAGCAAGGTTTGATGAAGAGAATAATGTTCATTGGGCTAAAGAATTAGAACAGGCTGGGTGTCACGTTATTTACGGTGTAAGTCACTTGAAAACGCATAGTAAAATTACGCTAGTTGTAAGAAGAAAAAACGGAAAAATCGAAAGATTCGTACATCTTGGAACCGGAAATTATAATGATGCAACAGCAAAGTTATATACCGATTTTGGCTATATTACATCACGAAAAGACTTTGGGGTCGATGCAACAAATTTCTTTAATTATTTAAGTGGTTATACAACGAAACCGCATTTTCACCATTTATCAGTTGCACCATTTGATATAAGAGAGCAATTTATGGATTTAATAGATGAAGAAATTCGTTATCATAGGCAATATGGAAATGGCTATATTATCGCTAAGATGAATTCACTAACGGATAAACCATTAATAAAAAAAATGTATGAAGCATCACAAGCGGGAGTAAAGGTAGAGCTCATCGTTCGAGGAACATGTTGTTTAAGACCTGGTATTCCAAATGTAAGTGAAAATATTCGTGTAGTTAGTGTTGTAGGAAGATATCTAGAACATAGCCGTATTTATTATTTCCATCATAATGGAGAGGAGAAAATATATTTATCTTCAGCTGATTGGATGACGCGAAATATGGAGAAACGAGTAGAAATATCCTTCCCAATTCTAGATATTGAAATGAAAGCAAGAATAAAGGCGATTTTACAGCTTACTTTAGCAGATAATGTGAAAACACGCGAACAAAATAAAGACGGTGACTACTATTATGTTATTAATAGTGGTGCAGAGGAGATTGATAGCCAAGTGAAGTTGTTTAAGATGGCGTATCAAAATACAGATGCTGAATAGCAAGAACAAAGTAAAAAACCTCTTATTAATAAGAGGTTTTTTACTTTGTTCTCTACTTATTATACGTTCTCAAAATAGAAGAATGTGTAGAGAGAATAGTTTTTATTGTAAGCATATTAATCGATTGTCTAATAGAGAGAATAGCGTTGGTAGAATTGTTGGCATACATTAATAATAGTATGGTTGTTGACAAGGTCCACCATAACAAGGATAAGGTGCTGGTGGCGGGTAAGGTGGTGGATAAGGTGGATAAAATGGTCTAGGGCCGAAAGCTAATGCTCCGCCGAGCAATCCACCAGCAATTCCAGCTAGAAATGGAACGCCAAAAAACGGAAAGAATCGTGAGTCGCCTACTGGGCCAATAGGTGCTGAACGAACTGGGATTGGTTGATAATATGGATACATGAACAAACCTCCTTTATTGGACTCACTTTTATCATATGGTAAACGAAACGTGGATGAGCGCGTACAAGAAAGGATATGTAAGAAAATAGGCGAATTATTACGAATGTTGTAGGGTGAAGAGTGTAATTTCAGGTTTTGACATAAACCGGAATGGGACACGTGTTCTTCCAAGTCCGCGATTGACATAGAGAGATAAGTCTTGAATGGAATAGAAGCCTTCAATGTAGTGTTTGGCAAGTGATGGGGTAACGATAGCACCTAAAAAAGGGATTTTTACTTGTCCGCCGTGGCTATGACCAGAAAGTTGCAAGTTGATTGGATATGTAGCAATTTGTGGCGCAATATCTGGCTCGTGAACAAGAACAATGTTATAAGTATTTTTCCGCGCTTGTTGTAGTGTTTCCGCTATTTTTGGTTTGCCAAGTAGTATATCATCGAGTCCGAAAATAGAAATTTCACTATTATCCAGTAGACGAATTCGTTTCTCGCTATTTTGTAATAGTTCAAATCCAGATTCACGCATGATGTGATCATAGTATTCAGTTCCATATCCGCCGTGATCATGGTTACCATAAATAGCAAATTTACCGAAGGGTGCTTGTATATTCTTTAAAATGGATGCAACGAAAGGAGTGTCAGTATATGTTTGGTAATTATCAATGAGATCACCAGTAAAAAGGACAATATCTGGGTTTGCAGCATTAATCTTAGAAATGATTTGAGATAAATGTTGGAGCGAGAAATAGTATCCGAGATGTAAATCGCTAAATTGAAGAATCTTCATACCATGAAAACTTTTTGGTATGAGCTGTGATTTTAGTGTGTGCTCTGTAAAAGAGATCATATGCGGCTCTATGTATTTAGCGTAATAGTAACCGATACTAGTGGTTATAAATGAATATAGACAAGTGCGTATTCCATTTTTCAAAAAATTTCTTCTTGTAATTTGCTTCATAAAAGTATGAGTATACCTATTTGATTTATATCATGTGTTTTCGTTCCATATACAGGCTACTCAAATCTCCTTTCAGTTTTTTTTAATATATTTAAAATAATAAAGAAGTAGTATAGCTTACGGAAAAATGAATGAAAAGAAGTCTCTTTAAGTTAAAATATCAGAAAAGTTTAAAAATATAAAGATTTCTATCAAATAAAATGATAAAATGAATGTGTATTCATTTTTGGGAGGGATATATGTGAAAGAGAAGGTAGTAATTATAACAGGTGGATCGAGTGGAATGGGAAAAGGAATGGCAACTCGTTTTGCAAAAGAAGGGGCACGAGTTGTTATTACAGGGCGTACAAAAGAAAAACTGGAGGAAACAAAGTTAGAGATTGAACAGTTTCCAGGGCAAATATTGCCTGTACAAATGGATGTACGAAATACTGAAGATATTCAGAAAATGATTGAACATATTGATGAAAAGTTCGGACGAATTGATATTTTAATAAATAATGCAGCTGGCAACTTTATTTGTCCAGCAGAAGATTTATCTGTGAATGGCTGGAATTCGGTCATTAATATTGTGTTAAATGGTACATTTTATTGCAGTCAAGCTGTCGGGAAGTATTGGATTGAGAAAGGTATAAAAGGAAATATCATTAATATGGTAGCGACATATGCATGGGATGCAGGTCCAGGAGTTATTCATTCGGCTGCAGCAAAAGCTGGCGTATTAGCAATGACTAAAACGCTTGCTGTTGAGTGGGGACGTAAATATGGAATACGAGTTAACGCTATCGCACCAGGGCCGATTGAACGTACGGGCGGTGCCGATAAATTATGGATTTCAGAAGAAATGGCTAAGCGTACACTACAAAGTGTGCCACTTGGAAGACTAGGTACGCCAGAAGAAATTGCGGGTCTAGCTTATTATATATGTTCAGATGAAGCTGCATACATAAATGGAACATGCATGACAATGGATGGAGGACAACACTTGCATCAATATCCATTTTAAGAGGGATGACCAAATGAATGTTTGATTCATTTTTTTTGTGGTAAAATGTGACGGAATTGTGACATGTGAAAGAAAGGTATTTACAAGAGGTTATATATACGGTATATTTAAGACCTCTTTTTTCTTCATAGTAGAATTGCTAATTCCCCTTAGCATTTTACCCCTCTAATCCCTTCAGGAAAACTGAAGGGATTTTTTATTATTTTTCCGTAAATATCGTGTTATAATTTTTGAAAAGTAAAGGGAGGGAAGCACGTTGATAGATGCATTAGATGTAATGAGTAACTTGGATAAAGTCCTTCCTTATTATCAAGCTATTTTTAGTGCTGATGAACATACAGTAATTGGATATGAAGTAGTAGGACGTATTCAAACAGAAGAGGGCATACAAAGTTTAGCTTCGTTCTTTCATGATGATTCTATTCCAAGTGAGTTTCAACTGGAAGCGGATAATATTATAGTAGAAAAAGCTTTAAACCGTTATTTAGAAAGCAATCAAAAATTGTTATTATTTATACATCGAAATGCTAACGTATTAATGAATGACGAAGATGAAAGTTTACTTCAACTTTTATTGATGTATGAAAAACAAGGTTTAAATTTGAACCACATTGTTTTAGAGATAACAGAGCATGAATGTAAAGAAGATATTGAGCAATTTAATCATTTGCTTATGTATTATCGTACATATGGTATTCAGATTTCGATTAATAAAGTTGGAACGGGTACAAGTAATTTAGAACGTATTAGCGTGTTAGCACCTGATATTTTAAAAGTAGATTTAACAAACTTAAGGCAAACTGCACTTATACAATCTTATCAAGATATTTTATATTCCTTATCTTTACTTGCAAGAAGAATTGGTGCAACGTTGTTATATGAAGAAATTGATGCTTTTTATCAACTACAATATGCTTGGAAAAACGGTGGTAGATACTATCAAGGTAATTATTTAAAAGAATGTTTACCTGATTTTATTGAAACGAATGTTTTAAAAGAGAGACTTGGTAATGAATGTCATCAATTTATTCAGCATGAGAAAAAGAAGTTGCAAAAAATTTATCATTTAACAGAGATGTTACGTGATCGAATTGGTGATGTTCTGTCAAAACAAAAAAAGAATGAAGATATAAATGATTGGTTATTACAATTTAGCCAAAGTATATCACAATGTAGTTTTCGCATATTTATTTGCAATGAAGATGGTTTTCAACAATCAGGTAATGTTATGAAAAAAGATGGGGAATGGATTGTGATGCCGGAGTATTATATGAAGAACTGGAGTTGGCGTCCGTATTTTCTTGAGAATATTATGAAAATGCGTTTTGAAAATAAGGCCAGACTTTCAGATTTATATGCCGATATTGAAACTGGTGAAATGGTACGAACATTTTCTTTCCCGATTGATGATGAAAACTTTTTATTTATAGATTTATCTTATGAATATTTATATGAAGAAGATGTTTTATTTTAATGCACGAAGAGATTCGTGCATTTTTTTGTTTGTTTTTATCAGAAATTGGTAATAGTGAAAATGGTGATGAAAATGCTGTCTATCGTTGTAAAGATTTTACGAACGAAACCATCCCTTTCTTTGCATAATCATTGTTACAATGAATACTACAAAGACAAGTTCTTTTAAAAGGAAGGTGAAAAAATGAGGAAATATGGAATATGGCTTGTTCTATTTGTATGTGTTGCCTTTCTAGTTGGTTATAGTGTTACAACTGTTTTAGGAAAAGAGGAATTGAAAGTCGATCGGAAAGACGTGTTTACAACGATACAAAAAGGCTATGAAACCCAATTTTCAATTCGCGGGAAGCATTTGCCGATGAATAAGATGATAGAGACGTTATCACCGTATTTTACAGATAATTTCCTTCAAGTATTTACAGATGAAAATAGTAGAAGTGATAAACAAAGTGGTGAATATTTACTTCCAGCAAAAGAAGCACCGTTTTCTTTTAATTCGGAAACGAAAATGGCGTATGATGAAGAGCATAAAAATTTATATGTATATGAGCGGGCGAAAAGTGGACAATATCAAATTGTAACATTGAAAAGGGATCAAGATAAATGGAAATTAGCAGGGTATCATGAAAGCCAAGAACTTTTAACTGAAATAAAAAGGTTACAACAATTATAAAGTGCAACTTTAATCAGTGGGGGCTTTATATCCCACTGATTATTAGCTTTCATCAATCGGGAGTTTTACTGCCCATAAATAACGAGATAAAAATAGGAATAGGTATTTACCTATTCCTATTCTATATTGAGTAGCTGTTGTAATTTTTCGATTTGAAAACCTGCAACCACTTCACCGTCGATTACAACTGTTGGAGTTGAATAGGAATCATAGTCGTATAAAAGGCGATCGCGAGCAGCAGCGTCTTTTTTTACGTCAAATTCTTCATATGCAACGTTATTATGCTTTAAAAATTCTTTCACAATGACACATGGCGGACAATCAGGTTGTGTGTAAACCTCAATTTTTTTCATTGTAATTCCTCCTTTTTTCTGTTTTTTATTATATTATTCCAGTATGGAAATCGCAATAAAGAAGGAAAAAGATGTTCTTTCTGTGTTTTCCTTTGCATTTCGACAAATTTTTAGTTGAGTTTCTGGCCAATAACCTTTATCCTAGACTGTGGAACATTTTTTCTGTTATGACGGATAGAATGAGTATAGCTGTAAAACCTATTGGTAGGAAGATTAGAGAAAGGAGAGATTTCATGTCTCTACTCCAAGGAATTTTAACACGACTTGTTAGTCTACAAGAACAAGCTGTAAGCGGTGAAGTAGCACAACGCTATTTTGAAGTGAACGGTGAGCGCAAATGTAGCGTGAAATTTTTCGATAAAAGTGAAATGTATGAATTAGAAGTGTATCAACAAGGTGAAAAACCTCAAGTGTATCAATTCGATAATATCGATATGGTTGCAATTGAGATTTACGATATCATTTCTTGATACATATAAAAAAGGTACTGCCTATGGCAGTACCTTTTTTAGTTCTTTTACTTTCCAGTATATATGTATAGGAATTTTTCGTTTTTCCTACAATGGTAATAAAGTGAGACTTTAATCAGTGGAAGTGCTTATTATCGACTGATGATTGGCCTACATCAATCAGGAGTTTTACTGCTCGAAAAGAGCGTGATAAAAATAAATAGGAGGTGTGTTATGTGGAACGTTTACCAGTTGTGATCTGTCCTAATTGCCACAATTCTGCAGAGATTATTCATGTATTAACGGCTCAATCGAATCAAAATGTAATTTATACTTGCCAAGTTTGTCATTTTGTAATGCGAAATATTGAGACGAATAAAGGATAGTAAGTTATAATTTTTGTTTTTGTCCCATACAATGAGAATACGAAAAGTCTGTCTAATAGAAAGGACGTGACTATGTGGACGGTGGGCATAAATTCTATAATGTTTCAGAGAGACATTTGAATTTTGATACGGTCTTTAACCGCATTTGTAGTTTCATTGAAAAGGATCCACGAAATTTATATCGATTATCTATTGGGACAGACTCACAGGCACATCAAAAAGATACGAGATTTATTACGGCAATCCATATTCACCGTGTTGGAAAAGGTGCTTGGGGATGTTTACACCATAGGTCAGTAAAAGATAAGCCGGCAACATTACGGGAGAAAATATATTTAGAAACACAGTTTAGTCAAGAAATCGCTTGCCTATTTACTCCTAACCATATACAAACCATATGGGATTTATTGCATCCATATGCTCAAGATGGGGCTGGGTTCATAATGGAAATTCATTTGGACATAGGGAATGATGGTTTAACAAAAGAATTTATTTTAGATATGACAGCGAAAATTCAAGCGATGGGATTAACTGCAAAAATTAAGCCGGATGCTTATGCGGCATTTAGTTATGCAAATCGATATACGAAATAATTTTTATATGGTTACAATTGTTACATGTTTTTATTAAAAACTGAATATTACATCTACTAAATAAGTTGGAAATTTTATATAATGAGAGTAACGATGGGATTATAAGGAGAGGGGTATATGCAAAGGGAATTTGTTTTAACGAAAGAAGAAGAAAGTTTGTTACTAGATATTCTATTTCAACAAAATTATGCGAGTGAAATTTTAGCTGTAGAACTTACAGATATTGAGAATGGTTTGAAACAGACAGATGTGACGCAATATAAAAAAATCACAAGGTTATTTTACAGATTAAAAAATAAAGGGTATTAAGCGCTACCGTAATGGTAGTCTTTTTTTTGTGTTGTATGCTAAAATAGCTGTGTAATTGTATTTTTATTGAAATAAAGTTAGGACAAAATAATAATGTGAAAACGCTGTCATAAAATAAGAATAGAGTCGATGAATATAAGCAGGAAAAAGGGAAAATGGGGGATGTAACATGATTAGTATTCCGAAAGACGAGTTTCAGCAAATTCTTGTGAAAGATTTAATGATTTCATCAGAAAAAGTAGCACATGTCCAAATTGGGAATGGATTAGAGCATGCTTTACTCGTTCTTGTGAAATCTGGATATTCGGCAATACCTGTTTTAGACCCAATGTATAAATTACATGGGTTGATTAGTACTGCTATGATTTTAGATGGTATGTTAGGGTTAGAGCGCATTGAGTTTGAAAGACTTGATGATATGAAAGTAGAACAAGTGATGAAGGAAGATATTCCGGTTCTTAAGTTAGAAGATTCATTTGCAAAAGCTTTAGAAATGACAATTGATCATCCTTTTATTTGTGCTGTAAATGAAGAAGGGTATTTCGAGGGGATTTTAACACGTAGAGCTATTTTAAAATTATTGAATAAAAAAGTACGGCAGCATAATCGATAAATAATAGGAGGAAAGTGACTTCATAGAAACGGAGAAGTCACTTTTTTTCGTGCATATCAGTTGTGTATGTATTATATTTAAAAAGACATAAAACATAAGGAAAGTTCGAACTGAAAAATTGTATTTTTTGTATAAAAGTATTCAGTTAAATTCAGGATGAAAAGCTTATTGAAATAAGGTGTATGGAAGCTAAGGAAAGAGGGAGAAAGTTGCAAATTGATGATTTTCAAATGATGGTTGTGTTAGCCCAGGAATCAAATATGAGAAAAGCGGCGGAACGTTTATTTGTTTCCCAACCTGCGCTTAGTCAACGATTACAATCTATGGAGAAACAATGGGGAATGAAATTTTTTATTCGTTCACAAAAAGGATTGACAATTACACCTGAAGGGGAAAAAGTCGCAAATTATGCAAAAGAAATGTTACAAAGAGAAGAGAATATTAAGAGCGAACTGGCAGTTTTTAGAACGGAAACATATGGAACGTTAAAAATAGCTGTTGCATCGGTTATTGGTCAATATTGGCTCCCTCCTGTGTTGAAAAAGTTTGTACAAAAGTATCCTTCTGTGAAGATATCGCTGTTTACTGGCTGGAGTAGTGAAGTGCAAAAGCAATTTTATGAGGGCGATGTTCATGTAGCTATATTAAGGGGATCACAGGAATATAAAGGACAAAAGCAACAATTATTTGAAGATGAATTATATTTAGTCGATAAAGAAATAAAAGATATTTCGATGTTAAAAGAAACAAATAGACCATTTATTCAATTTAAAAGTGATTCGACTTATTATGGTCAAATACAAAATTGGTGGTATGGGTTATTCTCTAACCCACCTAAGCGAACAATTGTAGTTGATCAAATTGAGACGTGCAAACAACTTGTTCTAAATGGTATAGGTTATGCGTTATTGCCTTCTACAGTATTAAAAGAAGTGCAGGAAAATATGTATAAAACACCTGTTCAATTAACGAGAGAAACATGGTTGTTAACGAGTGAATCAGCAAGACAATTGAAGCAAGTACAAGCGTTTTTAGAAATTATAGAAGAAATTCAAAGGGAAAAATAAGATTATTGTCTTGCTACTCGCTCTATCGTTTGGTAGAGTAACAATATAAATGGATTTAGGAGGCAACAAGAATGAAAATGATGGACGCTAACGAAATTATTTCGTTTATTCAAAAAAGTGAAAAGAAAACTCCTGTAAAGGTATACATAAAAGGGGATTTAAAAGAAGTAACGTTCCCTGAAACAGTACAAGCATTTGTAAATAAAAAATCTGGTGTAGTATTCGGAGAATGGTCTGAAATTAAGACAATTCTTGATGAAAATAGCAAGCACATTGTTGACTATGTAGTTGAGAACGATCGTCGTAATTCTGCAATCCCAATGCTTGATTTAAAAGGTATTAAAGCTCGTATTGAGCCAGGCGCAATTATTCGTGACCACGTTGAAATTGGTGACAACGCTGTTATCATGATGAATGCAACAATTAACATCGGTGCTGTAATTGGCGAAGGTACTATGATCGACATGAACGCAGTGCTTGGTGGACGTGCAACGGTTGGGAAAAACTGTCACGTAGGTGCAGGTGCTGTACTTGCGGGTGTTATTGAGCCACCTTCTGCAAAACCAGTTATCGTTGAAGACGATGTTGTAATTGGTGCAAATGTAGTTGTTTTAGAGGGCGTTACAGTAGGTAAAGGTGCAGTTGTAGCAGCAGGAGCTGTTGTAACAGAAGATGTGCCTCCATATACAGTTGTTGCGGGAACTCCAGCACGTGTAATTAAAGAAATTGATGAGAAGACAAAAGCGAAAACTGAAATCAAACAAGAGCTTCGTCAATTAAACCCAGAGAAATAAAAAACAAAAAGCGTAAGAGCATAAATAGGCTCTTGCGCTTTTTATAGATAGAGGTGCAAAAATGACAGTAAGCAAATTTGTCCAAGTTCGTAGAGATTTACACAAAATCCCGGAAATTGGATTTAAAGAGTGGAAAACACAACAGTACATTTTAGAGTATATAGAAACACTTCCTAACGAATATTTGGAAGTGAGAACATGGAAAACAGGTGTAATTGTTAAAGTAAATGGGAAAAGCCCAGAGAAAATAATAGGTTATCGCGCAGATATAGATGGTTTGCCAATAACAGAGGAAACTGGATACGAATTTGCTTCTGTACATAAAGGAATGATGCATGCATGTGGACATGATTTGCATACAACAATTGGTCTAGGCCTCCTAACAGCAGCTGTGAGTGAAAGAATAGATGATGACCTTGTGTTTCTATTCCAGCCGGCAGAAGAAGGTCCAGGTGGCGCTCTTCCTATGTTAGAAAGTGAAGAGCTAAAAGGATGGAAGCCTAATATAATTCTTGGTCTTCATATTGCACCAGAATACGCTGTAGGAACAATTGCGACAAAAGAAGGTCTGTTATTTGCGAATACATCAGAATTATATGTTGATTTAAAAGGAAAAGGTGGACATGCGGCTTATCCACATACTGCGAATGATATGATTGTTGCAGCCAGTCACCTTGTTACACAACTTCAATCCGTTATTAGTCGTAATGTGAATCCTCTTGACAGTGCGGTAATTACAATTGGGAAAATAACAGGTGGTACAGTTCAAAATATTATCGCAGAAAAATCTCGTTTAGAAGGAACGATTCGAACATTATCAGTGGAATCAATGAAGCGTGTGAAAAGCAGAATTGAGGCAATTGTTGCAGGTATCGAAGCTTCTTTCCAGTGTGAGGCGATTATAGATTACGGAGCAATGTATCATCAAGTATATAACCACGAAGAGTTAACGAGAGAGTTTATGCAATTTGTACATAAACAAACTGATATGAATGTTATTACATGTACTGAGGCAATGACAGGTGAAGATTTTGGTTATATGCTTCGAGAAATCCCTGGATTTATGTTTTGGCTTGGAGTAAATTCAGAATATGGTTTACATCATGCGAAATTAAAACCAGACGAAGAAGTGATTGAAAAGGCAATTACATTTTTAAGCCAATATGTAAAGTGGAAAGGAAATAGAAAATAAAACTTCCGCTTTCTTGAAGGTTCCAAAAAACTTTTTGTTCTGAGGTGTAAGTAACGCTCGTATAGATTGATTTTAGACATTTACATACAAATGAAAGAATTAAAGTTAATTGTACTGTTTTAATAATGAGCAGGGGGTTTTAGCCACTGCTCATTATTAATTATTTGACTAACTTATATATGTTTACTTTTAGTATGAAAAGTGTGTAAAATCAATGTGAAACATAGAAAAAAGGGTGGGGAATTACGTGCAAATTAGCAGTGCGATTTTATGTTTCGTCTTATATGCGTATGTTATTATTGCGGCGGTTTATTTTGGAATAAGTTTTTATGCCTATCGTCTAGTAGATAATAATGAATATGACGAAACATACAAATGGGTGAAGAGGTATTTATCACCTGTACTAGAAATTATGAATGGGTTTGTGCTCTTTTTATTTATTGGATTAATTGCTTTCTCAACGAGTTTAGTAGGGAATAAAACTACATTATTTGTACTAGGTATCATTATTTTTATGCTGCTAGGTATACGAATTGGTAATACGGTCTTTTGGAATGAAAGAAAAGTAGATGGTTGGACGGGAATGTTAATCCCGTGTATGCTAGCTGCAATCGTGACAAATATAGAGCATGAATATTATCAATTACACTTTTGGCTTATTATCGTTTTAACGATTCTTTCTGTTTTGTATATAAGTACAGTAGTACTAACATACATTGCATATGAAAAAGGAGATGTTCAAGGTACCCGCTTCTTTAGAGGGCGAGCGCTATTCTGGAGTGTGCCAACAATGGCGGTTATCGGGATTATTGCGATATTAGTGAATGGATACCAATTTTCTAATTGGCAACTGTTGTTAGAAAATTGGTGGATTTTCATCGTTTCATTTATTGCTTTTTTAGGCGCAACGCATTATTTATTCCATCAACATCATTACATATGGGCGCTTGTATTTGCTTTTACGCAGCTTCTATTTGCTTTTTTCGGCCAAGAAACGTTATTGTTCGTTTTTGAAACATTTAGTTCGTTTGGAAATATATTTGTATTTGGTATGTTACTTGTTGGTATCGCCTTTTATTTACAACAATATTTTTATATACAAAAACAAAAATAAGTATGATTTACACATTTTTGTGACGTATATAAAGTATGTTACAATGAAAATACATAGTACTTGAAGTTATTGGAGGAATTCCTGTGAGTGAGAAAGAAAAAGAATTTGCTGTCATCGGGCTTGGGCGTTTCGGTGGAAGTATTTGCCGAGAACTAGCTCAATTAGGTATGGAAGTAATGGCAATTGATTCAGATGAGGATAAAATTAATGAGTTTGCAAATATAGCTTCACATGCTGTAATTGCAGATTCAACAGATGAGATGGTATTGAAAAGTCTCGGCATTCGTAATTTTGATCATGTAGTCGTTGCTATTGGAGATAATTTAAATTCAAGTATTTTAACAACGTTAATTTTGAAAGAGTTAGGTGTAAAAAATATTACTGTAAAAGCTCAAAATGACTATCATGAAAAAGTATTAAGTAAGATAGGTGCAGATCACATTGTACATCCAGAGCGTGATATGGGAAAACGGATTGCTAATAATATTGCATCAAGTAATGTATTAGACTATCTTGAGCTTTCAGATGAGCATAGTATTGTAGAGATTATTGCAAATAAAAAAATTGATGGGCACTCTTTAATTGAATTAGATATTCGTGCGAAGTTTGGATTGAATATTGTAGCAATTAAACGTGGTAAAGAAGTTATCGTCTCTCCTCGAGCTACGGAAAATATTCAAGCGGGGGATATATTAATTGTAATTGGTCATGATGACGAAGTAGATCGTTTTAAACACTTTTTAAGATAAGAGAAAAGGACAATGCCATGAAGGCATTGTCCTTTTTCTTATATTTCCATAATGATTGGTAAAATCATTGGGCGACGTTTCGTTTTTTCGTATAGGAATGGTGCTAATGTGTCTGTAATCTCATTTTTAATTTCAGACCATTGTGTTGTTTTACGTTCCATTACTTTTTCTAAATGTGTTGTAATCAATGTTTGAGCATCGTTAATTAAATCGCTGCTTTCACGCATATAAACGAAACCACGCGAGATGATATCAGGTCCTGCTGCAACTTTAAATTCTTTCATATCAATGCTTACAACTACAATTACAAGCCCTTCTTCAGAAAGGATGCGACGATCGCGTAATACGATATTACCGATATCTCCAATACCATTTCCATCAATATAGACAGAACCAGATGGAATTTTTCCAGCTACACTTGCTTCATCTGAACGCAAGGCAAGAACATCTCCGTTATCCATGATGAAACAGTTCTCTTCTGGAATACCGCAATCATTCGCTAATTTCATATGCATACGTTGCATACGATATTCACCATGAATTGGCATGAAATACTTTGGTTTAATTAGACGTAGCATTAGTTTTTGCTCTTCTTGTCCGCCATGTCCACTCGTATGAATGTTTGACAGCTTGCCATGGACTACATTAGCACCAGCACGATACAACATGTTAATTGTACGGCTTACACTAATTGTGTTACCAGGGATTGGTGAAGAAGAGAAAACAACTGTGTCGCCAGGAATAATTTGAATTTGACGATGAGTACCATTCGCAATACGGGAAAGTGCTGCCATTGGTTCACCTTGACTACCAGTACATAAAATAACCACTTTATTAGCTGGTAGGCGGTTTAGTTGAGATGTGTCTATGAATGTATCTTTTGGACATCGGATATACCCAAGGTTTTGTCCAATCTCGATAGCTGCTTCCATACTTCGACCAAATACAGCTACTTTACGATTATTTTCAACAGCAGCCTCAACAACTTGTTGTAAGCGATGGATATTCGATGCAAAGGTTGCGAAGATAATACGACCTTCTACTTTGCGGAATATATCTTGAATACTATCGCCAACACGGCGCTCAGACATCGTAAAGTTTGGAACTTCACTGTTTGTACTGTCAGATAAGAGACAAAGTACACCGTCTTTTCCGATTTCAGCCATTTTTGTTAAATCTGCTGGCTCACCGACTGGTGTGAAATCGAATTTGAAATCACCTGTATGAACGACTTGTCCTTGAGGTGTTTTCACAACAACTCCGTATGAATCCGGAATACTGTGAGTTGTACGGAAGAAGGAAACAGATGTCTTTTTAAATTTAATAACATCATCTTCTTGAATTTCATAAAGCTTTGCTTTACGAAGTAATCCGTGCTCTTCTAATTTGTTTTTTATTAGTGCAATTGCTAATTTTCCACCGTAAATTGGAATGTTTACTTGACGTAATAGATAAGGGATTCCACCGATATGATCTTCGTGACCATGTGTAATGAATAATCCTTTAATTTTATCTTCGTTTCGCACAAAATAAGTGTAATCAGGTATTACATAATCGATCCCGAGGAGTTCGTCTTCTGGAAATTTAATTCCAGCGTCAATTATAATAATTTCATCTTGAAATTGAACAGCATATGTATTTTTACCGATTTCACCAAGACCACCGAGAGCAAAAACGGCAACTTGATCATTTTTTAGAAATTTCATATGGCTATACAATCTCCGCTAATACTAAATCAGCGTTTTGTTTTTCATATTCAAGATGAGCGCCAGTAACAGACTGAACAAACTCGATATTATATGCGAACTTATTTAATTTTTTACGAACATCCTTTTCAGACGTAGCCTCTAAATATACAACTTTTGTATTTTCACGTACTGGGACCTCAGTTAATTTTTCTTGATAAAATACTTTAAAAATCATTTGGAAAACCTCTCCTTGTCTATGTTTTGCATTATCTGTTACTTATTATAAAGCAAACAGTCACGATTTTCATGTTTTTTCGAATGAGAATGAAGAAAAAGCCCGAAATGGGCATAATTTAAGCGATTGTCTTCTTCCGGACTAAATCGTTTAAATAACGCTTAAGCTTTTTCTTCAGCTTCTTCAGCATGATTACTCCTTCCTTTCCTTATTCTAAACATGCATATTACTAGTGAAAACTCTATCTCTGACATAAGAAAGAGGGGAAAGTGAATGGAAAACCTTGTCCTTTCTCATACAGTGAAAGTTATTCTATAGTAACGATTAGTAGCCGTTAGTTATAGATATAGTATGAGGAAGAATGGACAAGAAAATTCATTAGAACAAGTATTCACCTTTTTTACTAATATATATATGCATGTTTCATAAATAAGGTCAGAAAGTGAACGCTTTCTTCACAGATGTTTAATATGTTATACTTTTTTTTAGAATTTGAAAAGCGATTATCAAAATAGGAGTAAAGAGTGCCAGAAAGGGTTTTGACAAATGAATGATAAAATTGTCTTTTTTGATATTGATGGAACATTATTAGATCACGATAAAAAAATTCCGCAATCTACACGAGATGCAGTAAGACATTTGCAGGAAAAAGGGGTGCATGTAGCAATTGCGACAGGACGCGCACCGTTTATGTTTGAAGATATTCGTAAGGAACTCAATATACATAATTATGTTAGTTTTAATGGACAGTATGTTGTCTTTGAAGATGAAGTAGTATTTAATAATCCGTTACACCCAGCTGCCTTGCATAAGTTTACTCAGTTTGCAAAACAAGAAGGATATCCACTTGTATATCTTGACCATCAAGAAATGAGAGCGACAGTGGAATATCATGATTATGTGAAAGAAGGTTTTGGAAGCTTGCAGTTCGAGCATCCGGCATATGAACCTGATTTTTACGAAAAACGCGATATTTATCAAACGCTTCTTTTTTGTGAAGTAAATGAAGAGGAAAAGTTTATTAATCAATATCCAGATTTTCATTTTATTCGTTGGCATGCGTATTCAATGGATATCATTCCTAATGGTGGTTCTAAGGCAAAAGGGATTGAGAAGTTCATTGAAAAATTAGGATTTAGCCGTGAACAAGTGTATGCATTTGGGGATGGTTTAAACGATTTAGAAATGATTGAAGCAGTTGGGACGGGCATTGTGATGGGGAATGGTCATGAAGATTTGAAAAAACTTGCAAATCATGTGACAAAGGATGTAAGTGAAGACGGTATATATCATGGATTAAAATGGGCTGGCCTGTTATAAGTAAATATGGAACCCATTTCATAAAATGAAAAGGCGGGAGATTAATTCCCGCCTTTTTATTATTAGCGCTCTAAAGGTTTTGAATCATCAGGAGCGGTAAATGGATTTTCTTTATTAATATGGTCATAGAACATAACACCATTTAAATGATCAATCTCATGTTGGAATACAATTGCCGGTAAGCCTTTTAAGCGTAATTTTACTTCTTCTCCATTAATAGATGTTGCTTTCACTGTAATTCTTGTGTAACGAGGGACATAGCCAGGTACTTCGCGGTCTACAGATAGACAACCTTCACCGCTTTGTAAATATGTACGTTCAACAGAATGACTAATGATTTTTGGATTGAATAATGCATGGCTATATAACGTACCGTTCGTATCAGTTACATGAACCGCAATCATTTTCTTTGAAATACCGATTTGCGGAGCTGCTAATCCGATTCCAGGGCGTAAACTGTATTTTTCAGCCAGTTCAGGATCCTGGCTATTTATTACAAAATCAATCATTTCTTTAAGGGTATTTGTATCTTCTTCACTCGCTGGTAACGACACCTCTTCTGCAACATCTCGCAAAATAGGATCTCCTTCGCGAATTACATCGTTCATTGTAAGCATATGTAATCTCTCCTTTCCTCTTTAGTCTACCAAAGGAGATGAGAAAAGTCATCGGCAAGTAAGGGTAACTATTTGCAAATCGTTCTTCTATAGAGGAGTTATGTATGAGATAAAAAGAAAAGACGGCAAAGCCGTCTGTTTCTTTCCATAGTTGTTTCATTTTACATTAGCGAATGCAAGCAGCACCAACGATAATTAAAAGGATAAACAACACAACGATTAAGGCAAAGCCGCGTCCAGATCCGCCACAAGAACCGCCATAACCGTAGGAAGGATATGAACAAGTTGGATAGCAATATGAGTATCCGTACATGAGATGACCTCCTTTTTCATTTCCCGCTAATACTGCGGTTACTATAATGTATGGAAGAGAGTGTGGTGATGTATAGGTATTTACCTAAAAAAGGAAGAAGAGTTTGTATATTTTTGTTACGAAGAGAGAAAAACTAAAGAGAATTAAATCGTTTACATATTATTCTAAGAGAAAAAATAAGTGAAAAAGGGAATAATATAACAGTGGGTCAATGCTTACTAATACAGATGTGAAAAATAAAAACACGTTTGTGTAATAGAAACCTGCATATTATTTATAAAAAAACGTATTCAAAGTAATTGACATCGTAATTAGAATAGTTGTAAACTAAAAAACGTGATCAAGATTGTATTAATATGTTTCTGAAAAAACATTAGTACAGATTGTTAGGTACACAAAATTATTCTCAACCGACAGACAAACATGTTGGTTTACATCGTTGCGCTTTTTAAACTGGAAAATAGCCGGTGAAAGCGTTTCAGAATATGGTTCAAGAGAGGAAGAGGTGAACGGAATGGGTACTAAAACAAAAAAGACCCTATTTAATGTTGATGAGCAAATGAAAGCTATCGCAGCTCAATTTGAAACATTACAAATTTTAAATGAAAATGGCGAAGTTGTGAATGAAGCAGCTATGCCTGAATTATCTGATGATCAATTAAAAGAATTAATGCGTCGTATGGTGTATACTCGCGTACTAGATCAACGTTCTATTTCTTTAAACCGTCAAGGACGTTTAGGTTTCTACGCACCTACAGCTGGACAAGAAGCTTCTCAATTAGCAAGTCATTTCGCACTTGAAGCAGAAGACTTTATCTTACCAGGATACCGTGATGTACCACAATTAGTATGGCACGGATTACCATTATATCAAGCATTCTTATTCTCTCGTGGACACTTCATGGGTAACCAAATGCCTGAGAATGTAAATGCACTAGCTCCACAAATCATTATCGGTGCGCAAATCATCCAAACTGCTGGTGTTGCGTTAGGTATGAAACTACGTGGTAAAAAATCTGTTGCAATTACTTACACTGGTGACGGTGGTGCTTCACAAGGTGACTTCTACGAAGGTATGAACTTTGCAGGTGCATTCAAAGCTCCAGCAATCTTCGTTGTTCAAAACAACCGTTATGCAATCTCTACTCCAGTAGAAAAGCAATCTGCAGCTAAAACTGTAGCACAAAAAGCAGTAGCAGCAGGTATTTACGGAATTCAAGTAGACGGTATGGATCCATTAGCTGTATACGCAGCAACTGCTTTCGCTCGTGAGCGCGCAGTAAATGGCGAAGGCCCTACTTTAATCGAGACTTTAACATTCCGTTATGGTCCACATACAATGGCTGGTGATGACCCAACTCGTTACCGTACAAAAGATATCGAAAACGAATGGGAACAAAAAGATCCAATCGTACGCTTCCGTAAGTTCTTAGAAACTAAAGGCCTATGGTCTCAAGAAGTTGAAGAGAAAGTAATTGAAGAAGCAAAAGAAGATATCAAACAAGCAATTGCTAAGGCTGACCAAGCTCCAAAACAAAAAGTTACTGATTTAATGGAAATCATGTATGAAAAAATGCCTTACAACTTAGCTGAACAATATGAAATTTACAAAGAAAAGGAGTCGAAGTAAGCCATGGCTCAAATGACAATGATTCAAGCAATCACTGATGCTTTACGCGTTGAAATGAAAAATGACCCTAACGTACTTGTGTTTGGTGAAGACGTTGGTGTAAACGGCGGTGTATTCCGTGCTACTGAAGGTTTACAAGCTGAATTCGGTGAAGATCGTGTAATGGATACTCCACTTGCAGAGTCTGGTATTGGTGGACTTGCAGTTGGACTTGCACTTGAAGGATTCCGTCCAGTTCCAGAAATCCAATTCTTCGGTTTCGTATTTGAAGTAATGGATTCAATTTCTGGTCAATTGGCTCGTATGCGTTACCGTTCTGGTGGACGTTGGACTGCTCCAGTAACAGTTCGTTCTCCATTCGGTGGTGGTGTTCATACTCCTGAACTACATGCTGATAGCTTAGAAGGATTAGTAGCTCAACAACCTGGTCTAAAAGTTGTTATTCCATCTACTCCATACGATGCTAAAGGTCTTTTAATCTCTGCGATTCGTGACAACGATCCAGTTATCTACTTAGAGCATATGAAATTGTATCGTTCATTCCGCCAAGATGTACCAGAAGGCGAATACACAATTGATTTAGGCAAAGCTGATATCAAACGTGAAGGTACAGATGTATCTGTTATCGCTTACGGTGCTATGGTTCACGCTGCATTAAAAGCTGCTGAAGAACTTGAAAAAGAAGGTATCTCTTTAGAGGTTGTTGACTTACGTACAGTTCAACCATTAGATATCGAAACAATCATCGCTTCTGTTGAAAAAACAGGCCGCGTAGTTGTAGTTCAAGAAGCTCAAAAACAAGCTGGTATTGCAGCTAACGTTGTAGCGGAAATTAACGACCGTGCAATCTTAAACTTAGAAGCTCCAGTTGTACGTGTTGCAGCTGCTGATACAGTATTCCCATTCTCTCAAGCAGAGAGCGTATGGTTACCAAACCATAAAGATATTGTTGAAGCTGTAAACAAAGTAATGAACTTCTAATTTTTAGCTTTTCATGTGCAAAAGAAATCAGCACATGCTGGTTTCTTTTGTACATATTCCATAATAATGAAATGAATCAGGGGGCTGAATTCCGTGGCATTTGAATTTAAACTACCAGATATCGGTGAAGGTATCCACGAAGGTGAAATCGTAAAATGGTTTATTAAACCAGGCGATGAAGTAAATGAAGACGATGTACTTCTTGAAGTACAAAATGATAAAGCAGTAGTAGAAATCCCTTCTCCTGTTAAAGGTAAAGTACTTGAAGTACTTGTAGAAGAAGGAACAGTTGCAATTGTAGGAGATACATTAATTAAATTTGATGCTCCTGGATACGAAAACCTTAAATTTAAAGGTGACGACCATGATGAAGCTCCAAAAGCTGAAGAAGCAGCAGTAGAAGCTCCAGCAGCGGAAGCTACTCCAGCAGCAACTGCAGAAGTAGTAAATGAGCGCGTTATCGCTATGCCATCTGTTCGTAAATATGCTCGTGAAAAAGGTGTAGATATTCATAAAGTAGCTGGATCTGGTAAGAACGGTCGCGTTGTGAAAGCTGACATCGATGCATTTGCAAATGGTGGACAAACTGTAGCAGCAACTGAGGCTCCAGCAGCAGTAGAAGCTACTCCAGCAGCAGCGAAAGAAGAAGCACCAAAAGCACAACCAATCCCAGCTGGTGAATATCCAGAAACTCGTGAGAAAATGAGTGGTATCCGTAAAGCGATTGCGAAAGCAATGGTTAACTCTAAGCATACAGCTCCTCACGTAACATTAATGGATGAAGTTGATGTAACTGAGCTTGTTGCTCACCGTAAGAAGTTCAAAGCTGTTGCAGCTGACAAAGGTATTAAATTAACTTACCTTCCGTACGTTGTTAAAGCTTTAACATCTGCATTACGTGAATACCCAATGTTAAACACTTCTTTAGACGATGCATCTCAAGAAGTAGTTCACAAACATTACTTCAACATCGGTATCGCAGCTGATACAGACAAAGGTCTATTAGTACCAGTTGTTAAAGATACAGATCGCAAGTCTATCTTCACTATTTCTAACGAGATCAATGATCTTGCTGGTAAAGCACGTGAAGGTCGTTTAGCTCCAACTGAAATGAAAGGTGCTTCTTGCACAATTACAAACATTGGTTCTGCAGGTGGACAATGGTTCACTCCAGTTATCAATCACCCAGAAGTAGCAATCCTTGGTATCGGCCGTATCGCTGAGAAGCCAGTTGTGAAAAATGGTGAGATCGTTGCAGCTCCAGTATTAGCATTATCTCTAAGCTTTGACCATCGTTTAATTGACGGCGCAACTGCTCAAAAAGCATTAAACCAAATTAAACGTCTATTGAATGACCCACAATTATTAGTAATGGAGGCGTAATAACAATGGTAGTAGGAGATTTCCCAATTGAATTAGATACAGTCGTTGTTGGTGCAGGTCCTGGTGGATACGTTGCGGCAATTCGTGCAGCACAATTAGGTCAAAAGGTAGCAATCATTGAAAAAGCTAACCTTGGTGGCGTATGCTTAAACGTTGGATGTATTCCTTCAAAAGCGTTAATCAATGCAGGTCATCGTTATGAGAATGCAATGCATTCTGATGACATGGGTATCACTGCAGAGAACGTAAAAGTTGACTTTACAAAAGTTCAAGAATGGAAAAACGGCGTAGTTAAGAAATTAACTGGCGGTGTTGAAGGCCTTCTTAAAGGTAATAAAGTTGAAATCATTCGCGGTGAAGCTTACTTCGTAGATGCTAACACATTACGCGTAATGACTGAAGATGCAGCTCAAACGTATACGTTTAAAAATGCTGTTCTTGCAACTGGTTCTACACCAATCGAAATTCCTGGATTCAAATACTCTAAACGTGTTATCAACTCTACAGGTGCTTTAAGCTTACCTGAAATTCCTAAAAAACTTGTTGTAATCGGCGGCGGTTACATCGGTATGGAATTAGGTACTGCATATGCTAACTTCGGTACAGAAGTTACTGTAGTAGAAGCTGGCGACGAAATCTTAGCTGGTTTTGAAAAAGCAATGAGCTCTGTTGTTAAACGTGCTCTTCAAAAGAAAGGTAACGTAAATATCCATACAAAAGCTATGGCTAAAGGCGTTGAAGAAACAGAAACTGGCGTAAAAGTTAGCTTCGAAGTTAAAGGTGAAATCCAAACTGTAGAAGCAGATTACGTATTAGTAACTGTAGGTCGTCGTCCAAACACTCAAGAAATCGGTCTTGAGCAAGTTGGAGTTAAAATGACTGACCGCGGTATCATCGAAATCGATGAGCAATGCCGTACAAACGTACCAAACATCTATGCAATCGGTGATATCGTTCCTGGACCACCATTAGCTCACAAAGCTTCTTACGAAGGTAAAGTAGCTGTTGAAGCAATTAGTGGCCATGCATCAGCTATCGATTACATCGGAATTCCTGCAGTATGCTTCACTGATCCAGAATTAGCATCTGTTGGTTACACTAAGAAACAAGCTGAAGAAGCAGGAATGACTGTAACTGTATCTAAGTTCCCATTCGCTGCAAACGGTCGTGCGTTATCATTAAACAGCACTGACGGTTTCCTACAACTTGTAACACGTAAAGAAGATGGTCTTCTTGTAGGTGCTCAAGTTGCAGGCGCAGGTGCTTCTGATATTATCTCTGAGATTGGTTTAGCTATCGAAGCTGGAATGACAGCTGAAGATATCGCTCAAACAATCCACGCTCACCCAACATTAGGTGAAATCACAATGGAAGCAGCTGAAGTTGCTCTTGGAATGCCAATTCACATTGTAAAATAATAAAAAAACGTCTTCTAAATTTAGAAGACGTTTTTTTATGTATGTGTTATATGAATAGAAAAACAAGAGGTGAATCATTCCGATTCACCTCTTGTTTTTTATTCTTTATTTTCAAATTGATACATTTGTTTACTTGTACTAGTGTCATTATAAAGAAATAAGACGATATCAGCATTTAGTTTTTCAAGATCTTGTTTAATATTTTTACTTGCCCCAAATCGTGGATCAATAAAAGTTGTTTGTTCGAATTCTTGTGCGAATAAAGGATAAGTTGCATCTGCATAAGAATCTTTAATAATGACAGCATGCAATTTACTTTTTGCATTTGGATTTAAGATGTTAATCTGTGAATAGTCTGTTTGATAAACCGATGCATAGTCTGGTGAAAGCTTCTTTTTGTTCACTGCAAAGAATTCTTTCATCGGTATTTTACTTGTTTCTTCTGATTTTGGACCGAGATAGACAGTATAATTATCCCACACATTTGGGTTTTCTTTTAATTGTACATATGGAATTGTTTCAGGTGTTTTTATTAATTTGTATAATTGTCTATTCCAACTACCGATAAATTGCCCATTAGGTTCTTCTATAGTGGTTTTATAATCATCTCGATTAACAACATTTCCTGTAAATACTTTAGAGTGATTAGCAATGTAATTCATTGTTTGTTCGTATGCATAAAACGCACCTTTCATATTCCAATGGTGATCCGTTTTAAAGTATAGTTCTTCTAATTGTTCGTGAGTAAATTCTTTTTGAATAGCAGGTAGAACATCAATAAATGGAAAATTTATTTTCTGTAATTCTTGTACAAAATAATCACGATGTTTTTGATCATACCCACGATCTACATATGGTGGGTACTTATACGAAAATGTCGTTAGTTTACTTGGAGCTAACAGGAAATAAAATTCTGTTTTTGTAAATTGATTTCTTAAGTTGTCTAGTTCACTTACAGATTGCTTTATTTGATCACGCATATCAATATTTGTAGGTGCAGACAAAATGAAACCGTCATCTGCGACGAAATTATTATTTATAAAAGTACGATTGAATTTTAATTGCAACTTTGTGTAAGTTTCAATAAATTTATCTCGTGCGGCAATATGATCTGTAAAGTGTAATTCAGTATCTTTGAAATATTTTCCGGATTTTATAGTATCCATAGTTAGGACTGGATCTAAAGCTAATTCTCTGTTTTCAAAATCAGAAAAACTTTTTTTATCCCAATATATTATTTTGGCTGTCCATATACACATCCCGAAAATAATAGCGAGAAATCCAGTGATTAATATACGATTAGTTAAATTTTTCATAGTTAGCCCTCCTTTAGAAGCGGAAGTAAATAAATGGATTGTAAGTTGCATTCGTTAAGTACATCATAGTAATGATTAAAACACTCAAATAGTAAAGTGGAGATAAAAGTACTATCTTTTTATTTACAAATAGAGTCTTGATCCAAGAGAAAATTGGAGCTGATGTCACTATTGCAAGTATAAAGATTCCCCAATGATTCATCACATAGAAATAACTAGTAATGTCAGTCAACGATCCATTTAATCCGAACATTGCTTGTAAAAATTTAGAACAGTAGCTAAAGTTGTCAGCTCTGAAGAAAACCCAACCGATAATCACTAAAAACAGCACGTATACATGTTGAATTGGCCACCATAATTTTTGCAAGATTTTCTCAAAACCGGATTTTTCCAAAGCAATTAAACATCCGTAATAGATACCCCAAATCATAAATGTCCAACTAGCCCCATGCCAAAAACCTGTTAGCGCCCATACTATAAAGAGATTACGATAGATTTTCCAGCTAGATACTCGATTGCCACCTAGTGGGATATAGACATAATCACGGAACCATGAACCAAGGGAAATATGCCAGCGACGCCAAAATTCAGAAATCGATTTTGATATATACGGATAATTGAAGTTTTCTAAGAAATCAAACCCGAACATTTTTCCTAATCCAATGGCCATATCACTGTAGCCTGAAAAATCGAAATAAATTTGTAATGTATAAGCGATCGCACCAATCCAAGCAGTAGATACGCTCATTGTTGCTGGGTCCATTGCAAATATTTCATCGGCAATAGCTCCCAATTGATTTGCAATCAAAACTTTTTTTCCTAATCCAAGGATAAAACGACGAATGCCTTCTGAAAACATATCAGCATTAACGGTTCTAACATGTAATTGATGAGCTATTGTGTTATACCGAACAATTGGTCCCGCAACTAATTGAGGGAAAATAGTAAAGTATAGCGCCAAATCAAACAGATTTCGCTGAGCCTCTACTTTTCTTTTGTAAATATCAATAATATAACTCATTGCATGGAAAGTGAAAAATGAAATCCCGATTGGTAATGGGATTTTTTCGAGTACAATGTTTGTATGAAAAATCCCGTTTATATTATCTACTAAGAAATTAGCATATTTAAAATATCCTAGTATAGCAATATTGACGACGATTGCTATAGTAAGAATGAGTTTTCTATTTGTATTAGATATTTGTCCTGTATTAAGCCATAACCCGAACCAATAGTTAATGAAAATAGAAAAAAGCATAAGGAAGACATATATAGGCTCTCCCCAGGCATAAAATAATAAACTAAATAACAAAAGAACGATGTTTTGTAATTCTTTACGTACTGAATAGTACACTAGAAGAATTGCAGGTAAAAAAAGACATAAAAAAAATAGGTTACTAAATACCATGTATCATTGATTCCTTTCTATAGTTAATCCAAAGGAATTATACCACGCTACTAATGGAATAATCTATATTGTAAGGAAAGAAAGAGAATGTAACGTAAAAAACGAGGAAGTTTTGGCATATAAAATAGTTAAGAGCTTACATAAATGGTAGAAGATAAATCATAGAGTAAGTAGAAGCTTCAAATATTTTATACACGTAGAAGTTTGTTTTTAAAATAAGCAGAGGGATGGGCTGCACAATATAATAGAAGAAATAGGAGGTAACGCTATGAAAATTACGCTAGTTTCATTTTTACATCTAGTTTTATGGAGTGGATTTTCAGCAGTGTTATTATTGTCAAGTCGTGATAAACTTCATTATAAAATTTTTCTTTTTCTCATATTTTTTTATTTAGCGTATGTGATAGCGTATGTCATACTAAGTGCAAGGAGAAAAGCAATGCTTCTTACTTGCACGAATAGTATGATTTTTCTGATCGTTTATTTTTGTTTTTAAACTAACGTTTATAGAAATACATTATCCTTCCATTAAATAATTGTAATTCTCCTTCTAATTTCTTCGCTAGAAAACGGCAAAATTCATTTGCTTTTCCTTTATCACCAAATGTTGCATTAGAGGGTAAAGAAATTTGAATGAAAGATTGTTCATTTTCTATTCCAACACCGAAATAAATTGAGTCATATCGATCATGACTGGATTGAAGCTTTAATGTTGTTGCTGATGTATCTAAAATTTCATAAGGAAAAGCGGTATTTGTATAAGCGTAATTAATTTGAACTCCGGTTTGGGAAGTAACTGTTTTATAGTACTGAAAAAGTTGTTTTATATCATCTGTTGAAACAGAGTGTTGATTGGATTTAGGTACAAGCGTAATAAAGGCATGTTGCATATAAGTTCCCCCTAGCTTAGTAGAATAATATCATTCTACAACCTACTGAATTTTTTGACAATTAAAAGGAGTATTGCTTTTTTTGTTTAATATATGTATGAGTAGGAAAGGTGATGTAGAGAGGTGGAAACCAATGTTTGAAAAATTGTATGATGAGCATGAAAGTGTGAAGGTACGATTTTTAGGATTTATGACACATGATACTCGTTATGACTTTGGGATTGTTTATACAAATATGTTTTTTGGAAAGCCACTCATTGTTTGTATGCAAACGGGAAGGTCTACTTTACTGGGACAAGATGATGTAGAGAATGTGCAATATATGCAGGAAATTTTCAAGTTAGGATCTCAAGAGGAAGCAGCGGAGTTAGCTCAGTTTTTTAAATTTCTCGTTCCATCTACTTCATTGCATGCAGAATATGAAGAATAATTAATTTGAAACAGTCGTACGTATAAATATGGCTGTTTTTTTGTGTTAATATCGCATACTAATTTTAAATTAAAATATTTAATGTGTTATACTAAAAACCTATTGACGTAAAAAGTATAACATATTAAAATAAAGACAGAAAGTTAAGCGGTTACAAAAGTTTTTGGGATTATAAACTTAGGGGGAAATGAAAAATGGGAACAATCGTATGTCAAGATTGTGAAGGTACAATTGCACACTTCGAGGATGAGAAAGTAACGGTACTTTACGGGAAATGTGGATCTTGCGGATGTGATCACACAGAGCATACAAAAGCCCAATAATTGATAGGACATGGACAACTGAAAGTTTTTAGGACCATAAACTTAGGGGGAAATGAAAAATGGGAACAATCGTATGTCAAGTATGCGAGGGAACAATCGCACATTTTGAAGATGAGAAAACGACAGTACTTTACGGAAAATGTGGTACAAATTGTGATTGTGCTAATAGAGATAATGCGAAAGCTTAATGATAAATAAGTAGATTACTATTAAAAATCAGGGGGAAATGAAAAATGGGAACAATCGTATGCCAAGTATGTGAAGGAACAATCGCACATTTTGAAGATGAAAAATCAACAGTATTATATGGGAAATGTGGATCTCATTGCGAATGTGACCATAAAGAACATACAAAAGCTTAATTATTAAAAAAAGCGCCTACATGTGTAGGCGCTTTTTTTAATAAATTGTAGTTGTATGGCCAACTGTAGCAACGATTGCATCATCTCTAATCGGAATAAATCCTATGGCTGTTTGTGGTGTGTTTGGAGAGGCGTATTGACTCATTATACGGCTATCAATACGAGTAATAGTATCGGTCAAAAAAGCTGAAATAAAAGCGTAAGGGACGCGTCGTTCATTTAATGAGTAGATAATTTCTTCTTTTGTTTTTACACCTACGCCATGTCCGTAAAAAAAGAAATTTCCTAGATAGATTGTGTTTTCTCCTTGCCACTCAATCGTAGCTGGATTCACTTGTGGGTTTTTAAAGTAAACGAGATCGCCAGGAACAAGGTCGCCACCTGTTTTTGTTATGAGTTTTAAATCTTGATCGTAGTCCCAAGTATAAAGTAAAAGATTTGCAAAAAGGCGATTGAAGGTTTCTTCCTCATACAATGATAGTAAAGCTTTGTAAAAAATAATTATCATAGCGGTTGCGCATTCAGTCCCATATAGTTTCCCGTTTTTGAAAATATCTTGTATGGCAATAGAAGGTGGTATATTTGGAAGTAGTTGGAATCCCCCTAAAGATGTTCTTTTCCAAAACTGGGGGTTGCAAAAGGATTGTTGAAACGTACGAAACTGAAATCCACTTTGAAAAAGTTCTAATGCAGAAATAATAATATTAACTCGCAAATTTAAATCAAAGCTGAGTTCGTCAGCAGTTCGGAAGGAATAAACTTCTTGATTTCCTGCCATTATGGATAAAATTTGTTGCTTCTCAGCTGCAAATGGCTCATATTCATTTGTGATATAAGGGTGTACAATAGAACGACCTATTACAATCATAATGGTATCCCCACCTATACGTTACATTCTTTAGTAGCGTATGAAGAAAGAGAAAAAAGGTGAAAGAAAAGCCTATCAACTGATAGGCTTGTACTCTTTAATAACACGTAATGTTTGTAATGTCATATCTTCAGGACCTTGTACAGGTAAACCTGCTTCTAAATTTTTACGAATATACTCTAAGTTATCTTGTGTAATAATTTCCCCCGGAGTAAAGATTGGAATCCCTGGTGGATAAACCATAACAAAATCAGCTATAATACGACCTGCCGCATTTTCAAATGGAATGACTTCTGTTTCTGAATAAAAAGCATCTCGTGGAGAAAGTGCTAGCACCGGTATTTCTGGAATTTCTACTTGTACTTGAACACCTTTATCTGCCCTATTTCTAAATGTTTCCGCTAAATCTTGTAATGCTGCAATAAGCGTATTTGTATCACTTTCTGTATCTCCAAAAGTGATAAGACATAGTATGTTGTATAAATCGGAGAGTTCTACTTCAATGTTATATTGCTCTCTAAGCCATACTTCAGCCTGATGGCCGGTAATACCTAAATCTTTCACAGACACAATTATCTTTGTAGGATCATAGTTAAAAGTAGCGTCTGTACCTAACATTTCTTTTCCAGGACAGTAAAGGTGCTCAATAGCATTTATAGCATCACGAACATGTTCAGCTAATTGTATTGTTTGTTCTATGAGCGCTGTTCCTTCTGTAGCAAGACGTTTTCTTGCTACATCAAGAGATGCTAATAAGATGTAAGAAGTTGATGTAGTCGTAAGCATGCTAATAATAGATTGAACATGTTTTACGTTCACAAGACCTTCTTTTACATTAAGAATAGAACTTTGAGTTAAAGAGCCTCCTAATTTGTGAACACTTGTTGCTGCCATATCTGCACCAGCTTGCATCGCTGACATCGGTAATTCATCGTGAAAATGAATATGAACACCATGAGCCTCATCGACTAGTACAGGGATATCGTACGAATGTGCTAATTGTACAATCTGTTCTAAGTCTGCAGCAAAGCCAAAGTAGGTTGGATTAATAACAAGTAAGCCTTTGGCATCTGAGTGTTCTTCAAGTGCTTTTTTGACAGATTGAATTGTAATTCCATGAGAAATACCAAGTTTTGGATCGATTTCAGGATGCATGAAAATAGGTTTTGCACCTGAGAAAATAATAGCTGACATTACTGATTTATGCACGTTTCGTGGTACTAGGATTTTGTCACCAGGACCGCAAACGCTCATCACCATTGTCATAATCGCGCCACTTGTACCTTGAATAGAAAAGAAAGTATGATCTGCACCAAATGCAGCAGCAGCTAAATCCTGTGCTTCTTTAATCATACCCTTTGGATGATGTAAATCATCGAGTGGCGCAATATTAATTAAATCAATTGCTAATGCGTTATGCCCAATAAATTCGCGAAATTCAGGATCCATGCCCTGTCCTTTTTTATGACCAGGAATATGGAATTGGATTGGATTTCGCTTACTGTGCTCAACTAAAGCGGTAAACAATGGTGTTTCGTATTGGGACAATCTATACACCCCTTCTTTTTTGTAATATTTATTAGAATTTGTTTTATATGATTTCATCTCATTCTAAAAGGAAAGTAAGGTAATTAACTTTTAAAACGAGACTTGTTTTCCTGCCATTCACAAAATCCTTTTGGATGGTAGTCACACTTTATTTTCTATAAAACAAAAGCATTATATCACCAATAATTATAGATGTATATAAAAAAATATTTTTATGGTGAGTATGTGTAATAGTTATTTCCAAGTCAACTCATAGAGGAAGACAATTCCATTAAAATGAATAAATAGTGTATAATGCAGAGTGGCTATAATGAAGAATAAAAAATTCTCTTTAAGATAGCATAATGAAACACGTAGAAATGATAAATGAGGTGCAAAATGGAATATCAATATCCGTTAGATTACGATTGGTCAAATGAAGAAATGGTTGCCATTGTGAAGTTTTATGAAGCAATTGAGAAGGCATATGAAAAAGGAATTAGAAGAGAAGAATTAATGGGATTATATCGTCGTTTTAAAGAGATTGTTCCATCAAAAGCAGAAGAAAAGAAAATTGATAAAGAGTTTCAAGAAGTAAGTGGATATTCTATATATCGTACTATTCAAAGGGCGAAAGAAGTCGAAGAACAAAAGCTTGTGAAAATGTAAAAATATTTTGAAAAATAAAAACTGAAGTGATATAATGTGATAACAACTAAAAACGGACAATATAAATTGTCCGTTTTCTACTATCGATTACAAAGTGCATATAAAGGAAGGAGTGATTGCATCGTAGATTCAATCTTAGCAAGGAATTGTTCGTTGGTCATTGCTGAAAACTCCTCTGGTGATATATGAATACCAACTAATAGTTCTGCTTTTTTCACAGTAGCTAAACGTTCAATCATCTTTTGTAAGTCTTCTGTTTCAAGCGTTTTATGCAATTTTACACTTGGTTTAGTATGGTCAATGGACCAAACGAAGTCATTTGGAATATTTGTTTTTAAATCATTTAAATGTTCTAAGAAGGCGTGAGCCGTCTCCACTTTTTGTGGACACTCATAGATTAAACCAAAGTATATGAAGGCGTGAGTACCCCATAAACCAATTTGAAAATGTGGTAGCATTTTATATCCTCGTTTATTTGTTGAAAAAGCAACCCAAGTATCGTTTGGTGGATTGACTTTGCGGCGTGCATGTTTTGCAACATGATAAAAAAAGTTCTCATCAGTTTGTTTGGATAAATACTCTGCAAACTGTTCCCCTAAAGCTTCTAGCTTAGGATGAATGTTCGTTTTAATTGCACTCATTCGTTCTTCGAGACCATCAACTGTAAAGACATCAAAATCAGTTGATTTGAATGTTTGTAGTGTCATGATTGTTCCTCCAACTCCTATTTTGTTTTTATTTTAGCATAGCTTGTACTATTCATAAAAAAAACAGCACAAAAAAATTTAAATAAAAAAATATAATTTTGTTGCATAGATGATTTATCCAACATAGTATAGTATAAAACAAAAAATCAGAAAATTTAATTAATTCTAGTCCGAGGGCAGACGAATATTGGGAGGAGGCAAATAATATGAGACAGGTGATTAATGCGTTAAAGAGAACAGATGCTGAAAAGAGAATACCGGTGCTACGTTTGGAGCTAGATTATGAATTAGCAACTTTATATGATGCAATGATGGAGGATGACAAACAGAAAAAAGAAGAGTGCGTACAAAAATTAGAAGTGTTGAGACTTGAAATGATTCGTTTAGAAGCGTAATAATAGTATATGTATAAAAAATTAGTTGGTGCGAACCTTATAAAGGGTTCGTTTTTTCTGTGAACAGTATAGATCGGAGTGTTTAAACATGCAAGAGGTATGGAAAGATATCGATGCACACGCCAAACGGTGGATTCGAGATGCAGGAGAGCGTTTAATGGCATCACTGAAACAAGCACTTATTATAGAAACGAAATCAAATGCAGCTGATTTAGTAACAAACATGGACCGGGAAATAGAACAGTATTTAATTGGGAAAATTAAAGAAACATTCCCAACCCATAATATTTTAGGAGAAGAAGGCTATGGAGATGAGATAACTTCTTCTGACGGGGTTGTTTGGTTAATTGATCCAATTGATGGTACAATGAATTTTGTACATCAAAAAAGAAATTTCGCAATTTCAATTGGAATTTATGAGAACGGTATCGGAAAAATTGGTCTTATTTATGATCCTGTTCATGATGAATTATATCATGCGGTAAAGGGAGTTGGAGCGTTTTGTAATGATACGCCAATTCCTCTATTGGAAAAAGGAACAGTAGAGAATGGTATTATAGCTTTAAATGCGATATGGCTTACCGACAATCCATTGCTTAATATGGAAAGTATGATGGCACTTGTTAAGAAAGCAAGGGGTACGAGATCATATGGCTGTGCAGCATTAGAAATGGTATACGTTGCAACGGGAAGAATAGATGCATATGTAACGCCGAGATTATCACCATGGGATTTTGGTGGGGGGCAGATCATAGTTGAGGAAGTTGGAGGAAAGGTGACAACATTCTCCGGATCTCCGCTGTCTATTATAGAGAAAAGCAGTGTATTAGTTGCAAAACCGGGAGTATATGAGGAAGTATTATCATTTATATCGCAGTAACAAAAAAAGTAAGAGGCTATATACAAGCTTCTTACTTTTTAACATTATTGCGATTTACGCATTTTTCTTTTTGTTACAAAACCATATCCAACTGTAACAAATGTGCCGATAATGCAAATAATAATACCAATGGGACTATTTTCAGCAACCATAATGCCGATACCGATTAAGAAAATAACACCGATAATTGCAGTTAATAAAAAGCGATATTGAATGTGTTCCATTTCTTCACCCTCCAATCTCATTTTACTTTCACAAAAGTAAGAATACAACTATATTTTCATTCTTGATTTTATTTTGATTGCCATTGTATCCCCTTCGCTCTTATAATAGAGAAGGATTAAAAAGACATTAGGAGTTGGACATGTTGAAAAAACGACAAGATTTACGAAATATAGCAATTATTGCCCACGTTGACCATGGTAAAACAACACTTGTTGACCAGTTATTACGTCAAGCGGGGACGTTCCGTGCGAATGAACATATTGAAGAACGCGCAATGGACTCAAATGATCTAGAAAGAGAACGCGGTATTACAATTTTAGCGAAAAATACTGCGATTCACTATGAAGATAAAAGAATTAACATTTTAGATACACCTGGTCATGCGGACTTCGGTGGAGAAGTAGAACGTATCATGAAAATGGTTGATGGTGTTCTACTTGTTGTTGATGCATATGAAGGTTGTATGCCACAAACACGATTTGTTTTAAAGAAAGCTCTTGAGCAAAACTTAACACCAATCGTAGTTGTAAACAAAATTGACCGTGACTTTGCTCGCCCTGACGAAGTAGTTGATGAAGTTGTTGACTTATTCATCGAGCTTGGTGCAAACGAAGATCAATTAGAGTTCCCAGTTGTATTTGCATCAGCAATGAACGGAACAGCAAGCTTAGATTCAAATCCAGCAAATCAAGAAGAGAATATGAAATCATTGTTTGACACAATTATTGAACATATTCCAGCACCAGTGGATAACAGTGAAGAGCCACTTCAATTCCAAGTAGCACTTCTTGATTACAATGACTACGTTGGTCGTATCGGAGTTGGACGCGTATTCCGCGGTACTATGAAAGTAGGACAACAAGTTGCATTAATGAAGGTTGACGGAAGTGTAAAACAATTCCGTGTAACGAAATTATTTGGTTACATTGGATTAAAACGTCAAGAAATTGAAGAAGCAAAAGCTGGAGATTTAGTAGCTGTTTCAGGTATGGAAGACATTAACGTTGGTGAAACAGTATGCCCAGTTGAGCATGAAGAGGCTTTACCATTATTACGTATTGATGAGCCAACACTACAAATGACATTCCTTGTAAATAACAGCCCATTTGCAGGTCGTGAAGGTAAATACATTACATCTCGTAAAATTGAAGAGCGTCTTCGTTCACAATTAGAAACAGATGTAAGTTTACGTGTAGATAATACAGATTCTCCTGATGCGTGGATCGTATCTGGACGTGGTGAGTTACATTTATCTATCCTAATTGAAAACATGCGTCGTGAAGGTTATGAACTACAAGTATCTAAGCCTGAAGTAATTATTAAAGATGTTGATGGCGTAAGATGTGAGCCTGTAGAGCGCGTACAAATCGATGTGCCTGAAGAATACACTGGTTCTATTATGGAATCAATGGGTGCACGTAAAGGTGAAATGTTAGATATGGTGAATAACGGAAACGGTCAAGTTCGCCTTACTTTCATGGTTCCAGCACGTGGTTTAATTGGTTACACAACAGAATTCTTAACATTAACTCGTGGTTACGGTATTTTAAACCATACATTCGATTGCTACCAACCAGTACACGCTGGACAAGTAGGTGGACGTCGTCAAGGTGTTCTAGTTTCACTTGAAACAGGAAAAGCATCACAATACGGTATTATGCAAGTTGAAGATCGCGGTGTAATCTTCGTTGAACCAGGTACAGAAGTATATGCTGGTATGATTGTTGGAGAACATACACGTGAAAATGATTTAACAGTTAACGTTGTAAAAATGAAACAACAAACTAACATTCGTTCTGCAACGAAAGACCAAACTTCAACAATGAAAAAACCACGCTTAATGACTTTAGAAGAGTCATTAGAGTACTTAAACGATGACGAGTTCTGTGAAGTGACTCCGGAATCAATTCGTCTACGTAAAAAGATTCTTGATAAGAGCGAGCGCGAAAGAGCTGCTAAGAAAAAGAAATCTGTAGAAGCGTAAAAACAAAAAAACAACTACCTTTCCAAAAGGTAGTTGTTTTTTTGTTTTATTTATTTTTAGAATATTTATTCTTTTTTGTGGACAGTATTTTTTTTGCGAGTTACTCTTGTATTAAGTGTATAAAGAAAACTTGTTTTTATAGCTAGGGGGGAAGAGCGTGTTAGAAAGGATGTCTTTTTTTGCTAAATTATGTAAGGTGGATGAAAATCCAGAGTTAGGAATGTGGTTACTTTATGGAACGATTATTATATTAAGTGCTCTCGTTTATAATTTAGGATTTGCTAGAAAATTATCTGTACTAAAAAATATCGTGATATATATTTCTTTAGCAATTGGGTGTACAGTGTTAACCTTTTTTGCTGTATTTTTACCTGTTGGGGAGGGGCTTGTTGTAGCAGCAATTGTACTAGGAATTTATAGATTGCGCTTACGTCAAGCAAAACAAGAAAAAGTAGGATGAGGGGGAATTAATGACATGCGTTCAGTACAAGATGCACTATATAATTGGTTAACGATTAAAACAGTTGCGGAAGCACGCCCCGATGATAGTGCTGCGAAAGAAACGTATTTGTTATTTCAAAATATGATATATGAAGAACATAAATTAAGGGATGTGGAAGTTAAAAAGAATGAGGAAATGTATTTGATTACATATGAAATTGATGGGGAAAGAAAATCTGTGAGATTTCCATTAGAAGCTATTGATTGTTTTTTGGATCAGATGAATCGTGAACCTGAAAAATATAAATAAGTCCTTATCGATATGATTAAGGACTTATTTATATTTTACCAATCGTCTTCAACTTTTTTATCACGGTATAATCGGAAATTACCACTTGCATGACGTTCCATCGTACGCTCTGCAATTCGTTCCGAACATTCCATGCACATATATGTATGAATAGGGCGATTACGCAGTTTTTTTGCCGTAGGATTTTCGTCATCTAACATATCTTTTTTATCACAGATCATACATTTGACTCTCATTTCGTCACC
Source organism: Bacillus cereus group sp. BceL062 (assembly GCF_051780025.1). Taxonomy (NCBI): domain Bacteria; kingdom Bacillati; phylum Bacillota; class Bacilli; order Caryophanales; family Bacillaceae; genus Bacillus; species Bacillus cereus group sp. BceL062. The sequence continues at coordinate 27,736 of NZ_JBPWGY010000005.1, read as the reverse complement.
TCAATACGAATTCTATCGGTATAAGTATATCATGGAAGTATGATGTTTTTGAATAATAGGAGGAAAAAATAATATTTTCGCAATTCGAAAAATAAGTTATGATAAGGATATATTAAGTATATTTGGAGGTGGAAATATGGCGAATGTAGTAGAGCCTACATTAACAGATGATTTAGTACAAACGTTCCGTAAAGAATGTATTGTTATGGTAGCAACAACAGATTTCGAAAAACAAGTTCCTAACGTAAGTGCTATTTCTTGGGTGTATGCAGTGAGTGAAACTAGTATTCGATTTGCGGTAGATCAACGTTCACGTATTGTGGAAAATATAAGGCGCAATACGGGAGTGGTATTGACTATAATGGCGAATGGATCCGTATTTTCCATAAGTGGTGCAGGTGAAATTTTGACAGATAGAATGGAAGGTATTCCTCTAAAATTAGCTGTAATAGAAGTAAGTGTGCAAGAAGTACGTGATGTTATGTTTTATGGAGCAAAACTTGCAATTGAACCAAAATATGAAAAAACATACGATCTTCGGGCAGCGAAAAAACTGGATAACCAAGTGTTGGTAGGGATAAAAGAATTATAAATGAGATGAATAAGAAAATCGTTCATTAACTTTTGGAATCAGTTATTGTGATTTAACGTTAATAATTAAAATTAAAAGTAATATATTGAATAGAAATGAATAAAAAATAAATAAAAGGTTTAATTGCTATAATTTTCGATTCTACCTCGTTTATACGGTACATATAATTATAACAATGGTTCGTCCATATTTTATGGATGAAACCCTTGTTCTACAAATTTAAAAGTGGAGTCAGGGGGTAACAGGTTGGATAAAATTTATGTGTTAGATACGAATGTACTTTTGCAGGATCCTTTATCTATTTTTTCATTTGAAACCAATGAAGTAGTGATTCCGGCAGTTGTATTAGAAGAGGTTGATTCGAAGAAACGTTATATGGACGAAGTAGGACGAAATGCTCGTTATGTATCTAAGTTAATAGATAAATTTCGTGAAATAGGAAAGCTGCATGAAAGTATTCCGCTAGAAAACGGCGGTACATTTCGTATTGAATTAAATCATCGTTCATTTGTTCAACTACAAGATATTTTTGTAGAAAAAACAAATGATAATCGAATTTTAGCAGTAGCAAAAAATCTATCTTTAGAAGAACAAGAAAAAGAGGACGGGAAGTCTGTTATTTTAGTAAGTAAAGACGTGCTCGTAAGGGTAAAAGCTGATGCGATTGGATTGAAGGCTGAAGATTATTTAAGTGATCGCGTAATTGAAGTAGATAATATATATTCAGGTTTTTTAGAAGGGTATATATCAAAAGAACAATTGGATTATTTTTATGAAAAAGGTGAATTACCTTTATCTGAAATTGCAAATCATCCTTTTTATCCAAATCAGTTTGTGGTAATGAAGGATGCACTTGGGGGTTCTAGTTCTGCACTTGGCATTGTAGATCACTTAGGTAAGAAGGTGAAGAAACTTATTTTTCACAATGAGCAAGTGTGGGGGATACGACCACGAAACGTGCAGCAAATAATGGGATTAGAATTGTTGCTTCGCGAAGATATTCCGCTTGTAACGTTAACGGGGAAAGCTGGTACAGGAAAAACGTTACTTGCGTTAGCTTCGGGATTAATGCAAACGGAAGATTTAGGGTTATATAAAAAATTACTTGTTGCAAGACCAATTGTTCCAGTTGGAAAAGATATCGGTTATTTACCAGGAGAAAAAGAAGAAAAGTTAAGACCATGGATGCAGCCGATTTTTGATAATCTAGAGTATTTATTTAATACGAAAAAGCCAGGGGAATTAGATGCTATTTTAGCTGGAATGGGTTCGATTGAAGTAGAGGCTCTTACTTATATACGTGGAAGAAGTATTCCAGACCAATTCATTATTATTGATGAGGCACAAAATTTAACGAAGCATGAAGTGAAGACGATATTAACGAGAGTAGGAGAGAAAAGCAAGATTGTATTAATGGGAGATCCTCAGCAAATCGATCATCCATATTTAGATGAATATAATAACGGTTTAACATACGTTGTCGAGAAATTTAAAGAGCAACGTATTAGTGGTCATGTAAAGTTTGTTAAAGGGGAGCGCTCGAATTTAGCTCAACTAGCAGCGGATTTATTGTAAAAAGGAGTGAGCTTCAGCTCACTCCTTTTTTTCTTTCAAGTATACTCGTTAAATAATTGTGAATTTACGGATGTTACGGATTGGATTTTGTCTATTAGATCCATCATTGAAATATAGATGTACAGGTCCGTCCTCTTTTAATGGTTTTCCTTCTTTTGAAAAACCAAGAATGGCCTTGTTGACCGTTTCTAATGGAAGTGTAATGGTAGTATCTACTGTTTCAATTTCAACTTGCATAGCGTCCTCTAAAATTTCGGCGTTAGCAAGAAATGGATGAAATGGTATACCAAATGTCCCAGTAATCAGCTGTTCTTTTTTATATTTCTTTACACTTTGTTGTATTGGCGGGAAGGCGGCACCATCACGGATTTCACGATCCCAATGTTCTGAAGTGTTCTTTAAGTAAGCTTCTAGTTCAGACGTGTTTTCTCTAGTTTCATCAAAGTAAGTTGTCAAATCTACTTTTCGATCGTCAAAAATCCAAACAGTTGGATCAATAGTGATTGGAAAACGTACTTTTCCATTAATAAATAAAATTTCGCTCATTGTTGTTCCCCCATTTGTGTTATACTCCCACTTTTCAGTATAATAGTATTAGACACTGTTGTCACAAAAAATGTTTCTATTGCAATTTATTAAAACTATCGCTAATATTAATAGATATGAGAGAGTAGGACGGAAACGGAGGGAATCAATTTGGCGTCTGAGACAGTATCAAATCATCAGGAAAAGGCACTAGCCCTTCTACAAGCGGATGCAGAGAAGATTTTAAGACTTATTAAGGTGCAAATGGACCATCTTACAATGCCGCAATGTCCATTATATGAAGAAGTTTTAGACACACAAATGTTTGGACTATCCCGCGAGGTCGATTTTGCGGTTCGCCTTGGTCTTATTGCAGAAGAGCAAGGAAAAGCAATGTTAGGAGAGCTCGAACGTGAGTTATCTGCACTTCATGAAGCATTTACAAACAAACAACAATAACGGGTTCAAATATGGGGGCTCAAACTAAAACAGTTTGAGCTTTTTATTTGTATAATAAAGCAGGAAGAACGTATATACATATGGAATACAACAATAATTAATTTGAAACAGAGAGAGGAAATGAAATGAAAAGAATATGGAAATCAATGGATTATTCATTATTACTTCCTCTTGTTATTTTATGTGTGCTGGGAGTCATAATGGTATATAGTTCTAGTTCCATTGTTGCGATTTCGCGGTTTGATAAACCAGCAAATTTCTTTTTTAAAAGACAATTACTTACTTTAGCTGCTGGGACAATGGTATTAATAATTATGGCTATTATCCCATATAAAGTGTGGAGAAAACGAATTTTCTTATTGGGGAGTTACGGTGCTAGTGTTGCCTTATTAGCGGCAGCTGCCTTTTTCACTAAGTCAGTAAACGGTGCAAACGGATGGATATTTGGAATACAGCCTGCGGAATTTGTAAAGATAACAGTTATTCTCGTATTGGCTCATTTTTTTGCGAAAAGACAAGAAACGAATACGTCCGTTTTCAAAGGATCGGGACCGGTACTTTTAGGTATTGGTTTAATTATGTTTTTAATTTTAAAGCAAAATGACTTAGGTACGGATATGTTAATTGCGGGAACGGTAGGAATCATGTTTCTTTGTTCAGGAGTTAGTGTTAATTTATGGATAAAAAGATTCTTATTAACGTCTATAGTATGGGTCCCGATGTTGTATTTTATTGGGAATTATAAATTAAGTCCATACCAAAAAGCGCGATTTTCAGTTTTTCTGGATCCATTTAGCGATCCGCAAAAGGATGGATTTCAATTAATAAATTCATTTATTGGAATTGCTTCAGGCGGGTTAAATGGTAGAGGATTAGGGAATAGTATACAAAAGTATGGTTACTTACCAGAGCCACAAACGGATTTTATTATGGCGATTATATCTGAAGAACTAGGCTTTATAGGTGTAGCTATCATTTTAATCTGTTTATTGTTAATTATCATTCGCTCATTTAGAGTGGCGCAAAAGTGTACAGATCCATTTGGAAGTTTAATAGCCATCGGAATTGCAAGTTTGTTTGGAGTTCAAACGTTTATCAATGTCGGTGGTATGTCTGGATTAATACCGCTTACTGGGGTACCGTTACCTTTTGTTAGTTACGGCGGAAGTTCCTTGTTAGCCAATCTACTTGCGATGGGGATATTATTGAATATTGCTAGTCATGTGAAAAGACAAGAAAAACAACAAAATGAGTTAGTTAAAGAAAGAGAACAAAGTGGACCGCATCTTGTAGTTGTAAAATAAAAACACATTGCGCTGTAGAGCACAATGTGTTTTTTTATTTAAAGTAATTCCAAATGTGATACATTAATTGTTTTTATATCCAAAAGATATATCACATTAAAACAAATGTGATATACAATTAGGTTGTCCGAAAAGGAAGAGGTATGCTATACTATTTTTGTGAAACAAATTGCACAGAAAACTTATCATTTGTTAAAAAATAAGGTATGATGGATAAAAATAAAGTGAAACTTTCTAAGTATAATATAATGTGGAAAGTGAAGAACTTCACGCTTTTTATGGTGTGTATATATTTTATCTCTAGAGTGGTAGGAAAGTAGAGGGGGAAAATCATGACAAAGCTGCAACGTATTCAAAAAGTATTGGTAGCTAACCGTGGAGAGATTGCAATTCGTGTGTTTCGAGCTTGTTCGGAACTTGGATTAAAAACAGTTGCAATCTATTCTAAAGAGGATAGCGGTTCTTATCATCGCTATAAAGCCGATGAGTCCTATTTAGTTGGGGAAGGGAAAAAGCCAATTGATGCTTATCTAGATATTGAGGGCATTATTGAGATTGCGAAAAGCAATCATGTAGATGCAATCCACCCTGGATATGGTTTCTTGTCAGAAAATATCCAATTCGCAAAACGTTGTGAAGAAGAAGGAATTATCTTTATTGGTCCGAAAAGTGAGCATTTAGATATGTTTGGAGATAAAGTGAAAGCAAGAACACAAGCGCAGCTAGCACAAATTCCGGTTATTCCTGGTAGTGATGGCCCAATAGATTCAATAGAAGAAGTCGAAGAGTTTGCTGAAAAGTATGATTACCCGATTATTATTAAAGCGTCCCTTGGTGGTGGCGGTCGAGGTATGCGTATAGTACGAGCTAGTGAAGAATTAAGAGAATCGTATAATCGCGCGAAATCAGAAGCAAAAGCAGCCTTTGGTAATGATGAAGTATACGTTGAAAAATTCGTTGAAAAACCTAAACATATAGAAGTACAAATTTTAGCAGATGAAGAAGGCAATGTTGTTCACTTATTCGAGCGTGACTGTTCTGTGCAACGTCGCCATCAAAAAGTTGTCGAAATCGCACCAAGCGTTTCGCTTTCAGATGATTTGCGTCAACGTATTTGTGAAGCTGCTGTGAAGTTAACGAAAAATGTAAACTATTTAAACGCAGGAACGGTAGAATTTCTTGTAAAAGGTGATGAGTTTTACTTCATAGAAGTAAACCCACGTGTTCAAGTTGAACATACGATTACAGAGATGATTACAGGAGTGGATATCGTTCAATCGCAAATTTTAATAGCTGATGGACATGCATTACATAGTAAAATGGTAGGTGTTCCGAAGCAAGAAGAAGTGGTTGTGCACGGATTTGCAATCCAATCTCGTGTAACGACTGAGGACCCACTAAATAATTTTATGCCGGATACAGGAAAAATTATGGCGTACCGATCAGGAGGTGGCTTTGGTGTTCGTCTTGATACAGGTAATAGTTTCCAAGGTGCAGTTATTACACCGTACTACGATTCTTTACTTGTAAAAGTTACGACTTGGGCTCTTACTTTTGAACAAGCTGCTGCAAAAATGGAACGTAACTTAAAAGAATTCCGTATTCGTGGTATTAAAACAAATATTCCATTCCTAGAGAATGTAGTAAAACATAAAAACTTCTTATCAGGAGAATATGATACGTCGTTTATTGACGCGTCACCTGAACTGTTCTTATTCCCGAAACGTAAAGACCGCGGAACGAAAATGTTAAATTACATTGGTTCAGTAACAGTAAATGGTTTCCCGGGAGTAGGGAAAAAAGAGAAACCAATTTTCCCGGATGCTCGTATACCAAATGTAGTACACTCAGAGCCGATACAAAATGGAACAAAACAAATTTTGGATGAGCGTGGAGCGGATGGATTAGTAAAGTGGGTTCAAGATCAAAAACGTGTACTTTTAACTGATACAACATTCCGTGATGCGCATCAGTCACTACTTGCAACTCGTATTCGTACAAAAGATTTACATCAAATTGCAGAGCCGACAGCGAGAATGTTACCGAACTTATTCTCAGCGGAAATGTGGGGCGGTGCAACGTTCGATGTTGCGTATCGTTTCTTAAAAGAAGATCCATGGGAACGATTACTAGATCTTCGTGAAAAAATGCCGAATGTTTTATTCCAAATGTTACTTCGCTCTTCAAACGCAGTTGGTTACAAAAACTATCCAGATAATTTAATTCAAAAATTTGTGGAATGTTCTGCTCAAGCTGGCATTGATGTATTCCGAATTTTTGATAGCTTAAACTGGGTAGAAGGTATGAGAGTTGCGATTGATGCTGTACGAGATACTGGCAAAATTGCAGAAGCGACAATGTGTTATACAGGAGATATTCATGATCCGTTACGTAGTAAATATGATTTAAATTATTATAAAAACTTGGCGAAAGAATTAGAAGCATCAGGTGCTCATATATTAGGTATTAAAGATATGGCAGGTTTATTAAAACCTAATGCTGCATACGATTTAGTTTCTGCATTAAAAGAGACAGTATCGATTCCGATTCACTTGCACACACATGATACGAGCGGAAACGGTATATTAACGTATACGAAGGCAATTGAAGCGGGTGTTGATATTGTCGATGTAGCGGTGAGTTCAATGGCAGGTCAAACGTCACAACCAAGTGCGAACACACTATACTACGCATTAGGCGGAAATGAAAGACAACCAGATGTTAATATAGATTCATTAGAAAAACTATCTCATTACTGGGAAGATGTACGCAAATACTATGCACCGTTTGAAAGTGGTATGAATGCACCTCACACAGAGGTATATATGCACGAAATGCCGGGTGGGCAGTATAGTAATCTTCAGCAACAAGCAAAGGCGGTTGGTTTAGGAGATCGCTTCGATGAAGTGAAAGTAATGTACCGTCGTGTGAATGACATGTTTGGAGACATTGTAAAAGTAACGCCATCTTCAAAAGTTGTTGGTGATATGGCATTATTTATGGTTCAAAACCATTTGACAGAACAAGATATTTTAGAGCGTGGACATGCTTTGGATTTCCCAGGATCTGTTGTTGAAATGTTCTCTGGTGATTTAGGTCAACCGTACGGTGGTTTTCCGAAAGAATTACAAAAGATTATTTTAAAAGGGAAAGAGCCGTTAACAGTAAGACCGGGTGAATTGTTAGAGCCAGTAGATTTTGATGCTTTAAAAGAAGAGTTATTCCATAAACTTGGACGCGAAGTAACGATTTTCGATGTAGTTGCGTACGCGTTATATCCGAAAGTATTTATGGACTACGAAAAAGTTGCTGAGATGTATGGTAATGTATCTGTGCTTGATACACCGACATTCTTCTATGGTATGAGACTTGGTGAAGAAATTGATGTGGAAATTGAGCAAGGTAAAACATTGATGGTTAAACTAGTATCAATTGGAGAACCTCAGCCGGATGGAAATCGTATTCTTTACTTAGAATTTAACGGACAACCACGTGAGATTGTTGTGAAAGACGAAAGTGTGAAAGCAACAGTTGCACAACGTGTGAAAGGAAATCGTGAAAATCCAAACCATATTAGCGCAACGATGCCAGGAACGGTTATTAAAGTAGTTGTAAAAGAAGGCGATGAAGTGAAAAAAGGCGATTCTATGGCAATTACAGAAGCGATGAAAATGGAAACGACAGTTCAAGCGCCGTTCAATGGTAAAGTGAAGAAAGTATATGTTAACGATGGTGATGCAATTCAAACGGGTGATTTACTTATTGAATTAGATCACTAAAATAAGGAAAGAGCTGTGTAAATACAGCTCTTTTTTTATTGCAAAAAATCCCTTGCCGATTCGGCAAGGGATTTTAGTTTTAAATTATTTTGTTTGTTTAGAAGTTGATTCGGATTCTTTTGCGTTCACTTTACTTCTTGTTCCTAACATAACTAAATAGCATAATACAGCAAACAAGCAAGAAATGAATAGGGAATGTAATAATGCCATTGCTAAACTAGCATTTGTATATACAACTAAAATCCCAACAATAGCTTGAAGTGTTACAAGAATAAAGGAAATAATCCATCCCCAGTATACTACGCTTTGTTGCTTATATTGACGAATAGCAATAATCATTGCGTATAGTATCCAAAGGAATATTAATATCGCTGCAGCTCTATGCCCCATTTGAACCCACTCATGTAATTGAGTCGGCCATGGTCTATTTTTACTACATAAAGGAAAGTCTGGACAGGCTAAGCTAGCTCGTTCGTGACGTACTAAAGCCCCTGTGTAGACGACGATATAACTGTAAATTGTTACACCATAAATGTGAAATTTCATTTTTTTATCCATAATAAGTGAACGTGCATCAAATTTCTGATCAATTTCAAAAATAAGACACGTTAACAAAATAACAGAAGCGAATGAAATTAAGGAAATACCAAAATGGATAGCAAGTACAGCTGGCATTTGACCCCAAACAACGGCTGCCGCTCCCATTAATGCTTGTGCAACTAAAAATACGAAGGATAAAATTGCTAACGTTTTTGTTTCGCGCACATGTTTATAATACTTCCAGGATAAAATACAAAGGAGAGTGACAAGTATTCCTGCTGATCCTGATGTAAGGCGGTGACTTAGTTCAATAATAGTTTCCATCGATAAATTAGATGGAACTAACTCACCATTACAAAGCGGCCATGATTTACCGCAGCCTTGGCCAGAACCTGTTTTTGTAACTAAAGCGCCTCCTAATAATACTACTAATAAATCAAGACTTGTAATGACTGCTAACCATTTAATAAAGCGTTGCAATCTCTTTCACCATCTTTCTGCTATGAAGTTATTGCGAAATATTTTCATTCCATTATGTATAGAATAAAACGCGCTAGTTCCTATGATATATAAAAAATAATAAAATAGCAAAGAAATGGAGGGGGAAGACAAAGGGGAGAAAAAGGGTGTGAAAATAGAATTTATAAGGGAATTTTTAGGAGGAAAATAGGCTGTTTTGAAAAGAAATGGGGAGAATACGTGTTAAATATGACAAAATAGTTTATTATAGAAAGTAACATCATGTTATGATAAGGATAAGTAAGAAGTAAGCTTTTTTATATTCGACACAAAAAGTTCATGTTTTCTTCACAAAATGTTCGGGAAATATGATTTAATATATTGGAGTATGGGCGTAGATTAGTAGTAGAATGGGTTAACAATATTTCTACTGTAATAATATTGCTATATAGAAGCGAATTATTTCATTCGAAATAGGCGCAAAAAGAAAGATGAAAGTTTTAAGAGGGGGTTAAAGTGATGAACCATGCAACAAGTGAGCTGCATGATGAGTCAGCTGTAACAAGTGTACCCGAAACAACTCGGTTACAAGATTTATCAGCGCTCGTTAAAATGGGGATTGTAAACTCAAATACACTTACTGTATTTACAGGATTTTGGTTGGCGTTACACTTTAATGGATTAAGTGTGATGGACAATCTGGATAAGCTATTTTTTACAATCGTTGGTTCCGGATTAATTATGGCAGGGGTATGTTGTTTAAATAACTACATTGATCGAGACATCGATCCGTTAATGGAAAGAACAAAAACCCGTCCAACGGTTACAGGAAAGTATAAACCAGGTTTTGCACTTACATTTGGACTAGTTATATTACTACTTGGATTTGTATTCTTATTATTAACAACACCGATGGCAGTATTAATGGGATTTATTGGTGCCTTCACATATGTTGTCTTATATACTTTATGGACAAAGAGAAAGTATACGCTAAATACTGTTGTAGGTAGTATTTCTGGAGCAGTTCCACCTTTAATTGGATGGGCAGCAATTGATCCATCTTTAGGCCATCCAATTGCTTGGATGTTATTTTTAATTATGTTTATTTGGCAAATCCCACATTTCCTTGCGTTAGCGATGAAACGTGTTGATGAATATCGAAATGCAGGAATTCCAATGCTTCCTGTAGTTCATGGATTTGAAATTACGAAACGCCAAATTATGATTTGGACAGTATGTTTATTACCACTACCATTTTATATGAGTGGACTTGGGATAACATTTATGGTACTTGCAACATTGCTTAACATCGGATGGATCGTTTTAGGATTTTATGGCTTCCGTAAGAAGGATGACATCAAATGGTCCGTACAAATGTTTGTTTATTCCCTAAATTATTTAACAATCTTATTTGTATCAATGATTGTAGTTACATTCTTCTAAGACAACGACATAATTGGATTTCTTTACGTTGAGATTTACTTTACTTAACTATAAAGTACAATCTAATTCACAAGGAAAGTGGGGGTTGTTTGTATGAAGAAACAGTGGCGACTGCTTTCGTTCGTTTCACTGCTGGCTTTACTGTTAGGGGGATGCGGTAAAGCCTTTCAATCTACTTTAATTCCGCAAGGAGAAGTAGCAAAAATGCAATATGATCTGCTCTTACTAGCGAGTGCGATCATGGTAGGAGTAGTACTAGTAGTTACTATTATTTTCTTGTATGTAATTGTGCGTTTCCGACAAAAGAAAGGTCAGGAAGATTATATTCCAGAACAAGTTGAAGGGAATCACAAACTAGAAATTATATGGACAGTTATTCCGATTATTCTTTTACTAATCTTAGCTGTTCCGACGGTTACATATACATTCAAACTTGCTGATGTAAGTGCGATGGAGAAAAAGAATATTGATAAAGATACGATCGTTGTTGATGTAACAGCGAATCTTTATTGGTGGGAATTTTCTTATAAATCAGAAAAAATAGTAACTTCTCAAGATTTAGTTATCCCCACAGGTAAGAAAGTGTATTTGAATTTGAAGGGTGCCGATATTAAACATTCATTCTGGGTTCCATCTTTAGCTGGTAAAATGGATACAAATACAGACAATGTAAACAAAATGTGGTTAAAGGCAGATAAATCGGGCACTTATAATGGTTTTTGTACAGAGTTTTGCGGCCCGTCACATTCTTTAATGCAATTTAAAGTGAAAGCTTTAGATGAAAGCGAGTACAAAAAGTGGCTTGCTGATATGAAGAAGATTGATGGGAAAAAAGAAGTAGCTTCAACAAAGGCGCAAGAGGGCCAAGAAATATTTAATAAAAGCTGTATTGGTTGTCATGCAGTTGGATCTAATGATAGTAGACCACCTTCCGCTCGTATCGCACCAAACTTAGCAAACTTTGCTGATCGTGATACGGTTGCTGGTATTGCCGAAAATAATGAAGAAAACTTAAAAAAATGGCTGAAAGATCCTGAAAATATGAAGCCAGGAAATAAAATGACTGGTAAATATGGCAACTTAACGGATGATCAAATTGATGCATTAAATGCATACTTACAAACGTTAAAGATTGAAAAGTAAAGAGGGATTATTCGCGAAGGGGAGGTTGAAAACGTGAGCTCTGTAGCAAAAAAACAGGGGATGGGTGCTGTCATATGGGATTATTTAACGACAGTAGACCATAAAAAGATTGCCATTCTCTATTTAATTGCAGGTGGATTGTTTTTTATAATAGGCGGAATAGAAGCACTATTTATTCGCCTTCAATTAGCGATTCCTAACAACGCTTTTCTTGTTGGGGATGCTTATAATCAAGTATTAACGATGCACGGTACAACAATGATTTTCCTCGCAGCTATGCCACTCGTGTTTGCATTTATGAACGCCGCCGTGCCACTTCAAATTGGTGCGCGTGATGTAGCGTTCCCGTTTTTGAATTCACTCGGATTTTGGTTATTTTTCTTTGGTGGAGTATTTTTAAATTTAAGTTGGTTTTTAGGTGGAGCACCTGATGCAGGATGGACATCTTATGCATCATTAGCTTTAGCTTCTAAAGGCCATGGTGTTGATTTTTATGTACTCGGCTTGCAAATTTCAGGTATTGGTACATTAATTGGAGGTATTAACTTCCTTGTTACAATCATTAATATGCGTGCGCCAGGAATGACGTATATGCGTATGCCGATGTTTACATGGACAACGTTTGTAACATCTTCACTTATATTATTTGCTTTTCCGCCGTTAACTGTAGGATTAGGACTTTTAATGTTAGATCGTTTATTTGGAACAAGTTTCTTTAATCCAGCATTAGGTGGGAACACAATTATATGGGAGCATTTATTCTGGATTTTCGGTCATCCGGAAGTATACATTCTTATACTCCCAGCTTTCGGAATATTCTCAGAAATCTTCGCGACATTTTCGAAAAAACGATTATTTGGTTATTCATCGATGGTGTTTGCGACAGTATTAATTGGATTTTTAGGATTCATGGTATGGGCGCATCACATGTTTACTGTTGGCCTTGGTCCAGTTGCAAATGCTATTTTCTCAGTTGCGACAATGGCAATTGCGGTTCCGACAGGTATTAAAATATTTAACTGGCTCTTTACAATGTGGGGCGGAAGTATTCGTTTTACAACACCGATGATGTGGGCGGTAGCTTTTATTCCATCATTCGTAATGGGGGGAGTTACAGGCGTTATGCTTGCATCTGCACCAGCTGATTATCAATTTCATGATAATTATTTCGTAGTAGCGCACTTTCATTATGTAATCGTCGGTGGTGTTGTATTTGGTTTACTTGCAGGAGCTCATTATTATTGGCCACTGATGTTTAATAAAATATTAAATGAAACATTAGGTAAGATAACATTTTGGTTATTCTTTATCGGTTTCCATTTAACATTCTTTATTCAGCATTTCCTTGGATTGATTGGTATGCCACGTCGTTACTACACATATCTTGAGGGGCAAGGATTGGAAATGGGGAATATGATTAGTTCTATTGGAGCAGTGTTTATGGCTCTTGGAACGATTGTTCTTCTATTCAATGTAATAAAAACAACTGTATCAAAAGAGAAGGCTGGTCGTGATCCATGGGATGGACGTACACTAGAATGGACAATGCCAGCACCTACACCGGAATATAATTTCAAACAATTACCATTTGTTCGCGGGTTAGATCCGTTTTGGATTGAAAAACGTGAAGGTAATAAAGAGATGACGGCGGCGGAACCAGTTGGTGATATTCATATGCCAAATGCTTCATTTTCACCATTTATCATTTCTCTAGGCTTATTCATAGCGGCATTCGGTGCAATGTATATGCAAGGTGGAAAAGATAAGTTCTGGTTATTAGTAGCAATTATTGGTTTAATCATTACATTTGGCGCAATGTTCCTTCGTTCAGTAGTCGATGATCATGGATATCATATTCATAAGGAAGATTTAGAGGATAAGGGGGGCAAGGCATAATGCATGTAGATGAAAAATTAACGAATGAAACATTTCCAGCAGAGCCTGAAAAAGCAACCCTTGAGGGGAAAAATAAGTTTGTCGGTTTTTGGTTATTTCTTGGAGGCGAAACAGTATTGTTCGCTTCCTTGTTTGGCACATATTTAGCATTAAAAAACTCTACAAATGGTGGACCAACATCTCAAGAGATGTTTCAAATGCCGCTCGTTTTCATTATGACGATGCTTTTATTAACGAGTAGTTTAACGAGTGTATATGCGATGTACCATATGAAAAACTTTAATTTTAAGAAAATGCAACTTTGGCTACTTGTAACAGTGTTGCTTGGCTTAGGGTTTTTGGGATTTGAAATATATGAGTTTTATCATTATACACATGAATTTAAGCATACTATGAGAAGTAGTGCATTTGGCTCTGCATTTTATGCTCTTGTTGGTACACATGGACTTCACGTATTGTTTGGATTGTGTTGGATTTTAACATTAATCTTTAGAAATGCGAAGCGTGGTTTAAATTTATACAACGCACCAAAGTTTTATGTTGCATCAATTTATTGGCACTTTATTGACGTAGTTTGGGTGTTTATTTTCACTGTAGTATATTTAATGGGAATGGTGGGATAAACAATGGCGATAAGACAAACAAATAATCCTAAGGTGGATCTTGTTTATCGGAAGAGAAAAAGTGCAGAGGAGATGAAGCACCAAGTTATTACGTTTGCGCTAATGATTTTCCTGACATTAGTTGCATTTGTAGCGGTAGCATATCCAAAAACTTTTAGTCCAACCTTCTCTGTTCCGTTTATTTTACTATTAGCAGTGGTGCAAGTAATTTTTCAATTGTATTATTTTATGCATATGAGCCATAAAGGGCATGAGGCTGCAAGTTTCTTTCTGTATTCTGGCCTGTTAATAGGATTAATTACAATTTTAGCTTTTATGACAATCGTGTGGATTTGAAAAGTGAAGAATAAGGGGGCTTGTGTTGTCACAGCCCCCTCTTCACATTATGTGGAAGGATAACCATTAGGAAGGTGGGGGTGACAATGAGTAACTTATGGATATTTGGCTTTCAAGCTTTATGGAGTCCATTCTTTTTATTATTTATGCTTTCGATTCTTATTGGATACTTCTTAATTATTGGACCATATAGAACTCGATTTGAAAATGCGACGAAGGTAAGTAAAAAGCAAATTTTTTATTTTACGTCTGGAATTGTTCTTTTGTATTTTGTAAAGGGTGGACCTATTGATTTAATTGGCCATATTATATTTAGTGCACATATGTTTGAAATGGCAGTCATGTATATTGCAGTTCCGCCTTTATTATTACTTGGTATACCAGTTTGGTTATATCGTTATATTACTTCTTTTAAGCTAGTTCAAATTGTATTGAAAATTTTTGCTAAACCGCTTATTGCATTGTTTGTATTTAATGGACTGTTTTCTTTTTATCATTTGCCAGTTGTTTTTGATGCAGTAAAACAAAGCCAAATTGCCCATCCGATTTGCCTCGCTATATTATTTTTTTCGGCAATCATGATGTGGTGGCCGATGTTAAATCCGTTACCAGAATATCAAACGTTAAGTGATATAAAGAAACTTGGTTATATGTTTGCTAACGGTATATTATTAACGCCAGCTTGTGCATTAATAATTTTTGCAACTGCACCGTTATTTGCAACGTATACGGATTCAGCTGCTTGGATGAAAGCGATGGAACTATGCGTACCTGCGGGAACTTTATCAGAATTAAATATAACTGGACCAGAATTTTTGCACTGGATGCCAATAGTACAAGACCAACAAACGGGCGGTATCATTATGAAAATTGTCCAGGAAATAGTGTACGGTACGATTATCGGCTATGTATTCTTTAAATGGGCGCGTAGAGAACGCGAAAAGGATAAGGAGCAGTTGCAACAATTGCCGCCATATTTACAGACTAAGTAAAAAAGTGTATGGGATTCCATACGCTTTTTCTTTTTTTTTTTTAGTTTTAGCTTTAGGTATTTATAAAAGATTGAATTTTCGATCTTTTAGTGTTAAGTTAGTGTTGGCGTGTACTAAAAGTGGATATAAAATTTACTACTAGCTTTCATGCGTAATAATTCCATATGTAGTGCAAGTTTTTTAGAGAGTTACAAATTTATATTGTTATCTTTAATAAACACGAACTATTTTAAGGGGGAATTTAAATGGGTAGTAGTGGAAGTATGGTAAAGCCGATTAGTGGTTTTTTAACAGCGTTAATTCAATATCCAGTACCGGTAGTAGAGTCACGTGCAGACATTGATAAACAAATTAAACAAATCATAAAAACAATTCATTCAACTAAATCAGGTTATCCTGGATTAGAATTAATAGTATTTCCCGAATATAGTACACAAGGGCTCAATACAAAAAAATGGACTACAGAAGAGTTTTTATGTACAGTGCCTGGGCCAGAAACAGACTTATTTGCTGAGGCATGTAAAGAATCTGAAGTGTATGGTGTTTTTTCTATAATGGAAAGAAATCCTGATGGTGGAGAACCTTATAATACAGCGATTATTATTGATCCACAGGGTGAAATGATTTTGAAGTATCGTAAGTTAAATCCTTGGGTGCCGGTCGAGCCTTGGAAAGCTGGAGATTTAGGCTTACCTGTTTGTGATGGACCTGGAGGGAGTAAATTAGCTGTTTGTATTTGTCATGATGGCATGTTCCCTGAAGTAGCCCGTGAAGCAGCCTATAAAGGTGCGAATGTCTTGATCCGTATTTCCGGATATAGCACACAAGTTAGTGAACAATGGATGTTAACCAATCGTTCAAATGCATGGCAAAATTTAATGTATACATTGTCAGTGAACTTAGCGGGTTATGATGGTGTATTTTATTACTTTGGTGAAGGACAAGTATGTAATTTTGATGGGACTACTTTAGTGCAGGGGCACCGAAACCCTTGGGAGATTGTTACTGCCGAAGTATATCCAGAGCTAGCAGATCAGGCTAGATTAGGATGGGGGCTCGAAAATAATATATATAATTTAGGCTCAAGGGGATATGTAGCGACTCCTGGTGGAGTGAAAGAGAACCCGTATACGTTTGTAAAAGATTTAGCTGAAGGTAAGTATAAGGTTCCCTGGGAAGATGAGATTAAAGTGAAAGATGGATCCATTTATGGGTATCCAGTTAAAAAGACGATTCATTCTTAAGGAAGATAAATAGAACAAGCGCATCATATTGATGCGCTTGTTCGGTTTACTCAATAATTTGAAATTCTTTTAACTCTTTTTCGACATTTTGTAGGAGTTGTTCGCTTTTTTGGAGTACATTTGTTGGGAAAGTCTCATCATCACCATATTCAACACCGTGAGGATAATAATGTTTTCCTAATAAGGGAGGGAGTAGTTTTACTTCAGCGTGTCTGCTGCCAATGTCGCCTTCAACAGCAACTCCGCGCACTCGTAAGTAATAAATATCCTTTAATATTTCAAATTTATAATCGTATGTAACTCTTTCGTAATCCCACTGTCCAGCTAGTACAAAATGGTTCTTTTCCATAATCTCAGTTAAAAGGGATAAATCAACGACGGCCCCATTAAATTTCGTATTTGTAAATTGCATATAATACCTCCTTTTTTAATGTTACATCATTATTTTTATAATAGTATGAATAATAAGAAAGTGCAATTCATATTGAGAGAAAAGGGATAATCCAGACTTTTTTTGTGAAAATATGATATAGTGAAAAGAGTACGGTACACACAAAAAAGGAAATAAAAGGATTTGTGTATATCTCAATTTTATGTTTTGTGCAGGAGGTATATCGTTTGAAGAAATTATTGCGTATCGTAATGATTACATTTTTAATTTTAGCTGTTGATTTATACGGGAAATTACTCGTTTCACAATATATATTAACCCCATCTCAATCAAAACAAGAAAATAAAATTGTGAAAAAGAAAAAACAAGTCGATGAGGACTCCTCAGACACTGTTTTAAATATGATTGGTGGAGATTCTGAAAATCTATTGGCAAAGTGGGGAGAACCAGCTCGAATAGAGCCATCTGCTTACGGTTATGAATGGTGGGTGTACAATCAAGATTTAAATCAGTACGTTCAATTTGGAGTTGCTGAACGTAAAATTGTAACAGCGTATGTTGCTGGTGAACAAGTTAAGGTACCGCCTTATTATATAAATGAAAAATATGAAGATGTATACAAAAAGAATCCGCTCTCGCATGAGATTTCATTAAAAAGAGGGAAGAATAGTTATCAATTTGAGTTATCTGATACGGAAGTAATGGAACAGCCGTTAGTACCTGTAGAAGATGGATGGGCACAATTATATTTTGATCATTTCACACATGAACTCGTTGGTGTTCGTTATATGGATGATGAAACGTTATTGCGCCAAAGACCGTATCAGCTTGTTTATTCAGGTGAATTAATAGCAGAACAACCATTAACACCAGAAAAGATGAAACAAGTAGAGAATGGGAATATGCAACAAATTTTTGATTTAACAAATATTATTCGAAGTCGTCATGAACTACCATTGTTAACGTGGGATCAACAAACAGCAGATGTTGCTATTGGACATAGCAAAGATATGAAAGACAATAATTACTTTTCACATGATTCACCTACATTAGGTACGTTAGGAGATCGTTTACAACGAGGACGAGTAGGGTTTCAGCTTGCTGGTGAGAATATAGCGGCACAACATAGTGATGGAATTGCAGCGGTACAAGGTTGGTTAAATAGTGAGGGGCATAGAAAAAATTTATTTAATGAACAATTTACCGGATTAGGTGTTGGGGTATATGATAAATTTTATACGCAAAACTTTATTCGAAAATAAAGTGAAACTTTAAGTAGTGTAAAAAAAGGTGCATGAATCGTCTAAAAATAGGCGAACCATGCGCCTTTTTTTTCTTACAATATAAGTAGATATACATGAAGAGGTGAGGATTATGCCAACAACAAAAGGACCGTTACATCCATCGGTTCAACAGTTTAAAGAATTTGTAAACCATCACCCTAAAATGGTTCATGACGTTAGAAGTGGTCAAAAAACTTGGCAGCAATTTTATGAAGAATGGTACTTACTTGGTGAGGAAGATCCAATATGGGCAACTTATAGACCTGATGGAGCGCCTGCATTTTCTTCAGTAAAAGAAAATAAAAAAGAGAAGGAAAAAGACAATCGAACTGAAGAGGAAAAAACTGCTGATGTGATGGGACAAATGCTTTCTTTTTTTAAAAAGCTAGATGTGGAACAAATGCAGCATCATTTAGCTAATGTGACGAGTGCTATCGGGAGTGTGCAACAAGTTATTCAACAGTTTCAAGGAAGTCGCACGCAACAAGAACAAAGTACTTCCAAAGAAAATAATCCATTTTTCTTTCAAAAGGATTAGGGGGAAAGATGATGAGAGAAGAACTTATGGAGTTTATAAAGGCTGATGAGGACTTATCGCGTTATATTAGGGAGCAGCCATACTGGTATAGGAAGTTAACCCGAAATCCTGAAGAAAAAGAAGCTTTTGAGCTGGCTGCTATGCAACATTTCAAAAAAACGATACCAGATAAAGTAGAAAAATTTCAAAATCAATTGGCGGTTGCTTCGATCATGATTGATATGTTTCAGTATATGAAGCAGCAAAATACGACATAATTGGAAGGGAAAACTATGTCCGTCATGCAGAACTTTTGTTACAATAGAAGCGGATTATTTAAAAAAGGAGTTGCAGCATGACGGAAATTTGTTTAGTACGACATGGACAAACTGATTGGAATTTTCAAGAGATTATTCAGGGGCGTGAAGATATTCCACTTAATGAAGTTGGGAAAAAGCAAGCGAGTCAAAGTGCGGCTGCTTTGCAAGTAGAATCGTGGGATATTATTATAAGTAGTCCGTTAATTAGAGCACAAGAAACGGCTAAGGCAATCGCAGAGGCAGCTGGATTACAATCCATTTTATTAGATGAACGATTTGTTGAACGGAATTTTGGAGAAGCTTCAGGGAAGCCGGTTGCGACTGTTAGAGAGTTAATTGCGGAGGGTAAAGTAGAAGGTATGGAGTTAGATAAAGAAATTGTAGCTCGTTGCTTTGCTGCTTTAGAAGATGTTGCAGTAACTCATTCTGGTAAACGTATTATTATTGTTGCTCATTCACATGCGATAAAAGCTATTTTACATGCAATTGCACCAGATGAAATTACGTTTAAGACCCCGTTAAAAAATGCATGTATTAGTTATGTGAAAGAAAACGGCGGAGAATGGGATGTTCTTAAATATAATATTGCGGAACATATTAATGTATAAGCGTATCTGAGATTGTTTGAAAATAGTTAGAGTCATATCTTTTTTTTAAGTGAGTCACTTCAATTAGTAGTTCTATTCTAAATGTGGTATGATGAATACTCGGAGGTGTCTCTCATGATTGTAGCGACGCTAGAAAGCGTATTAATATTAGATAAGGCAGAGCAGCTTGCAAAAGCGATCATCTGTTCAGATATAGCAGAAGATTATCGTAAGTGTTATAAAGAATTGCATGAGGATGTGGAAGTTCAGACATTAATTCAGCAATTTACAGCGATGAAGGAACGATATGAGGAAGTGCAGCGTTTTGGGAAATACCATCCTGACTATACTATCGTGTCAACAAAAATGAGGGAATTAAAGCGTTCTGTAGACTTGCATGATAAGATTGCAACCTTTAAACGAGCAGAAACTGCTTTACAAAAGTTATTAGATGAAGTTAGTGTAGCAATTGGTTCTGAGGTATCCTCTTCTATTAAAGTTCCAACAGGAAATCCATTTTTCGATGCTGGTGGCTGTGGCGGAGGTTGCGGTACTGGCGGAGGTTGCGGTTGTAAAAAAACGGGGTGATGTACCCCGTTTTTTAGAAGATGTAAGAAAACGTATACAGAGTTTGTTTCATTATGTCATAAATTTCTGGTTAGTTTTCAAAAAATATAAAATATAAGTTTTTAAAAGGAGAAGATGGAGAAGATTATGTTCGGGCAACGACAAAGTATGATTGTTTATTTACATTCATTGAAACATGCCAAGATTTTAAGAAAATATGGTAACATACATTACATATCAAAACGATTAAAATATGCCGTTGTATATTGTGATATGGAACAAATTGAGCATATGATGCATAAGTTGAATAAACTTCCTTTTGTGAAAAAGATAGAACAGTCGTACCGTCCGTTTTTAAAAACGGAATTTGAAAATTCCCGTCCTGATCGGGCAAAAGAATACGATTATAGTTAAAGTAAAAAAATCCCCTGCTACGTTTAGCGTGGGATTTTTTTACTTTAAATAAAGTGTTATTTCATTGGAGGAATGAAATTATTCATTCGTAAAATACCAATTAGATGATTGAAAAATAGTTCTTTTTCTGGGAAAGTTGTGGACGGTTTTACAGTAAATGTGGTCACTTTTTTTCCTAGTTTTTCTGCCATCTCTTCAAATAAAATGACACGTTTACTTTTTTTGTTTTCAGGCATAGGAATACCTTCACGACATATGTATAATGGTTGGAAATCTCCAGTAGTGGTCGGTTTTAATATTACAACAAGCGAGCATACTTTCTTTTCGTTTTTAATTGTTTCAAATTGTAACATATGTGTTATACGTTCTTGGTTTGCTTTGGCAATTTCAAGTAATTCATATAAATCAGAGTAGCCTTCTCCAAGTTCTATAAAGCGTTGAATCATATCTTTTCCTCCTCTTTCTTTTACTGTACCATCTCACTTTTTAAATGAAAAGTAGACAAAGAAAAAAAACCCTGCAAAGCAGGGCCCTTCTTATACTAGTATGTACTAGTAAGAAGGCAAAGGGAGAGGAGAAACCGGAGGAAGAACTTATGGGGAAACGTAAGTCTTCTCCGCGGTTGGCAACAACATCGAAGGTGATGTTGTTATAATTATTTATGTCCAATCTAAATGAAGATATACATAATGAATTTAAATTTTATGTTTGGCTTTTTATTTTTCTTTTTTTTATTTTATGATAGGATAAAAAAAGATAAAGTGAAACTTTAATCAGTGGGGGCATCCCCGTTGATTATTAGCCTTCACTAATCGGGCGTTTACGGGCAGTTAATTTCCCAGCTCACTTTTTGTTCTAACCGAATTTTGAGTTGGGAGTTTTACTGCCCGTTAATGCGGGGGAAAGTGGAATTAATGTACATAATGGGTTTGTGTTAGCGAATGGCGAGATAAATACATAAAAAATGACGAGCGGTTATTTTTAGAGAAAGTTTCTTATGGATAGGTGAAAGTTACATATAGTTTGTTACTGAAGTGGGAAATTATTTTATAAGCGCTCGATAGATTGAAATAAAGGTAGTGACAACAGATGAGAGTAGTTTCAGGAAAATGTAAAGGGCACCCACTTAAAGCGGTTCCCGGCAATACAACACGTCCAACGACGGATAAAGTAAAAGAATCTATTTTTAATATGATAGGCCCTTATTTTGATGGTGGTACCGCTCTTGATTTATTTGGCGGTAGTGGTGGCCTTGGAATTGAGGCTATAAGTAGAGGGATTGAAAAAGCGATTTTTGTTGATCGGGATAGTAAAGCAATAAAAGTCATTCATCAAAATTTAGAAAGTTGTAGAATACATGAACAAGCTGAAGTGTATCGAAATGATGCAGAGCGTGCGGTGAAAGCGCTCATAAAGCGTGAAATGTCATTCGATCTTATACTAATAGATCCTCCATATAAAGATCAAAAAATTGTATCTTTGATTAGTGTGATGGATCAACATGGATTGCTACATAGAGATGGATTAATTATGTCAGAGCATGGTAATGATGTTGTTTTACCTGATTCTATAGGGAATCTTGTAAAAGTAAGAGCTGAAAATTATGGGATTACAGCAATATCGATTTATAAGTATGAAGGTGAGGAGACAGAATGACAAGTATAGCTATTTCTTCAGGGAGTTTTGATCCAATTACCCTTGGGCATCTTGATATTATTAAAAGGGGAGCAAAAGTGTTTGATGAAGTGTACGTAGTTGTTTTAAACAATTCATCAAAAAAACCATTCTTTTCAGTTGAAGAACGTCTAGATTTAATTCGAGAAGCAACAAAGGATATCCCAAATGTAAAAGTGGATTCGCATAGCGGGCTATTAGTGGAGTATGCAAAAATGCGTAATGCAAATGCAATTTTACGTGGTTTACGAGCGGTTTCTGACTTTGAATATGAGATGCAAATTACTTCTATGAATCGAAAATTAGATGAAAATATTGAAACCTTTTTTATAATGACAAACAACCAATATTCATTTTTAAGTTCGAGTATTGTGAAAGAAGTTGCGAGGTATGGAGGAAGTGTAGTAGATCTTGTGCCTCCTATTGTAGAGCGTGCTTTAAAAGAAAAGTTTCAAACCCCGTTAAAGTGAACGGGGTTTTTCTTTATTCATGCGTAAAAATAATAAGATAACATATAAGTATAAACAAAATAATGTGAAAATTGGTCCGTAGTGTACAAAAGATGTCCAAATTTCAAGTAGTGTAGAAGAATGATTGGATAAAAATACGGGAATATCTTTTTCCATAGGTGAGAAAGAACTTACTTTCTCATAAAAAGGTTTCCAAAATATAAACGTAAAAATAGGAGCAAGAATACTTTGGATAAGTCGTGCGAAAAAATATGGCTTAAATCGGATATCCGTTTCAGCTAGTATGCTAGCAACTTGTGCCTGAATTGAAAGGCCGCTAAATGCTAAAATGAAGCTTGTTACCATCGCTTGTTGCAGAAGGGGTGTTTCATTTATTTGACTAATCATTTGGCTTCCGAGTGTCATTTCAAAAATACCTGATAATATCGGAATACTAAAATCAGTACTTAGTTGGAAGAATGATAAAATATGTTGCATAATAAAAGAAAGAGTTGCTGTAATATGGAATACAGTAATCATTTTGTTTAACACAGAAAATAAAATAATAAATCCGCCAATCATAAGTAATGTTTGAATGGAAGAAACGATAGCGTCCCCAAGTAATTTTCCTATTGGTCTTTTTTCTTGCAAGCGTGTTTGGTGAAGGATTGAAAAAGGGTTTTGAAAAGGACGTTTTTTAGTAGTTTGTTTATCATTTGTGTAAGATGTGTTATGCCCGTAAAAACGCATTATTAATCCGACGGCAAAGTTGCTTAAATAATGTGCAGCAGCTAGTACGATTCCTAATTTCGGATTATTGAAAAAACCGATAGAAACAGCTCCAAAAATAAAAAGTGGATTAGAAGAGTTTGTGAAAGATACGAGGCGCTCGGCTTCAATTTGTGTTATTTGATCGCTTTTACGCAGTCTAGCGCTTAATTTGGCGCCAGCAGGGAACCCTGAGGCCATGCCCATTGCCCAAACAAATCCACCTATTCCTGGAACGCGAAAAAGTGGTCGCATGAGTGGTTCTAATATAACGCCTATAAATTTTACAACACCGATACTAATTAGAAGTTCCGCAATGATGAAAAACGGTAATAGTGAAGGGAATACAACTTCCCACCATATATTTAACCCTCGAATGGAAGCTTGCAAAGCAGCTTGGGGGTGGAGTACAAGAGAAAAGGTTAAAAATAGTGTTGATATGGTAAGGAAAGCGGTTTTCCATTTTTCATACATGTAAGTAAATCCCCCTTTGTCCCAAAAAACGTTCATTTCAGTATACGTGGATACGTGGTGAATTTAGACCATAAGTATGAAAAAGGGATGAAAAAAATTAAAGGGTGAGAAAAATGAAAGAACCGAAGATTGGTTTAGCGCTTGGATCTGGGGGAGCGAAAGGATTTGCTCATATTGGCGTTATAAAAGTTTTAAGGGAAGCGGGTATCCCGATTCATATGATTGCAGGGAGTAGTATGGGGGCCTTAATAGGTACATTTTATGCAGCTGGCTGTAACGTTGAACGATTGTATAAATTGGCGACTGTTTTTAAGAGGAAATACTATTTAGATTTCACGGTACCAAAAATGGGGTTTATTGCTGGTAAACGTGTCAAAGATATGATTAAAATGTTTACATATAATAAAAATTTAGAAGAGTTAGATATCCCGACAGCTGTTGTGGCTACTGACATATTGAAGGGGGAGAAAGTGGTTTTTACAAGTGGTCCTGTTGCAGATGCGGTGAGGGCTAGTATATCTGTCCCTGGAGTGTTTGTGCCAGAAAAGGTAAATGGACGATTATTAGTAGATGGTGGAGTGATTGATCGCATCCCAGTTTCGGTTGTAAAAGAGTTAGGTGCCGATATTGTTATTGCTGTTGATGTATCTCCGATTAAGGTGAATGGTGAGGTTACATCTATTTATGATGTAATTATGCAAAGTATTGAAATTATGCAGCATGAGCTTGTAATGAATCGGCAAATTGCATCAGATTTAATGATGCGACCAGCTGTGGAACAATTTAGTTCACGTGCTTTTACAAACATTGAAGACATTATTCGAGTCGGAGAAGTAGAAGCAGAAAAACATGTTTCAAATATTTATTTATTAATTGAGCAGTGGAAGGAGAAACATAATGTTTAAGCGTTTTCGGTTTATATATGCAATCTTAATAGGTGTGATATTGGCGATGTTACTTGTTTATGTGCGTTTACCGTACTATGTAACAAAACCAGGAATGGCTGCGAAATTAGAGCCGTATGTCCAGGTTGAGGGTGGAACAAAAGAATCTGGTGATTTTATGCTTGTAACGGTTTCGATGGGGCCGGCAAATGTGGTGAATTTAATAGCGGCACAATTTAATAAATATACACATGTTTCGAAGGCGGAAGAAATATTGCAAAGGGGCGAGAGTGATGAAGAATATCAATTCCGCCAAAATTATGCAATGAAAGACTCGCAAAATGCAGCAATTTATAATGCGTATAAACAAGCGAATCGTACTGTTTCTTTTGAAAATAAAGGTGTATTAGTTGCTGGTGTAGCGAAGGGTATGCCGTCAGAGGGGAAGCTTAAGCTTGGAGATATCATCATAGCTGTCGACGGAAAAACATTTGAAAAGACGGATCAATTTATTGAGTATATGACAGGGAAAAAAGAAGGAGATACAGTAAATATTGAGTACATGCGAGGCGGAAAACAGTTAAAAGAAAATTTAAATGTAAAGACAATTCCTAATGGAAATGGCCGCGTAGGTATAGGTGTCTCTATCGTGACGGAAAGAGAGTTAGTAGTAGATCCGAAAGTGAAAATTGATTCCCATGAAATAGGTGGGCCATCAGCAGGCTTAATGTTTACATTAGAAATATATAATCAACTTGTGGAAGAAGATTTAACAAAAGGACATGAAATTGCTGGAACAGGTACAATTAATGAAAAGGGAGAAATTGGCCCAATTGGTGGTATACAGCAAAAAGTGGTAGCTGCTAGTGATGCGGGTGCTGAGGTGTTTTTTGCGCCAAATGAAAAAGGTGCGGAGAAATCCAACTATAAAGATGCACTTGAGGCTGCGAAAGATATTAAAACAAAAATGAAGGTTGTACCAGTGGATACGCTGGATGATGCGTTGAAGTATTTGGAAAAAATGGGTGAGAAAAAATAAACCTCTCTGAAATAGAGAGGTTTTTCTTATAGAAACGTTGTAGTTGTTTCATCGTAACGAATTGGATGGTGTGTTACGTCTTGTTTTAGTAGTTGTGTCCGTAATGGTTCTTGCATGATAGAGAAATATACAGAATTTGCTTTTCGCTCTATATGTAAAGTAGGATGGTCAAAACTTTTTGTATGAGTAAGGATTGGAAGTTCTATTTTTTTCTTGTTTTTTGAAATATAAGTTTGTCCTTTTTGTGACATGCCGAGTAGACGAATATACGGTGCATGTTGTTCTATATTTGCCATATGCATCTCTTCTTTTGTCGTGTTTGTTAAAATATGTGTACAGGCTCTTTGTAATCTAGTCCATGTATAACGTTTTGTTTTTAATGCTTCCATGAATGAGTGGTAGGAAGAGCTGTTTTGTATTTTTGATAAAATACGATGCTCTAAACCTTCTTCGATTTCATATATATGTCGTAAGTCCCCTGGAGACATCGTCATAAGTTTGTATTTAAAAAATGAAAAGTATTGTTCCCAATTATGTAATATCCCGAAGTTTTGTTTATAAGTTGCTAAAAGAGAAGCGGTTGCTTTCGGGATAAAAGGCTCAATTTCTGTAAATGAACCATTGTCGCTAAGGAGTTGTTTACGAATACTCGTTGCACTTGCGATATGTTGGTTGCTAAATGTTTCATCGTGATAATGAGATGCGTATCTTTTTATAGTTTGTGCTTGCATAGAACTATTTTGCGCCAGAATTGCTTTTATGTATTGAAAGCCTAAAATGTTATTTGGTTGTGACATATCGATGTTTTTTTTGGATGGTAAAATGTGTAGAAAGGCTTCGGATGTAGCTTTGGCGTAACTATTACCTGCGCTCATAAATTGTTTTACGAGACGATTAAAAGTCACTTCTTCGTTTTTTTGTACAGAGATGGTATTATAAAAATTTTCGATTTGTCCATCTTCACTGCCAAAACAAATTTCAGAAACGCGTAAGGCATTTAAGATGGAAATAGCACCATTTGCAAAAGTTTCAGCTTTTTGTGTTGCAAATGCGTATGGAAGCTCTACAATAAGGTCTACACCGCTTGCTAAGGCCATTTTAGTGCGATACCATTTGGAAATGAGTGCGGGCTCACCACGCTGCAAAAAAGGGCCACTCATAACGGCAATTATAATATCAGAGTGTGTTAACTTTTTTGTTTGTTGCACATGATAATCATGACCGTTATGAAAAGGGTTATATTCAACGACAATACCACTGGCTTTTATGATAATCTCTCCTTTCGATGTAGCATCTTTTTGGAAAACATGATACTCTATATATTATTTACTATGATGACTTCATTATAGTGTAAAGAAAAAACTTACACTATAAAAGCATTATATCACTTATACCGCAGGGTTTAACCTTCTTGTTTTTCTTCATTGACCACTTTTTGACCACTTCGACCACTTTTTAG